>CALHTF010000044.1 GCA_938038815.1 uncultured Acidimicrobiales bacterium | reverse complement strand
GCCGTCGTAGTCGAACCGGTTCACCAGTTCGGGGGCGAGCTTGGTTTCGTCGGTGGTGGTTCCCCACACGATGCCCTGGTGCAGATCGGTGATCCGCATCTTGTCGTTCTTGTTGTAGAAGTAGAACATCAGCGCATCGAGGGTCTTGGTCATGTGGTAGACGCTGCCCGGGTTGGCTGGGTACAGGAAGTCGATCGCCTTGGCGTCGTCGCCTTCGCCCACCGTTGCGGTGAGGTAGCCCTCAGGGATGGCGAGTCCGGCGGTTCCGTAGCCGTACACACCCATGGTGCCGAGGTGGGTGATGTGGATGTCTTGACCACTATCGGCGACCGCAACGAGGACGTTGTGGGTAACCGAGCTGTTGTTGTCGACCGTGTAGCGCTTATGGGCGGGCGACTTCATCGAGTAGGGGGCTGCCCGCTGCTCGGCGAAATGCACGATCGAGTCGGGCTGGTGCTCGTCGAGCATGGCGCGGAATCGCTCGTATTCCGTTGCGAGATCGATGTTGTGGAACTCGATGGTGCGGCCGGTCTCGCGCTTCCATGCGGCGAGGCGAACGCTCATGGTGGCGATAGGGGTCAGCGACTCGACCTCAAGCTCAATGTCGGCCTTCCGGCGGACGAGACTGTCGAGGATGTGGACGTCATAGCCGTTTGCGGAGAGGTGCAGCGCCGTGGGCCAGCCGCAAAATCCATCTCCACCAAGAACGAATACTTTCGATGGCATGATTCCCCTAGAGGTGTGGGTCGAAGGGCTTGGAGAAGCCCGAAATTGGGTACCTTCACCGTAGCCGCTCGCCACCAGGCGAGGGGACAGGGCGGGTGAACAGTTGACGGTGTAAACCTGCTGGGTGTTGGTGTGTTGATGAGGCTCGTTGATGGTTCTGCCGATGATCGGCAACCGTCATCGGGGCGCTAGTGCCTGCCTGGAGAGGTGACGGTGCCGGCGAGGTTGCCGGTGGGTTCGCCGTCGACGACCGCTGGTACGCCGTTGACGATCGTTGCCTTGATGCCCTTGGCCCATGCTTTGAAGCGGCCGGCGCCACCGGGCAGGTCGCGCACGAACTCTTTTCGGCCCGCATCGATGAGGTCAGGGTCGAACAGGAAGACGTCGCCCCATTGGCCCGGTTCGAGCGTGCCGCGGTTGGTGACGCCGACGATGTTGGCCGGCACTTGGGTGATCTGGCGGATGCCTTCTTCGAGGCCCCACACCCCGCGATCGATCACCCAGTTGCGTAGGTACCACGAGCTCCAGTCGGCGGCGTCGTCTCGGGCGAGGTGAGCGCCACCGTCGGAGGTGCCGATGATCATGCGGTCGTCCTGCTGTGCCTCTTCGACCGCCGTTGCCCATTCGGTGGTTTCCCAGTTCCACCGAAAGCCGGTCTCGAAGTCTTCGCTCAGTGCAAGGTCGAGCATCACGTCGGCCGGGGCCTGGCCCCGTTGCTCGGCGATGCGGGCGACCGATTGGCCGACTAGCGGTTGGTTGGAGCTGTCGCGCACGTGTTGGACAAACACCGTCTCCCACAGCGGGGGAGGGGTAGTCGTGCCCTGTTCTGGGTCACGGTTGTAGTTCTCGACGGCGGTTCGCAGCACGTCGCGTTGCTCGGGGTTGCGTAGGGCGGCCGCCCGGTCGTCGTGCGGTAGGGCCAACATTTCGACCCATGACGGCACCGACAGGTAGAGCTGATTTTCGGGGCCGATGGTGAGCGGCCGGTCGGGTGGCCGCGTGATGAGGATGTTGTAGATCGCCGCACCGTTCGATTCGGCCCGATTGAGGAACGCTTGCGCCCGGTCCCAGGTAGCGGTGGGCGCGTCGGTCTTGTTGCGGCCGCCGAGCCCTTGGATGATCACCGGCAATCCGGACCGCGACGACAGCTCGATGCAGTAGTCCTCGTCTTCGTCGTCTATGCCGCCGATCGCGCTCGCTGGCAGGTAGGTGATCGAGCCGCTGCCGGTGTGGCCGGCCGCCTCGGCGAGGGCGAGTAGTTCGTCGCGGGTGGAGAAGCGTGACGGCACCGGGTCGCCGTTGCCGTCGAGATGGGTCGGCGCATGCGACGACGACAGACCGGCAGCACCGCCCTCCATAGCCTCTCGAACCACCTGTTGCATGGCAGCGATCTCGTCGTTGGTCGCCGCTCGCTCGGATCCCTCGGGGCCCATAACCCAGCGGCGGATATTCGAGTGGCCGATGTAGCAAGCCAGATTGAGCCCGAGCCGACCGGACCGGGCCGCCAGGTATTCGGGCATGGTCTCAAAGTCGAACTCGACCGCGTCCATGGCGGTGGGTTCCATCTGCTCGACCTTGGCGAACAGTTCGCGTAGGTACTGGCGATCGTCGGGCCGGGTAGGGGCGATCGAGAACCCGCAGTTTCCGGCCAACACGGTGGTGACGCCGTGGTAGATCGACATCGAGGCCAACGGGTCGAACGTGAGCTGCGGGTCGTAGTGGGTGTGCACGTCGACGATGCCGGGGGCCACGATTAACCCCGAAGCGTCGATCGTTTCGCTGGCTTGGCGGGTGGCCGCATCGGCGGTGCCGACCTCGACAACTCGGCCGTCTTTGATGATGACGTCGGCCTCTTGTCGAGGGCTGCCGGTACCGTCGACGACCGTGCCGCCGGTGATAACAAGATTGCCCGTCACGTTGGTGGTCATACGGGGCGGTCTCCGCTGAGGGTCAGCCGGTGCATGATCCGTCGGCTCGAGTAGTCGGGCACGGCGTAGTGCTGCAGACACCGGTTATCCCAGAGCGCCAGGGTGCCGGGCTGCCAATTGAACCGGCATTGAAACAGCGGCGACTGCACGTGTTCGAGCAACAGGTCGAGGGTCATTTTGCTTTCGGTACCGGTGAGCTGATCGATGCCGGTGGTGAAGTTGCCGTTGACAAAAAGGGCCTTGCGGCCAGTACGAGGATGGGTCCGCACTACCGGGTGATGTTCGGGCGGATACTGCTTGCGCATCGCACCGAGGTCGGCGTCGCTGTTGCCCATGGCGATTGCCTTGACCAGCATCTTCGACAGGTCGTGCGTGGCGGTGAGGCCTTCGAGGAAGTCCTGCATCGCCGGGCTGAGGGCATCGTAGGCCTCGTACATGTTCGCCCAGCACGTATCGCCACCGACCGGCGGCAGCAGCACCGACTGAAGCATCGTGTAGCTAGGCGGTTCGGCACGGAACGTGTTGTCGCTATGCCAGGCATCGGCACCTTCGCCTTTGGGGGCCTGCTGGTCGAGCACCGTCATCTCGGGTACGTCGGGGTGCTTCGGGCCAAAGGGGGCCACATCGATGTCGCCCAAGAGCAGCGCCAGACGCATCTGTTCGGCCGGTTCGAGCGCTTGGTCGGGGAAGAACACGACGAGGTGTTCGAGCACCAACTGCTCGAACTCGTCGATCGACGCCTCGTCGACCTCGCGCAGGTCGATGCCAGTGATGACGGCCCCGGTGGTCGCGGTGAGTGGTTCGACGTTGAAGGTCATGCCGGGTCGACTTCGATACCGATGGTGGGCAGGTAGGTAGTGAGGTGGTCGGCGATCTGGCCGCCGAGTTCGCTCGGCACGGTTTCGGCCACGTGAGGTGCGCCGGCCCGGGCGAGCATCGGGTTGAGACGGTGGCGGAGTTGGCTCAGCACCCACGGCACTACCGGCCCATGAGCGGCCACATCGAACCCGACCAGAGTGTTCGTGCCCGCTGCCTTGTCGACGTAGTGATAGTGCGGGTCGTCGTCGAACGCATCGAAGCGGATGTACTCGTGGTCATCCGCGATGCTCTCGACGTGGATCGAGAGTCCTTCGTCGGTGAACCCTCCCTCGGGCGAGTGCTCTTCGATCTCGGCCAGATCGTCGCCTTCGTAGGCGGCGGCGAGCCCTTCGGGGTCGACCACTCGGTACTCGACACCGATACGCAGCGGCGCCATGTCGAAGTACACGGTGTGCTCGGGGTCGGGTGGTACCGGTTGCACGTTGTAGGTCTGTCCGAGCATGTGGTTCCTCGTTTCTCGCTTTAGGGATTGCTGAGTCGGGTGAAAAGTGAGCGGGCGTTCTTGCTGGTGATTGCGGTGACCAGGTCGGGGTCGAGATCGGAGCGCGAGATTTGTCGTGCTGCTTGGGCGTGGCCGGTCGTGGGGAATCCGGAGCCGAACAACACCTTCGCGCGGCCGTCGCCGATGGCGAAGTTGACGAGGCTGTCGGGCCACATCCGGACCGGCCATGAGGCCGTCCCGATGAACACGTTGTCGAACTCGGTGGCCAGGGCGATGGTTTCGGCGACCCATGGTGCGCCGGTGTGCGAGAGCAGAAACGACACGGTGGGGAAGTCGGTGGCGGGCTGGCGAATGCCATCGGGGTGGCCGCACTCGTGCGGGAAGTTCCCACCCGAGGCGCCGGCCTGCATCACAAACGGCACGTCGTGATCGGCGCACAGTTGGTAGTACGGCACGAAGTCAGGGTGGTCGAACCGGCGATCCCAGCTGTGGGTGTGATTGTGGAGCCCCAGGCACCACGGTTCGGCGAGCATCGCCTCGGCGTGGTCGACATCGGCCTGGCCCCTGGTTGGGTCCACACTCCAGACGCCTTTGAATCGCCCGGGGAACGCGGTGTACATCGCCTGAAGTTCGTCGATGCGGCCGGCTACATGTTCGAAGCTGTCGACCTCGGGTGCGTCGCGCAGGTCCGATGCCGGGATGATCAAGGTGGCGAAGCCGGCAGCGTCCATGCGGGCCACCATCTCGTCGGGGCGGCAGAACTCATCACCCTCGCGCTCGATCTTGAGGCTCAACCCTTGGTTGTTGATGGCCTGGTTCCACGGCGTCAACCGGTCGGGCGTGAACGCGTTGCACCAGTAGTCGATCATCCCGGCGGGGGCGCTCATCGGTCGTCTCGGAATCGCACAAGTTTGGCGACGGTGCCGAAACCGGTCGACAAGTCGAGGCTGCCGGGGGCGCCGACCTCAACGCCCATCTTCACGCCAACGGCGTCGTGCAGGGCTTTGGCTACCGCGGCTTGCACGTCGGCGGTGTCGGCTTGTTCGCTCACGACCGAGACGGTGATCTCGTCGCGGTTGCCGGTGCGGTAGGCGCGGACGAAATAGTCGTCGGTGACTCCGGGTACGGCGGTGGCGATGGCCCCGAGCGCCTCGGGCCACACGTTGACGCCGCGCAGTTTGACCATGTTGTCGCCGCGCCCCGCGAACGGAGCCATCTTGCGGAGCCAGCTGCCGCAGGCGCACTGCTCGCGGGGGTACAGGGTCGACAGATCCATGATGTTGTAGCGGAACTGTGGGCTGCCGGTTTTGTACAGCTCGGTGATGACGATGGCGCCTTGTTCGCCGTCGGGTAACGGCTCGCCGGTTTCGACATCGACGATCTCGACCACGAACGCATCTTCAAAGATGTGGAGCCCGTCTTTCTCGGGGCACTCGACCGCCACCCACTGCACCTCGTGAAAGCCGTAGCTCTGCAGCACGGGTATTCCGAAGGTTGCTTCGAGAGTTTCGGTGTCGCCGATGTTGGGCAGCGCCGTGAGGCCCAAGTCTTTCGGGTCGTGGCCCATCTCGCGGGCGACGTCGGCGAGGTGCAGCAAATAGTCGCCGGTGGTGAGGATTGCCTTGGCGCCATATTCGATCGCCAGCTCGACCTGCTTTTTGCTGGGCGTGACGTTGCCGGTGCCGGTGCTGATCACGACACAGTTGAGCCACTTGTACACGGCTTCGTCCATGATGTGGGCGCCGTTGTGGGTCGAGTACGCCCAGGCGTTGATCACCACATCGCCGGGCCGGATGCCCTGCAAGTACAGGGCGCGGGCGGTGAGCAGTGCCCCGACTTCGCGATCCCAGGCCGTGTAGAGGGTGGGCCGCGACCGGCCGGTGGTGCCGCCCGAGGTAAACAGCCGCATTGGTTGGGTGGCGGCGTCGTCGACCGATACACCCTGGTAATCGCCAAAGGGCGGGTTGGCCTCGATGCTCGCTCGGATGTCGTCGACGGTGTAGGTCGGCGCATTGGTGAGGTCGGCGAGCGTTTTGATGGCGTCGGGGTCGAACCCGGCCTCGCTCCAGCGGTTGGCGAAGAACGGAACCTTCGCCGCCTCGGTGGCCCGAGCCTTCAGTCGTTCGAGTTGCTTGGCCTCGATGGTCGCCGGGTCGTCGAGCCAGGCACCCTCGAAGTACTCGGGCGCGGGAGGGTAGAGCTGTTCGAGCTTGTCGTAATCGACCGCTTCTCGAACCCGACGCAACTCGGTCACCCGTGAACTACTTCGAGCCGACGAGCGGAATGTCGGTGGCCTCGTGGAACTCCTCGGGCAGGTAACCCTCGGGGAACCGGTAGAAGTCGAGGGCGTTATCCCACAGGATCTTCGCCTTGCTCTCCATGGTGATTTGGTCGGGGAGCAAGTTCATGAACTCGTTGGTGGTGTGGGGGTATTTCGAGTCGGGGTGCGGGAAGTCGCTCTCCCACAGGATCTTGTCGTCGCCCAGCCAGCGGATCACGTCGGCCACAAAGGGGTCTTCGCACTCGGTGGTGATCCAACAGTTGCGTTTGAAGTACTCCGTGGCGGTCATCGTGAGGTCGGGGCACTCGTTGGCGCCCGCCATTTCGAGGTGCTCGTCGATCCGGTGGAGCCACGACGGCAACCAGCCGCAACCGGCTTCCATGTAGGCCACCCGCAGCTTCGGGAACCGCTCGAATACCCCTTGGGTGATCATCGACAGGCTTGCGTTCATCGCTTCGTGAACATGCACGGTGGTGTGCCATTCGGTGAAGGTGAAGAACCGGTCGGCGCCTTCGGTCTGGCCTCGCAGGCCCATGAACTCATGGGTGGCGAACGCGCAGTCGAGGTCTTGGAGCAGCTCGTACATCGGGTCGTAGTACTTGTCGCCGAGGTTGCGGTGGTTCATGTAGTTCGGCCGCGACCAGAACGCCCGAATGCCGAGTTCGTCGTGGGCGTACTGGATCTCGTCGATCGCCCGACTGATGTCGTTGAGCGGCACGGGCGAACTGGTGAGCACCCGGCCGCCCGAGGTCTCGCGCATCTCGGCACCCCACCGGTTGTAGGCGCGCACCATGGCGGCTTGGAGTTCGGGGTCGATCCCCTCGAGCCACATGTCGTATTCGGGTCCGTAGATCACGGCCACGTCGATACCATCGACCGCATACGCATCGGCCACCCGGTCGCCGGTGAACCCTTCCATCACGATGTCGCCGTATTGCTCGACCATGTCTTCGGCGGTCCAGCCGATCGCCTTTTGGAACTGGCCATAGAGGCTGGTGTCGTGTTGAGACCATCGGCCATCGACCACCACCGGGTTGTAGGTGTCGAGCCCGGCCGGACTTTTGCGCGTAATGCGGTCGCGGAACTTCGGGTCGAGGTACTTGGGCCACAGGTCGGCCGGGTAGATGACGTGTGAATCAGCGTCGAAAACTTTGTAGCCATTTCTCATGATGAAGACTCCTCGGTTGGGTCAGAGATTGCGATGGTCGAGGCTTCGGGGCGAACGACGAGAAAGCGGATGCCTTCGTCGCCGGCCACAAAGCCGTATTCGGATCCGGCAGGGATTTCGGTCAGGTCGCCGGCGGTAAGTTCGGGTCCGCCCATGACCGTGCAGCTGCCGGCGAGCACCACCATCAGCTCGTGGGCGCTGTGGCTGTGGGGCGGGATCTCATAACCAGCGGGCAGTTCGGAGATCTGGCTGTACAGGTCGATCGAGTCGCACGGGATCGGGGCCCGGCGAGCGCCCGTTCCGGCTGCCTTCTTGGCCAGTTCGGCCAGTTCAGGTGGTGCGTTCTTTGGATCTTCCCAGTCCAGACTGGCCAGTTGGTGGTACTTCACCGCTGGTTCGGCGCTGTTGGATTGGCCGCTCATGGTTCGTTCCCCCGAAACTTCCCCGAAAATTTTTGCAGTTCGTCGGCCCTGGGACGACCAACTGCAAACAGAATGGTTTTTTGCCGGCTAAGAATACTCTCGGCCTAGATAGTCTCGACATAGAATACTTTCGGTGTCAATATCTGTATTCATATGGTGAAGGTGACAACGTGACTGATTTCCCGGCCAGCTTCCCCGACGATGCGCCGCTGCAGATCCCGTCGTACCTGCTCGAGAACGACGACCCCGAGGCCCTGTTCAGCCGCCTGCAACGGGTAGTGATCCATCTCGGGTTGTTGCAGAACGAAGCGGTAGAGGATCTCGACATCTCGTTTCGCGACTTCGTGATTCTCGCCACGCTGCGAAAAGAGCCTGCACCGCATCAGCTTCCGGTGAGCCAGATCGCGGCGTACGTGTTGCGGCCGATGGGGTCGATCAGCCAAGCCCTCGACCGGGTCGAACAAGCCGGCTGGGTCGAACGTTCCGCCGACCCGACCGATCGACGCAAGGTACTTGTTTCGCTCACCACCGAAGGCATTAGCTTCACCGACAAGGCCCTCGCCTCCTACGGCGACACGCGCAAGCGAGTGTTCAAGCGCCTGAACTCGGCCGAACTTTCAGCAATCGATGCATCGATAACCACCTTGCTGGGTGCGCTCGATGCCGACTACGAGGAGCACCAATCATGAGCAACCCAGTGCCACGGATCGAAGGCATGGAGCACAAGGTTATCCACCCCGGCGGCGACAACGACGTGCCATGGATTGCGGTGCGGAGCCAGCGCAACGCCGATGGCACCGAGTCGAGTGTGTGGGAACGTTGGGTTGCCTTCTCGGTCGAGCCGCTGTACCTCGCGCTGTTCGCCAAGTGGGACCCGGGCATGATCGTGCGCCGCCACGGCCACCACAGCCCGCACACGCTCACGGTGCTGAAGGGCGAGTTCAGCTGCGGCGAGGAGTTGTGCGGTGTGGGTTCACACATCGAGCTTCCCTACGGCGCGGCGTTTGGTCCTTTTGTGGCCGGACCCGAAGGGGTCGAGTTGTACGAGGTGATGATGGGCGACCCGCGTTCGTGGAGCGACGAACCCGAAGTCATGCAGCAGATCCTCGCCGCCCGAGGCGTCGAGCAACTGCCCGACCCGCCAATCGAACTACCCGGCGGCCTAGAAGACCTCCGCGACGTCTTCAACGCCGGCAAAGACGTCTGAGGGGGTAACCCTTCAATGGCTAGTTGGCATGGCGTCCGTTATTGTTGGCCGTCGGACTATTTGGGGGCCTTGTGCGGATTCGTACTGTTTTTGTTGTCTTTTTGACCCTTGCTGGGCTGATTGCATCGGCGTCGCCCGCGGTGGCAACGCCGAACCACAAGGCGCCGCCGGGCAAGTCGGCAGAGGCGGGTAACCCCAAAAAGGACAAGGCTGACAAGAACGACAAGTCGGTGAAGGTGCCGAAGCGACCAAACGCCCAGTCGTCGACATGTGCGGGAGTTCGTGGGAACGGGCAGAACCTGTTCGCGCACTACGGAGCGCTTGCTCGCCACGTTGAGGAATACGGCGCTATCACGTGCATCGCCGGTGGAAGCTCGGGCAGCATTACTGCATTCTTGGTCGAGAGCATGTGGGCGAACCCCGATGTTCACGCGTGCGATGGGCGCAAATGCTCCGACGTCGACCGCGATCTTCGGACCGCGCTGTTGCTGAAGTCGGTTATTGGGTTAGTAGACACCGGACTCTTCGAGGACGCCGCGACCGTTGCCACGCTCGTCGAACAGATCCAGGCCGAGGGAATCGAGGGGTTGTTGAATGGCCCCGACCCGCAGCAGGGAGTCGATGCCTTAGTGCGCCTACTGCGTGACCTTGGCCCGCTGATCAACCCAGGGCTCATCGAGCTGCTTCTGAACTCGCCCGACCCGGTCTTCCATGTCACCGACATAATCGATGGCCTCGAAAAAGGGCTGCAATTCATCGTCGATGACCCGGCGGTGTTCTTACGAACCTCGGTCATCGACTTCGACCAGTTTGGGTTGTTGATCGGCAGCTACGGATCGTTCTACGCCGGGTACGGCCCTGCTGATCGCGAAGCGACGGCTGCCTGGTTGGATGCTTGTGCCAACCAAAGTGTGGGCCTGACGTGGGAACAGACTGCAGCCCTTGCCGGTAGCGGCGGAACGTGTGGCGACCAGTTCGCCGCCCTCTTCAACAGCTATCGGGAACGATTCGCATCCGAGGGTGGCCCAAACCGGGCAAACGACCCGGTGGGTACCTATCTCCCCAGCTTTGGCGTAACCGGCGTGCTTACCGGTGACGCCATCGCGCAGTGGCAAGTCGCCCGAGATGCATGGCTAGCGGCCGAGCCGATCCCCTTTGTGCCCGACTTCTCCGATGTCGGTGTTGGTTACTGGGGCCAAGACCGAGAACTCACCCGAATCGACCGGACCCTTGACCGCAAGTACGACGACCTCATCGCCGATCAATTCGTGCCACTCGGGCCGGCGACATGGCTCGAGGTGCTTGCATCGTCTCCGGCCGAACCCGGCTTCTCCCCAGCCCAACCGTTGTCGAGCGGTGTGCTGTCGGTTGGTGGTTGGGCCGATCCACTTCGGGTCATTCCACTCGACGCTCTTGGCGCGAAACGTACGATAACGATCAATCGGCTCGGCGGGGTCGGCGGATTCACCGAAGCGGTCACCCGATTGCTCAACGCCTCGGACGCCGATGTCGCCGCCCTGTACTCGACCACCGACCCCTCGAGCTCCTTCTTCATCGGCCTCGATATTGCGTCGGGTGTTTGGTGCACCGATTGGGACAGTCAACAAGGCGATCCGAACATGCTTTTCAACGACGCTTACCAGTCGCCGTTGATTTCCTCGGACCGCACACTGCTCCGGCCGCGCTTCAGGTACCCGAACGTGGGCCCCGACTTCTCAATCGGCGGCTGTACGCCCGGGGT
>CALHTF010000043.1 GCA_938038815.1 uncultured Acidimicrobiales bacterium | reverse complement strand
AACCCGGTGTGGTCTTCGAGGCGACGACGAAGGGGAAAGTCTCGCCAAGCAGCGATATTGAGCGGCGACACCGTCTCGCCGCCCGGGGTCATCGGGCCACCCGACCCGACCCCACAGATGGCGAACGGTCCGGTCGCCATGGCCTGGTCGATCAGGCCGGATAGAGCACTGAACAATTGGTCGGCGTCAGACGTCTTTGGCGTGGGGCACTGCCACCGGTCGACCAATGCACCATCTTTGGTCACCCGCCCAACGGCGAGTTTGGTGCCACCGATATCTACTGCGAGGGCGTCATCCACCGATGGAAACCTAGCAGTTCAAGCGTTTTCCCGATCCACCCCGGAATCCCCACCCGAACCTCACCACTGTCTCACCACTACCTCACCACTACCTCACCACTGTCTCACCAAAGTCCCCACCAACCACAGAAGCCACCCCGCTCGTCTCTCCTCTTTACCTCAACCTTCACCTACTGTTGAGAGAGTACGAGTAGTTGGCCCAGAAATGCAGGTGCACACCGCGTGACCATGTCACAGTCGAATTCAGCCCCTCAGCCGAATTCACCACAACAAGCTCAGCAGACGCCTGCCCGATCAGCCGGCACTTCTCGACCCGAGACATTCGCCGAACTGTTCGACTCGATCTGCAACAACATGCGGTACGCGATCCGCGGCAAAGACGAGGTCATCCGGCTCACCGTGCTCTGCCTGATCGCCGAAGGTCACCTGCTCATCGAGGATGCACCAGGGGTCGGCAAGACCAGTATCGCCAAGGCGCTCGCCGCCTCGGTCGATTCCTCGCTCGGGCGAATCCAGTTCACTCCCGACCTGCTCCCCGGCGACGTCACCGGTATATCGGTCTGGAACCGCAACACCGGCGACTTTGACTTCCGACCGGGTCCGGTCTTCAACAACATCGTGCTCGGCGACGAGATCAACCGGGCATCACCCAAGACCCAGTCATCGCTGCTCGAGTCGATGGCCGAGCGCCAGGTAACGGTCGACGGCTCAACCCACCAGCTGGCGAGTCCCTTTATGGTCATCGCCACCCAGAACCCGATCGAGCACGAAGGCACCTACGTGTTGCCCGAAGCCCAGCTCGACCGGTTCCTCATGCGGGTATCGGTCGGTTACCCGGACCGGGCAGCCGAACTCGACATCTTGACGACCCTCGACGGCGACGATCCCACCGCCCAACTCAAAGCCGTCGTCACCACCGACAACATTCGGGGCATGAGCAAAGCGGTCAGCTCGGTGCATGTGGCGCCCTCGCTTCGCAACTACATGGTCGACCTGGCCACCGCGACCCGTCAACACCCATCGCTGGCCGTCGGCATGTCGCCCCGAGCGGTGCTGGCTCTGCAACGGGTCACCCGAACTGCGGCGGCCGCCGCGCATCGCGACCACGTCATCCCCGACGATCTGAAGAACCTTGCGCAACCAACCTTGGCCCACCGCCTGGTTCTGTCGCCCGAGGCCCAACTTCAAGGGGTAACCACCACGCAGGTTCTCGGCGAGATCCTCGCTGGACTGCCCGTTCCGACGAGCCCGGGTCTCGTCACCTAGGACCTTCGTATGCCGACTCGGTCCGGCTGGGGCCTCTTGATCATCGGCATGCTTCTTGTCGCCGCGGGCCGCATTCTTGGAACGATCGAATTATTCGTTTCGGGGGTGATCGTTCTGGCGGTTGTCACTGCGGCGGTCATCTACGTTCTCGGGCAACGACTTCGCCTCGAAGTTCGGCGTCGGATTCAGCCGCCCAAGGTGCACGCCGGAACGTCGAGTCGGGTCGATCTGTCGCTCACGAACCGAGGTACTCGCAAGAGCCCGGTTCTCACCGTGCACGACAGCGTGTCGGGCACCCATGGCGCCCGCCTCAATGTCGCACCACTGCGGGCCGACGCAACCGCTCGGGCCGCATACCGTCTCCCCACCGCCAAGCGCGGCGTGGTTCAGGTCGGGCCACTCGATGTCGAGATCACCGATCCGCTCGGGCTGAGCCGAACCCGTTTGGTGGCCGCCGGCATGTCCGAGCTCATCGTCTATCCGCTGGTTCATGCGGTGAAACCGCTGCCCCAGAACGACAGCATCGACCCCTACGCCAGCGCCGCTCGCCACAGTTCGCTCGGCCGCAGCGGCGAAGACTTCCATGCGCTGCGCCGTTTCGATCAAGGCGACGAACTCCGTCGGGTTCACTGGCCTTCCACCGCTCGCTTCGACGAACTGATGGTGCGCCAAGACGAGCAGCCCTCGATCGGCCGGGTCACCGTGCTCATCGACAACCGGCGTAACTCGATGAGCGAGGCCACCTTGGACCTTGCGGTGACCATCGCCGGCAGTGTGGCAATCGCCGCCCAACGACAGCAGGACCTCGTGCGGGTCGTGGCGGTCAACGATCACTCCGGCCGCTTTATCTCCAGCAATTCCGAGGTCGAAGGCATCCTGGCGTTTCTTGCCGTGCTCGGCCATGCCGACGACACCAGTCCGCTCGGCGGGCTGCAACGGGCCGCCTCGACCGATGCTGGCGGCGGACTGATCTTGATTTCTGCCGACCCGGACGTGGCGGACGGCAAAGGACTACGCACCCTCGCCGCACCGTTCGCCAGCCTCACCACGGTGCTTATCGATCAAACGGCGACCGATCCGCTCGCCACCCCGCTCGACCTGCAACCTGCGCCCCGACGCATCATCGTGAGCGCCGATACGCCCTTCCCGAGCGTGTGGAATGCCTCGATGACCACGTCACGCCGCAGCCGGATGGGGGTCTAGGTGACCGCGACCAAGACCCCACCCGTCTCCCCGCAGCACGCCCCGCCGACGCCCCAGGCATCGTCCCGGCAACGACCTGGCATCGGGTCGATTCCCGGGCTCGTCGCCGAAATTCTGATCACCGTCATCGGGCTCACCTTGGTCTTTGGTTTTGGGCGGGTCTTTGAGGACGGGGCCTACACCCGGCCGCTGCTCATCTCGGCCCTCGCTTCGCACGCGCTCGCCGTGCTCGGTCGCCGCCTCGGCGTTTCGATCGGTGTCTCGGCGCTCATGTCGACCGCCGGACTGCTGTTGAGTCAAAGCCTCTTGCACTACCGGTCGACCACCCGCTTTGGCCTACCGACCTCCGACACCCGCGATCAGGTGCGTACTGACTTGGTCGAGGCGTGGGAACTCTTTGGCAACGTGAGCGCTCCGGTCGAGCCGCTGACCGGGTTTGTGATCGCGTCGGCCGTCGGCCTCTGGTTGGTCATGTTTCTCGCCGACTGGGCGGCCTTTCGGATGCGTTCGGGGTTTGAGGCCCTGCTTCCCCCAGCGGTGATCTTCATCTTTGTGTCGCTGTTTGCCGCCGAGCAACGGCGCCTCATGTCGACCGCGTTGTTCGCCGGCGCCGCCTTGGCATTCATCGTCACCCATCGAGCGTGGGTCGCCGAGCGTTCGGGCACCAGTTGGCTCGGCGGCACACCCAAACGCGGAACCCAAGCCCTGCTCACCGCCGGTTCAGCGCTCGCCGCGATGTCGTTGATCTTTGGCATGGTCGCCGGCCCTCGTCTTCCCGGAGCGGGAGAAGAACCGGTCATCGATCTCGAAAAGGTCGGCGACGGGCCAGGCACCCGAGTGGCGGTCAACCCGCTCGTCGGCATCCAGTCTCAACTCGTCGACCTGCCAAACACGGTGGTGTTCACCGTGCGAGCCGACCAACGCACCTACTGGAAACTGACCTCGCTTCCGGTGTTCGACGGCCGCCAGTTCACCGCCAACCAATCGTTCTCCGAGGTCGACGGCGAACTCGAATCCCGGTCGCCTCGGGTCGGCTCGGTCGACCTTGACCAAGAGTTCACCATCGCTGGTCTGGCCGGCGAGTGGCTCCCCGCCGCCCACGAACCCAAGACGGCGGCCGGCGAAGACTTCCCGATCAACTGGAACGCCGACATCAGTTCGCTCATCCTCAAAGAAGACCGCTCGGTCGAACCCGGCATGAAGTACACGGTGACCTCGGGCATCATCCCGCCCGACATCAACACCATCCGCAACGCCCAAGTGCCCGAAGATGTCGACGATGTCTTCCTCGACCTACCGGATGATTTCAGCGAGAACGCCCAGCAGATCGCTCGTGAGGTCACGGCTGCGGCCACGTCGCCGTACGAACAAGCGCTGCTGCTGCAGGACTTCTTCCGCGATCAGTTCCGGTACGACATCAACGTCGCCAACGGCCACGACATCACCCGCATCGACGACTTCCTCACTGCCCGGGTCGGCTACTGCGAACAGTTCTCCACCGCATACGCTGCGCTAGCCCGGTCGCTTGGCCTGCCGACTCGAGTGTCGGTGGGGTTCACCGGAGGCGACTACAGCCCCGAAGAGGACCTCTACCGGGTCAAGGGCGACGACGCGCACGCCTGGCCCGAAGTGTTCTTCGAAGACATTGGTTGGCTTCGGTTCGAGCCGACGCCCGGCCGAGGTGCCGACGGCGACGAGGTCTACACCGGCCGGACCAGCGAACCCACCGTCGAGAACCCCGCCGAAACACCAACCACGACCCCCTCAACCACCGTTGCACCGGCCCCCGAACCCACGGTGCCCGACGATCAGCAAACCCCCGCCGATCGGGAGCCGGGCCAAGCGGCCGATCCGGTACCGGTCGCCTCTGGCGAATCGGGTCGGGGCTTTTATGTACCGCCCCAAGTTTTGTTTGGGCTACTCGGCTTCTTTGGACTCGCCGCCCTGATCATCGGTTCGATACTGACCGCCAAAAAGCGGAAACGGTCGAAGCTACTGGCCGTGCATCAGGACGAGAACCGTCGCCAGATCGCCGAAGCATGGCTGCTCGCCCAGGACACACTCACGATGTCGGGCATCCCGCCCATGGCGGCCGAAACCCCAACCGAGTACAGCGAACGGGTCGCGCTCGCAGTTCGCGATGTACGAGAATCGATGACCACCCTGGCAAACAGGGTCACCAGCGCCCGATTCTCGGCAAAGTCGCCCAGCGATGCCGACGTCGCGGCGGCCAAAGGGGCGGCTGCCCAGATCGCTCAGCAACTCGACAACGAGCTCACGTGGATCGACCGCTCAAAGCACGCGCTCGATCTACGGTCGCTGTTGCCTGAGTCGTCGTCGATCGACGGTTAGGAGCTACTCGCGGGCGTTCGGCGCTTAGTCGTCGGAGTTATCCGAACCTTGTTCGGTGGGGTTCTCGCCCTCGAAGTCACGACGCAGCTTGTCGCGGACTCGGTCGCCGGCCGCGCCGAAGTATTCACGAACTCCTGACCCGCCGACACCGTTGGTCATCTGCTCGATGCCAACCTTGCCGAGGAGTCGCAGGTTCCGTTCGAACAAGAACGCGGAGGCCAGCATCATCAAGAAGCCACCGAAAGCCACTAGGAAGTGCACCTGAAGGGTCAGCACCATAAACACCGCACCAACGCCGAAGGCGATGGCCGCCCACTTGAGGTTGCGGAAGGCGTCGGTGTACACGGTGGTCGATCCGACCTCACGCGCCAGAGCAGGGTCGGATTCATAGAGCTGTTGCTCTATTTCGCTCAGGATTCTTTGTTCGTCCTCCGAAAGCGGCACTCGACCTCCAAACTCCTTCTTCCTACGAGGTTCCTGCGTGGTTCCTACGTGTTGGCTGTACCAAGGGTGGCACACGCCCCAGTAAGTGTCGCACACCGCAGTACCTAATCCAACGCGATTCACCGACAAAAGTGCAACGTTTGGTCTTTGGGGCACCCAACCGAACTACTGATCGGGTCCCCATTGCTGGTCGCCTTTGCGCTTTACCCGCAGGCCGTCGCCGTCGACCAATACCGCTGGGCCAATGGAGCCGTCGCCAAACTTGCGCCGAATATCGTCGATCGCCGCGTCGACTTCGCGAGGTCGTTCGCTGGTTGCGGACCCGCCATCGAGGTCGAGGGTGAGTTGCCGGCTCGTGTCCTCGGTGAGCCCGGTGACGCCCACCCCGAGGAGCCGAACACCCGGCGCCGGGTCGATCTGGTCGAGCAGGGTCTTGGCGACCCGGGCAATCTCGGCGCCCGAGTCGACGGGCCCCGATTGGGTCGCCGAGCGGGTCAGGGTGGTGAAGTCGCCGAAGCGAACCTTTATCGTCACCGTTCGGCCGGCGATTTCGCTTTTGCGTAACCGGTTGCCCACCGAGTCAGCCATCCGAACCAATTCTCGGTCGAGCCGTTGCCGCTCGAAGAGATCTTCGGCGAAGGTTTCTTCGTGGCTCACCGACTTGGTGGCCAGATTGGCTTCGACCTGGCGAGGATCGCGAGCGTGAGCCAGGTCGTACAGGTGGCGACCGTGGGCCTTACCTACGGCGCCGATCACCGTCTCGACCGGCAAGGCGGCCAAATCGCCAACCGTCTCGACCCCGATCCGTTGCAGCTTCTCGAGGGTGACCTTGCCGACTCCCCACAGCGCTTTCGCGGGGAGCGGATGCAGGAACGCCAACTCGGTGCCGGGCTCGATAACCAACACCTCAAATCCGGGTCCTGGCCCGGTCGGGGTGATCTTGGGTTTGGCGGCCTGAGACCCAAGCTTGGCCAAGAACTTTGTGGTGGCGGCCCCGACCGAACAGTGCAGCCGTTCCTGGGCGAACACTTCGTTTCGAATCTGATGGGCGATCGATTCGGGTGTCCCGAGCCGCCGCATCGCTCCGGTGACGTCGAGGAAGGCTTCGTCGAGCGAGAGTGGTTCGACCTCGGGGGTGTACCGGGCGAACAGCGCCATCACCCGCGCCGACACCTCGCTATAGAGCTGGTGATTACCGGGCAGGAACACGGCTTGAGGGCACAGCCGGCGCGCCCGCACCGATGGCATTGCCGAGTGCACTCCAAAGGCGCGTGCGGCGTACGACGCGGCCGCCACCACGCCACGGTTACCAGAGCCGCCAACGATGACCGGCTTCCCAACCAGGTCGGGCCGCTCGAGCAATTCGACCGAAACGAAGAAGGCGTCCATGTCGACGTGGAGTATCGACGGCGCAGGGCGGGGGTTCACGCGTCGGGCGACGCGGTGCGCACCACCTCGGCCGTGGCGAGTCGCTCGCCACGTACCTCATAGGACCAACCGGCATTCGGGTCGATGTTGGTCCCAATGGCACCCAGAAACGGCTCCCGAACCCACTGTGGAGCGTCGTCGAGGAGTTCGGCGCACCGACCGTAGTCGCACCACTCAACCTGCTGGACAATGCCATCGGGGTCGTCGATAACGATGCTGCCCGACCACCCGGTGGCGCGGTGGGTAACCACGGTCAGGTGCATGTCGAGATCGAGAAACACCACGTCGACCTGGTACGCCGGCGGATCCCAGCCCGACACGGTGAGCCCGGTCTCCTCAACCACCTCGCGGGTGAGCGCCACCAGCGGCGTTTCGCCCGGGTCGACTACTCCCCCGGCGGGCGACCAATCGATCGAGTCGTTCCGGCGTCTGTTGGCGACCAACAAAAAGGTCGGCGCGTCCTGGGAAGGGTCCTCAATGATTGAGCTCGCTACCGACCACTGCTTCACGCGCCCAGTCTGGCCGACCTTGACCGGTTTTGGAAAGCGCCCACGTCGACGGTGGTTCGGCGGGCGAGGGGTTAGCGCTCGGTTTGGTCGGCACCTGGTTCGGCGATCATCACCGCATCGCCGATTTCGACCGGGATGTCGTCGTTGACCGTGGCCACCGGTTGGGCCTTTACCAACACCAAACCACCGATTGCGGTAACCCCGACGAGAATTCCGGCAACCGGCACCACAAGTTTGCGGCGCAGCGAACCACGAAGGTCATCGACCTGATCGCCGTCGTGGGTCATCAACTCGCCAAGGCGATTGGCGACCGCAATCCGCTCGGCTTCGAGCGCATGGGCCAGAACACCGACATCGAGGTTTCGGAGCGGCACCTCGGCGCCGGCCGGAAGATCGCGAAGCGAGTAGACCAGCGCCAGATAGCGGGTGAGTACCTGGTCGGTGCTCGTGCCAAAGGTCTGCATCGATTTGTCGTTGATCGACAGCACACCTTCGTCGAGATCGATGATGAGCTCGGCGCGTTGCGGGGCCAGTTCGCTTACCGGCAGGTCATAAAGAGCAGAGATTTGTTGGAGGGTGGCCTCGTCGAGCGACGCTCGGCCCGCCTCGGCATCTTCGAGCAGCGCCACGGGCAGATTCCCGGCTTGATCGGCCAGCTCCATCAAGGTCTGGCCCGATTCTTGGCGTTGCTCGCGGAGCATCCGGCCGAGTCGCATGGGCGGAACCAGAAGTGCCGCCGCCGAGGGTGATTCTTTCATCGGTGCCTATCGGCACGTTTTTGGCTGGATTGACCGGTTAGGCCGTGCGTTCGCTCGCCGAGGCCGAGGCGATTTCGGTGGTGCCGGGCACGAACTCGATCGGTGCTTTGGGTTTGCGCTTCGCAAGCCGGTCGCGCACCCCCCACCAGGTGACGAGTCCGAGCGCCTCGACCACGATCGTCGACGACATCTTTGATTCGCCCCGTTCGCGGTCGCGGAACGAAATCGGCACCTCGGTGACTCGGCCGCCGAGCATGTGCACTCGGTAGGCCATCTCGATCTGAAAGGCGTAACCGTCGGCCCGGACCCGAGTCAGGTCCATCTCGTCGACCACCGCGGCGCGGTATGCCCGGAACCCTGATGTGCCGTCGACCGAAGGCAGGTTCAGCAGCTTCTTCGCATAAAGGTTCCCCCACAGCGACAGCTTGCGTCGATACAACGACCACGACGGGATCGACCCGCCCGACACGTAGCGGCTACCGATGGTCAGGGCGGCGCCTTTCTTTACCCCGGCGACGATGACCGGCAGAGCGTTCGGGTCGTGCGACATGTCGGAATCCATCTCGACCAGAATGTCGTAGCCCTGTTCGATCCCCAGTCGAAATCCCAAGCGATACGCGCTACCTAGGCCCTGTTTTCCGGACCGACGCAACACCTTGATCTGGTCGAGTTCTTCGCCCAGTCGTTCGGCGATTTCCGCGGTGCCGTCCGGGCTGCCGTCGTCGATCAACAAGATCGAGGCGTCGGGCAGCGCATTTCGCACGGCGCGCAGGACCAACTCGATGTTCTCTGCCTCGTTATAGGTCGGGAGAATGAGGAGGGTACGCACGGATTCCTAGAGAGTACTTGCTGAGGGGTTTGAGCGGCTGAACGGTGTGGCCACGCCAAAACCGGCGCAGCCAATAACGTTCTATCGGCACGTCGCCCCGCAACTACAGCACCAGGTTTTCACACATTTGGCTGCCGGTAGCAGCCCAGAACCGATTCGCCGTTCGCCACACCCGTCCGAACAGGGTCCGCCCGCCCGACGGTTGTAGCATCACAGGCAATGGCCGACTCGTCCGCCCCGCAAAGCCCAGCGATCCCAAGCGCTGCACCACCCCTTTTGGCTCGCGCCCTCGCGATCGCGGCGATAATCATCGCTGGCGTATGCGGTGGGCTGATCGGCTACTCGGTGACGCAGGTCCAGTGCACCGACGACTGCCCGTGGTTCGCTACGTTGATTGGATCGACGGCCGCGATTCTGACCGCCATCGGTGTTGCGGTGGTTGCGGTCCTCACGCTGCGGGCCATGGCGGAGTGGAACGCCCAAGAACTCACCAAAGAGCTCAGCCGCCAGTCGACCGACTCCCCCGATCGCTAGCGCCGATGACCACTGGGACGAACCCCGACAGCCCGAGCCCCGACGATATTTTGGCGCTGGCGCTCGATGTGGCTGCCAAGGTCACGCCCCGCCTGTTGGACGCCCAACAACAGCGCCGTGACGCCGGGACCGCGATCTCGGTGGAAGCAAAGCTCAACACGAGCGATCTGGTGACCGAACTCGACTCGTGGAGCGAAGAAACCATCGTGGCCGAACTGCTCGGCGCCCGCCCAAACGACTCGATTCTGGGAGAAGAAGGATCGTCGGTCGAGGGCTCGTCGGGCGTCCGCTGGATCATCGACCCCATCGACGGCACCACCAACTACTTCTACGACCTTGCCGGGTACAGCGTGTCGATCGCCGCCCAGATCGACCAAACCACCGTTGCCGCGGTGGTAGCCGACCCGGTACGAGGCGACGTTTTTGCCGCAACCCTCGGGGGCGGAGCAACGCTGAACGGATCGCCGATTATCGCGTCGTCGAAAGCCGATCTGGCCACCGCTTTGGTCGGCACCGGCTTTAACCCCCGGCCCGAAACTCGGCTCCGGCAGGTCGCTGCGCTGCAAACGATCCTGCCGGCGGTGCGAGATATTCGTCGGATCGGTGGCGCAGCGCTCGATATCGCCATGGTGGCGTGCGGGCGGCTCGACGCTCATTACGAAGAGGGCCTCTCGATCTGGGACGTCGCAGCTGGTTGGCTCATACTGACCGAAGCCGGCGGGCGGGTCACCGACCTCAACGGTCGCCCCGACACGCCTGGCACGTCGGTTTGTTCGGCCGCCGGCGTTCACGACGACCTCGTGCGTCTAGTGGAATCGTCGAACGGTCTGGCAGCGCCGTAGCCACCGAGGGGCATCGACCGGCCACGAAATGGCGGGGGTGCTTTCAACCAGAGGCGTGAAGTGGCAACATGGGCCAAGTGGGCACCCGCATTCTGACCGTTGAGGACGACGAACGTATCCGAACCGCGGTCAAGCTCGCGCTCGAAGACGAAGGGTGGGAAGTCGCCGAGGCCAGCAACGGCGAAGACGCCCTGCAACTCTTTACCCAAGAACCCGCCGATGTCGTGTTGATCGACATCATGTTGCCGGGTATCGACGGGTTCGAAGTCTGCCGTTCGGTACGGCGCACCAGCGATGTACCGATCATTATGGTCACCGCCCGCGCCGATACCCACGATGTGGTCGCCGGACTCGAGGCGGGAGCCGACGACTACCTCACCAAGCCGTTCGCTCCGAAAGAATTGTCGGCCCGCATCCGAGCCTTGCTTCGCCGGGTTCGAACCAGCGACCCGGCAGCGAGCCATTTGGCCTTTGGCGATCTTGAGATCATTCCCGACGAGGGCGTGGTCCGTAAGGCGGGTGAAGAAGTCCACCTCACCAAGACCGAGTTCCGTTTGCTCGTCGAGTTGGCCACCACACCCGGGCGGGTCTTCTCCCGAGAAGTCCTGCTGGAGCGGGTCTGGGGCTACGGCTACTTCGGCGACGGACGCCTCGTCGATGTTCATATCCGTCGGCTGCGTACCAAGATCGAATCTGATGCAGCCCAGCCACAACATGTGGTTACTGTCCGGGGGCTGGGCTACAAGCTCCAGGTCTAAATGTTTCCGCTCAAGACACCGGGTCTCGGCACTCGGATCAGTCTGGCGTTTGCGCTCGGCGGTTTGCTGCTCTCCACATTTTTGGCCTTTGCGACCCAAACGCTGACCCGAGAGGTTCTGTTGCGCCAGCGCGAGAACGCGGCGCTGAGCCTGGCGCTCGGTAACGCACAGCTCGCCCAGAGCCAGATCACCGACGACACCGAGGCCGAAGGCGTCGACGACATCTTGAGCGCCCTGCAGTCGAGTTCGTCTCGGCCGCTCGTACAGCTCAACGGGGTTTGGCAGGGCGACGGTTCGGGTGCGTTCACCCAGGAAGACGTTCCCGTCGAGCTACTCACATTGGTGGCGAGCGGGCAACCGGGTCGCATCCGGATCGCGCTAAACGATCAGCTCACCTTGATTCATGGCATTCCGCTACCCGAAGACAACGCGGACTACTTCGAGGCCGCATCGCTCGCCGAAACCGAAAGCAACCTTCGGTCCCTCCAGCTCGTGTTGATCGGCGCAGCCCTGACATCGACCTTGCTCGCCGCGCTGCTGGGCAAGTACGCAAGTCGCCGGATGCTCGAACCGCTCAACGAGGTTTCCGACGCCGCGGTGGCGATCGCTGGCGGCCGACTCGATACGCGGCTCGACCTTCAGGTCGCGCCCGAACTGACGTCGCTAGCCAACTCCTTTAACGACATGGCCGGCGCCCTCGAAACCCGGATCGATCGTGACGCCCGTTTTGCGTCGGAGGTGAGCCACGAGTTGCGGTCGCCGCTTATGACGCTCGCGGCATCGGTTGAGGTACTCGAAAACAACCTCGACCAGATGCCCGACCGGGCCGCGACCGCCGTCGAACTGTTGTCGTCGGACGTCACCCGGTTCCAAACCTTGGTGCAGGACCTGCTGGAGATCTCGCGTTTCGATGCGGGCGACGCGGTGCTCGAACTCGAACCGGTTGGCATTGGCGAGTTCGTCCGCCAGGTGGCCCGCCGCTCCACCGAATCGGAGCTTGCGACCTCGATTGCCCCCACGGCCGAGGAAGCGATCGTCGATGTCGACAAACGTCGCTTGGCTCAGGTCATGGCGAACCTGATCGAAAACGCTCGCAAGTACGGCGGCGGCGCAACCCGGATCGACGTATTCGCCACCGCCGATACCGCCACCATCGCCGTCGAGGACGCCGGTCCCGGCGTACCGCTGGCCGAACGCGAGGTCATCTTCGACCGGTTCTCTCGAGGCAGCGCGGGCGGGAGTCGAGGCATCGACACCGGCGTTGGTCTTGGCTTGTCGCTGGTCGACGAACACGTGCGACTTCACAACGGCCGGGTGTGGGTCGAGGACCGACCCGATGGCCTAAGCGGCGCTCGCTTTGTGGTCGAACTACCCGTCAGCGACGGCGAAGCTGACGGCTCATGGGACGAGGAGGGGATCTAGATTGTCGTCTATGGCCCGCCTACTCATCGTCTTCGCCACCGTGTTGAGCGTGGCCGTCGCCGGATGTGCGATCCCCACCGAGAACTCGGTACGGCCCATCGAACTCGATGACGTACCCGACCGCCTCAAGCCGATCCCCGAGACCACCACGCCTGCCTCGATCCCGGTCCCCGGCTTTCCGGTCGAGATCTACTTCTACCGCCAGATCGGCGAGGTCATCGACCTCGTTCCGGTGACCCGTCTCGCCGAAAGCCGCACCCCCGAGGCCGCGCTGCGGGCGCTGCTGGCCGCCAAACCAACCGAAGAAGAGGAAGAGGAAGGCCTGAAGTCCTTCCTTGGTGAAGGCACAGCCGAAGAGCCGATCCAGCTGCTCAACGTCGAGAACTATGCGACCCGCCGGATCGCGATCGACCTCACCCGCATTCCGTCCATTGAAGGTGAGTTGGCTGCGATTCCGTGGGCGCAGATGGTTTTCACCGCAACCCAAGACTTTGGGGGCGATGGGCCTCGGGTCGACCGCGCCCGGTTTGAGGAACAAGGGATTCAAGTCCCGTCGCTTTCCGAGAGCGAAACCGTCGGCCAGGGTCGAACCCTTTCGCGGGCGCAGTTCCTGAGCTACAACCCGGCGCAACGGCCGCCGGTCACCATTCCGGGCTCGACGGTTCCGCCCGACCCGGTTCCGACGAACACGGATCCGCCCAACAACTAGGGCCGGCTATCGGCGGCGCTGACCCGACGCACGCCCCCGGCTCTGGTTCCCTCGGCCGCGTGAGCGCCGGGGCGCTCGGCGGCGAGGAAGACGATCGGGGCGGGGCAACCGATGTTGCTGGCGGGGCGCCGGCCAGCTGCGCCAGTCGACGTCGACCGGGCGACCCACGTTGCGGGTCAGGATCCGAAACAAGTCCGGAAGCGCCAGTCCAATACCGCCGTACCCGAGCGGGGCACGGGCGGCAGGCATCTGGCGACGGCCGACCTGAACAATTCGAGGCTCGGGGGTCTCGCCGTTTTCCAGGCGGCGCGAACACTCGCGACAGATCAGCACATCGTGGCTCTCTGAACCGGTGTCGACGGTGGCCGGCACGGTTCCTGGACGGTGATCGGGGTCAAAGAAACACGTACCTCGGCGAGCTCGAACTTTTTCGCTCGTCGCATCGGAGGTCTGGGGAACGATGGGCGGCTCGTTGGGCACCGGTTCGGCGGGCAACGGACGCCCATCGAGCTTTGCCTCAACCCAGTCGAGTTGCCACCGAAGCTGATCGACCTCGTCGTTGAACTCGGCCATGTCGGGGCCGTTCTCGATCAGGTCGACCTTGTCCTTGAGGTCGTTGTACTTCACGCTGGCTTCCTGGAATCGCAGCGTGGTGTCGGCGTCGTCGTTCAGGGTTACTCGGTCGTTCAGATCGAACACCATCTGGGCGATCGCACTCAGCTGTTCGTGCATCTCGGCTCGGGCAACTTCAAGATTCTGCTCGGCAGCCTTTTCGGCTTTGCGTCGCTGGTACAGGCTCGCTCCGCCCAGACCCACCACGCCGAGTGCCCCGACACCCGCAATCGGGCCCCAGGGAATATCAGCGGGCTCCGAACTGGTGGATGTCGAGCCACCCGATGTGCCGGAATCCGATCCGGTATCGGCTGGGGCACTCGCCCCGCCGAGCGAATCGGTCACGGCATCGACACCCGCAACGGCGTCCGGTGCGTCGCGGAAGGCATTCAGCGCCCGGTCGACCTCGGCGTCGCTGAGCGAATCGCTCGACATGCCGATCTGGCCCGGCGTAATCACGAGCACCGAGCTGATTGGGCCGCCAGCCGCCGCCACGTCGGACAAGACATTGTCGGCAAAGTCGACAGCGTTTCCGTCGATTTCGCTGGCCAGCAGGACGGTGCCGATACCGTCGCGGGCCGCCCGGTTGGCGGCGCCAGCGATTTCGTCGACCGTCGCCTCGGCACCCAACTCGACAAACCAGCCATCTTCGAGCAACGCATCAGAAACATCGACGAGTTCGCCGGTACTTTGTGCCGCTGCGGGGGTGGCGACAAAGCCAATGAGCCCAAAGAGGCTGAAGAGGATTGCTGCAAGACCGGCCGCAAGCGTCGAACGCAGCAGGGGGAAAGTGGGAGTAGTCACGCTAGTTGTTTCTTTTCTTATCAAGCGAAGAATTGGGTCGCTACGTCGTATAACTCATCAGACACGTATTTCAATTCCGAAACACAGTCGACCAAGGGTTGGGGCGTAATCGATGCCGACCGCAAAGCGACCATATGTCCAAAGTGGCCCGTGTGGACCGCGTCGATGGCCGCCACGCCGAACCGGGTGCTGAGAACTCGATCGAACGGCGTTGGCGTACCGCCCCGCTGGATATGGCCCAAGGTTGTCACCCGGGTTTCGAGACCGGTGCGTTGCTCGATCTCACCGGCCAAAATGTGGCCGATGCCCCCGAGGCGGATGTGACCGTAACGGTCGACTTCTTGTTTGGGTAAATCGATGGTGCCCGGCGCCGGTGTTGCCCCTTCGGCCACCACGACGATCGAGGCAAAACGCCCATTCTCGTGACGGCGCACCAAGGCATCGCACACGATCTGCACATCGAAGGGATGCTCGGGAATAAGGGTCATCGTCGCCCCGCCTGCGATTCCGGCCCACGTTGCGATGTGACCAACGTGGCGCCCCATCACCTCGCACACCATCACCCGGTCGTGAGACTCCGCGGTGGTGTGGAGTCGGTCGATTGCTTCGGTTGCGATAGCGACCGCCGTATCGAACCCGAAGGTTCGCTCGGTGCCGCCGATGTCGTTGTCGATGGTCTTGGGTACCCCGACAACCGGCAGCCCCTCGTTGTAGGTGGCGAGCGCACACGACAACGTGCCTTCCCCGCCGATAACGATCAGGGCATCGAGGTCGTTCTCGGACATCGTGGCTTTGACCTTGGCCATGCCGTCTTCGACCATGAACGGCGTGATCCGGGTGGTGCCGAGGATCGTTCCGCCTCGGGGCAGGATTCCCCGGCAGGCGTCGATCGTGAGCTCCATAAAGTCGTTCTCGATCACGCCTTTCCAGCCGTCGAGAAACCCAACCACCCGGTCGCCGTAGTGTTTTTCGGCTTTGCGGACCACCCCTCGGATCACCGCGTTGAGCCCGGGGCAATCGCCGCCGCCGGTCAGCACGCCCACCGACAGCGGTTTAGGGGATTCGGTTGAGCCAGTCTGGTCTTGGGCCATCGCAACATCGTATCGACCACCAACCGCGGTTGTAGGGTGTTAGCCACCCAGAAGGCCCTTCTACGGGCAGCAACAGGAGAACGCGATGGCAGTAGTTGTTTCGATCGATGCCGGGACCACGGGCGTGCGGTCGTTTGCGGTGAACGAATCGGGGGTACCGGTGGGCCGGGCCTACCGGGAGTTCCCGCAGTACTTCCCCTCCCCCGGCTGGGTCGAACACGATGCGGTCGAGATCTGGGACGCCGTGGTAGCCACCTTGGCGGAATTGGTCGAGGGCCTCGACGAACCCATTGCGGCGATCGGCATTACCGATCAGCGCGAGACGGTGGTCGTGTGGGATCGCTCGACGGGCCAGCCGCTCCATCGAGCAATCGTGTGGCAAGACCGCCGGACGGCAAACCGGTGCGACGAGTTGGCCGCCGCTGGCCACCTCGACCTGGTGCGCAGCACCTCGGGGCTGGTGCTCGACCCGTACTTCTCGTCGTCGAGCCTTGAATGGATTTTGCGGCCCGACGGAGGCGGGGTTGAGGTCGGCCCCAACACGGCGTTCGGCACCGTCGACTCCTGGTTGATGTGGAACCTCACCGGCGGCGCGGTCCACGCGACCGAACCCTCAAACGCCAGTCGCACGATGCTGTACGACATCAACACCCTGTCGTGGTCGTCAGAGCTCACCGACCTCTTTTCGATTCCCGAATCGGTACTGCCCGAGGTCATGCCATCGAGTGGCCGATTTGGGGTAACGGTTGACTCGCTGCCGGTACCGGCCGGGATCCCGATCAGCGGCGCCGCCGGCGACCAGCAGGCCGCGTTGTTTGGTCAGGCCTGCTTCTCCCCCGGAATGGCCAAGAACACCTACGGCACCGGGTCGTTCGTGCTGATGAACGCCGGAACTACCTGCCCGCCCCCGGTCGAGGGACTGTTGACCACCGTTGGTTGGACCTTGGCCGACGGCACCACCTCCTATGCCCTCGAAGGGGCCATCTTTGTCACCGGGGCCGCAATTCAGTGGTTACGGGACGGGCTCGGCATCATCGAAGACGCCGCTGAAATCGGTCCGTTGGCGGCCGAGTGCGAAACGACCGGCGGCGTGTACTTCGTACCCGCGTTCACCGGGCTCGGATCGCCCTGGTGGGACCCTTACGCTCGGGGCACTATTACCGGGCTCACCCGCGGCACCGGGCGCCCCGAAATCGCCCGGGCCGTCGTTGAGTCGATGGCATACCAGTCGCGCGACGTGATCGAAGCCATGTCGGCTGCGTCGGGCCACGAGGTCGCCGACCTTCGGGTCGACGGCGGTGCGTCGGTCATGGATCTGCTCCTCCAGTTCCAGTCCGATCAACTCGGAGTCAACGTGATGCGGGCCGCCGTGCAAGAGACCACGGCGCTGGGGTCGGCATACCTCGCCGGCCTAGCCGAAGGCGTGTGGTCCTCGACCGACGAACTTGCCACCCACTGGTCCGCCGAGGCGACCTTCAACCCCGCCGACCGGAGCGACGACGAGGGCTACCGCAACTGGAAACGAGCGGTCGAACGAAGCCTGGCCTGGACCGAGGAGTAGTGGACGATTAGTTCGTGATGTCGACGTAGGACAGCACTCGTGCATTCTCGCCGAGGCTCGATGCCCAGTCGACCATCAACCGGGTGGGGTTGAACCAAATCACCTGCATGCCGTCGGAGATTTCCATCAGGTCGACCAAAATCGTCGTCTGGGCCGCGATATCGAGCTCGCCCAAGGCACCGTCGAACAACGCTGGTAGTGGCTCTTCGGTTGCGTCGCGAAGGGCGTCGAAGTGCCCTTGCACGATCTCGACCGCTTGTGATGCATCGACCGCGACCCACGCCGACGGTTTGCCGGCCGCCTCAAATTCGGTGCGCTTGGCCTTCGCCAACGACGCCATCCGGACCAGCTGACGTTCCAAGATGTCGCACCGTTCGGTTGCGATCGAGGTTTCGAGCAGCGACCCGACATGGCGATCGAAGGAGGTCTCCGCCGATTCGCGGATGCTGAGCAACAGGTCGACCCGAGGATCTTCGATGAGCGGTTTGGCGGCGTGTTCCTGCGCCAAGATCTGGTCGAGGCGAGACACCTCGGCTTCGCACGCTCGACGAGCATTGTCGAGTTCGTGGAGTTGATCGGTTTGTTTGCGGGCCGCCGCCTGCCAGTCGTTGGTGAGCTGAATCAGGCCCTCGGCATCGACATCGCCAAGTTCGTCGAAGCCGAGCGCTTCGAGCACCTCGGTGAGGTTGTCGATGTGCTCGGCCAACTCGTGGGCGGTGTCACCAGGGGTGACCTGATAGGACCGAAGATCGGCTTCGATGTCGTCGAAGTGGCCGATGAGGGCGAACGCGTCTTGGGAGATGCGGTCGAGCTGGGCGGTTGCGTTGAGGAGTTCTTCGTCGGCGTCGAGTCGAGCCGTGAGGCCGTCCCAACGTCGTTGAAGATCATCGAGCTCTTTGCGGGCGAGCGACGTGTCGCGGTCGGGTAAACCAGTGGAGGCGTCGAACGCCCCGTCGAGCATGAACTCGGCCCAGGTCGCCAAGCCGAGCCGGTCGAGGATCTTCTGTTCGGCGCGTCGGGCGACGATGAGTTCGGGACGGTAGATGCTGGCTCGGCCGGTCACTCGGGACTCGGCGTCGACCACCCGATCATGGGCGTCTTCGAGCAAGGCAATGTCGGCCTTGCTGATCCGTGGCTTGTTCGATTTGCGGACGCTCACCTGTTCGTAGGTGCGTCGGGCCGCTTCGAGCCGCTGACCCAACTGGTCGATGTCGCCGTAGGTTGATTCAAGCCGCTGTTCGACCTTCAAGAAGGTGGCATGAGCTCGAGCCCACTCGTCGGCGAGTGCTTCGGCTCGGCGCGACGGCGTTGGTTCGGTCGCTGCCGAATCGCTCACCGCGGCGAGCGCGTGGCGAACCACCGACTGCCCCTCGCGAGACAACCAGGCGTGGCGCGCCTCAAGTTGGGCGATGAGATCGATCAGGTGCTCTCGACGATCGCGGGCGAGTGGAATCATCGAGCGCGAGGCTTCGCCCGGGTCGACACCGAGCTGGCCTTCAAGGTCGGCTACCGACTGGGAGACATCGGCCAAGCTGCGGGCGGCCGAGCGATCGGCCCGGCCTTGCGCCGCCGCGAGAGCATCGGCGAGCTCGCTCTGCAACAAGATGGCGTCGCGGTGAGCTTCCTCCGCCTGTTCGGCATCGGCCCGCAAGGCTTGGCGCGCCGCTTCATCGGTCGCGATCACCGGGGTGAGAAAGGCGTCGCTAGTAAGCAAGCACTGCGCGTCTTCGGCACCAGGAGGCAGCGGCGCAATCCCGTGAACGGGGATTTCGTTTTCGCCGACCCCAACGACTGCGGAGAGATCGATCGGTTGGGCAGATAGCAGGGCTCGAAGCGCGGTGAGCAGCTGTAGGTGGTCGTCGGCCGCCAACCCCTCGACCACGGTGAGGTGGGGGTGAAATTCAAGGGCGGGCTGTTGGCCATCGGGATGTGCGATGCGCACGACTCTCATCGATGACTAGATCGGCAAATTTCCCGCAAACTTCACCGTTTGTGAACACAGACTCGGCTATTGCCAACGCCGTTTCGCTACCCGGGTTTCCCAAAATTGGGGCCGACCTGGGCTACGAGCTTGCGGACTCGGAGTCTTGGGCTTCGATTCGGCTCTTGAGTTCGGAGATTGCGGTGTGGATGATCTTGCCTTCCGCCCGCCGTTTCACGAACCCGGGCAGCGGCACCGCAAGGTCGACAAACAGGTCGTAGGTAACCAGTGTTTGGTTCGGGTCGCCGTCCACCGGGGCAAACTCGTACTCGCCATCGAGGCGACGCATGACGTCGCCTTCCATGAGCCGCCACGAAATGCGAAGCGGGTTCGATCCATAGTTGTAACGCAGAACGTAGTGGGTGCTGCGACCCATGGCCGCCGCTCGGAACTCGACTTGGTTACCGCGCCCGTACTCGTCGACCGAAAGCACGTTGCTTTCTTTGATGTCGCTCGCCCAGTCGGCGTAGGAACCAAAGTCGGCCGCCAGGGCAAAACACCGCTCGGGTGCGGCGTTGACCGTTATCGATTGCGTGGTGTGATCTGACATCTGCATGAGCGATTCTTAGACTAGCGCGACCGAACCGGATCCAAACGAACGACCGAACCCGTTCGGGATTTCTTATCGGCGTTGGGTGTCGGTTCGTTTGTGAAACACCCCGTACTTGGCGCAAAAGACGCCGGTGAGTCCCAAGCCGATCACCGGCACCAAGGTTCCAAAGGCCGAGGCGGTGAACGGGCGAAGCGACGCAAACACAAAGCCGAGCACGACCTGAACGGCCAGAGAACCAAGGAGCTGCCGGCGCACCGGCTTCACGACGCTTCCGGCCCCGAAGAACAGACCGCCAATGCCGATGAGGTCCTCCCGGCTTCGGTTGGCGGCGATCACGATGGCAACCAACATCGCCACGATACCGATGGCGAACAGCACCAAGGCGACGATTGCGGCGGGCAGATGGAACACCTCGACGTCGAGCGCTGAAGGAAGTGCGGTGACCGCAAAGATCGCCGTGGCAAACCACGACCCGTTGATGATGCGCCCCTGGGTGGCGCTGAGCGGTTCGGCCGGTTCCATTACGTCGCCTCCCCACCGTCGCTGACGCCGGCCGTTGCGAACGCGGCCTCGAGTCCGTCGTGCAACGTGGCGGCGAGCGTGTCGTAAGAGAACTCCTCGATCGCCCGCTGACGCGAAGCCAACGCGTACGACGACCGAAGTGCCGGGTCGCCGAGCAATTCGTCGAGCTGGCGAACCAGAGCGTCGACGGCATTGGGATCGTCGAGGACTCGCCCGGTCACCCCGTCGGCGACCGCCTCGTGCGCTCCCCCGCTGAGACCCGCTATCTGGGGCACGCCGGCCGACGCCGCTTCAACAAACACGATGCCAAACCCTTCTTGCTCGAGGCCCATCCATCGAACCCGACACATCATCGTAAAGACATCGGCCATGCCGTACAGCGCCGGAAGGTCGTCGTCGGGTACCCGACCCACAAACCTGACCGGCGCGCCAACCTTGGTGGCGAGCCGTTCGAGCCTTGTGCGATCTCGTCCGCTGCCGGCGATGACCCCCACCACGTTCGGCCGATGCACGGCGAGACGCCCGATCGCCCGCACGACGTTGTCGAACCCCTTGCGCGGCACGAGTCGACTCACACACAACACGACCTCTTGATCGTCGGTGAGCCCAAAGGTCTGACGGGCCGCGATTCGCTGTTGGTCGTCGAGTGGCCGGAACCGATCGGTATCGACACCGGGCGGCACGACGATGGTCGGCAAGGGTTGTCCCGCCGAGCGTTCGGCCTCGGCGGCTGGATAGCCGCCGGCCGCAACCACCACCTGGGCACCGCGCAATACGCGGTTGAGTAACGCCCGACTGGCCGGCAAGCGACCCGGCACGGTTACCTCGGCCCCGTGCAACACCACGCCGTACGGCAGGGCCAGGCTGGGCCCGATGGCGCCGACGGGTAACGCTGGGTCGAGCAGCACGAACTCGGCCCCTACTTCGGCGGCCAGCGCATCGACACGGCGCCGCAGAACCGGGTTCGGTAAGAGCACCGGTTCTTTGCTGCGAATCACCTGAAAGGGCTGTTCGGCATCGAACGCTTCGGCTCCGGCGTGGGGGGTTGTGTACACCACAACATCGTCGGCCGGCAGTCGGCGCCACAGCTCCCATAAGTACGCCTGAATGCCGCCCACCTTGGGCGGGAAGTCGTTGGTGACCAGCAGGTGACGGGTCATAGTCCTAACTCGCTCGCCGCCCAGTCGGCATGCTCACGCAACAACGGCTCCTCGTGGGCCTGGTAGCGCTCGACCGTCGACCTGGTCGACGAGTCGGCGCCATCGCCAACGTTGCCCAACACCACCAGTGCGTTGCGCCGCAGGTACATCGGATCGCGCCGCGGGATGTACCAACGCCCGTAGGTGTCGAGCAGGGTTTGATCGTCCATCTCGAGCATGGCGAGCACATCGAACCACACATCGGAACCGGCCGCTGACTCGACGTTGGCGCTCGAAGCCTCGTGCCGCGACGCCTTGCGATTGGGTGGGCACACCTCCTGGCAGTCGTCGCAGCCGTAGAGGCGGTCGCCCAACGCGGCGCGGAACTCGACCGGGAACTCGCCATCGTCCTGCACGAGCCACGCCAAACACCGCCGAGCGTCGACGACCCCCGGGGCCACGATTGCCTGGGTTGGGCAGTCGTCGATGCAACGCTGGCACGGGCCACATCCATCGGCCACTGGTTGGGCGGCCGGTTCGATTGGCGCATCGGTGAGCAACGATCCGAGCACGAACCAGCTGCCCTGGCCCGGCAGCAAAATGTTGGCGTTCTTGCCATACCACCCGAGCCCGGCTCGGTAGGCGGCTTCGCGGTCGACCAAGGCGTTGTCGTCGACCAACAATCGGGTTTTCCAGCCGTCAGCGGCCAACTCGTCGGCCATGGCGCGCAACCCTTGTTGCAGCAGTTCGTAGTTGTTGTCCCACACATAGCGGGCGGCCCGGCCGTGGGTGTTTGCCTCGGGCGACGCCGGTTGTTGGGTGCGATACCGGCGAGCCCCGACGATCAGGGTTTGCCCGCCGGGCAGCGCTTGAGACGGGTCGGCCGACCGCGCCGGGTTGCGGTAGGTAAACCGCATGCCGCCGTGCAAGCCTTCGGCTTTGCGAGCCTCGAGGTCGGCCTGGGTAGACGCAAAGTGTTCGGCCTTGGCGACCCCGACCTCGTCGAGTCCATGCGACCGGCCGACGTCGAGTAACGCCTCTACTGTTGACGCCTCCAGCACACGCCGATTCTAGGCGAGGTGCTGTTGTGGGTGCTCAGCGGGTCGAGTGACGCAGTTCGGGCACCAGCCCGGCGGTGCTCAGCATCTTTACCGCCCGCAACTGGTCGAGATCGACAATGACCGCATCGTCGGCTTCGCGGGAGCAGATAAAGGTCACCACGCAGTCAGCGCACACATCGGAGTGCTGAAACCGACAGTCGGCGCAATCGATGGTGAGCGTGGCGGGATCGGATTCGGGGCCGGAGCCGCCGTGGGTGGGGAACGTCGTTGTCATGGCCCCAATAGTGCCGAGGGGGTGTGACACGGTCGGTCAGCCGACGTTGTGGGCCTTCAGTTGTTCGACCTTGGCCGCCGCCCGCCCATCATCGATCGCCGCCTGGGCAAGACCCACGCCCTCGCCGAGATCGGCCGTCACCCCGCTAACCACCAGGCCAGCAGCGGCGTTGAGCACCACGATGTCGCGTTTGGCTCCGGCAGTACCGGAGAAGATGTCGGCCGTGATCGCCGCATTCGCCACGGCGTCACCGCCCACCAGATCGTCGGGGCTCGCGGGGGCCAGCCCCACATCGGCGGCACTGACCTGGTAGCTGGTAATCTCGCCATCGCGCAGTTCGTGCACGGTCGAGGGACCGGTGGTGCTGAACTCATCGAGGTTTCCGTCGCCGGTCACCACCATCGACCGAACCGATCCGCTGGCTCGAAGCACTTCGATCATCCGCGGCGCAGCCTTGGGATCGCCGACCCCCACCACCTGCCGGGTGAGCAGGCCCGGGTGAGCGAGCGGACCGAGCTGGTTGAACACGGTTGGTACGCCGAGTTCGGCTCGAACCGGCCCGACAAAGCGCATGGCGGGATGGAAGGTACGAGCGAACGCGAATCCCAAACCGAGTTCGTTCACTCCGGCGGCCAGGACTTCGGGTGTGACATCGATGGCGATGCCCAATTGTTCGAGCAGGTCGAACGATCCCGACGTCGACGATGCTTTGCGGTTGCCATGTTTGCAGACGGTCGCCCCGGCACCCGACGCCACAAACGAGGCCATGGTCGACACGTTCAGCGCATGCTTGCGACGCGTCGGCGCGCCACCAACGCCGACGATATCAATGGCCGAGTCATCGATATCGAGCGGTGTCGCAGCCTCGCGCATCGCTTGGACCAAGCCAGACATTTCGTCGACGGTCTCGCCTTTGATCCGCAGCGCCATGATGAACCCCGCGATCTGAGCATCGGTCGCCGTGCCGGTGAGAATGGTCTGCAGTGCCGCCTTGGACGCAGCGGGGCTCAGGTCGGACGCTGCGCTCAGTTGGCCGAGGATGCCTGGCCAACCACCGTGCTCGTCGACCGGACTCTGGGTGGGGGTTGAAGGACTTTGATTCTCGCTCACCCACCGAGTCTTTCAGCCCAGACCCTCGCGGATCGACTCGGTTTTGATTCAGGCGGTCTTGCGACGGGCCTGGCGGATGATGCGCCGACGTTCCCGTTCGGTGGCGCCGCCCCACACACCGGCCTTTTCGCGGTTGCTCAGGGCATAACTCAAGCAGCGGTCAGAGACCGGACATGCTCCACAGATCTCGACCGCAAGGTCGGAGGTTTCGCCGTCTTCATCAGGGAAAAATATGTCGGCCTGAAGACCGCGGCATGCCGCGTCGGCGCGCCATCGTTGCGCGGGGGGAACAAGATCGGAAAAGACCGAAGCCATAAATTGTGGGCTCCTTGGGCAGTGCATTCGGCGCCCGGGGAGGACGCCGACTGACGGGATTGAATGACATGAAAGCCACGCAAAGGGGCGTAATGGTGGCTGAATGCGCCACTATTGCGCGGCCCGAACCAAAAGTCCAAGGCGGACCAGCACAACCAGGTTTGGTCGTGGGCTGCCCGATACGCTTTGCCCATGACCACCCCACCATCGTCCGATGGGCATCGCGAAGCCTCCGATCCGCAGGGTCAACCTGGCCAGTTCATGTGGCCAGCGATCAGCCGAGGCGCCGTTGTTGCGGCAGCTATCACCGTGCCACTGGCGATCGTGATGGAGGTTTTGCGCCGCGACCGCGAGCTGAGCGGATCGAGCCTAGGGTTTTTGTTCCTAGCCCTGATTTTGTGCGGTTTTGCGGTGGGTGGATACGTGACCGCCAAGACGATCGAGACCACACCGCTCATGCATGCCGCACTTGCTGCGTTGCTGGCGTTTGTGATCATTCAGGGGTTCGGGATTGTGCGCCGACTCGCCACCGACGAATCGATCGCCTGGGCCGGGATTGTGCTGAATGGCCTGCTCGCCGCGTCGTTCGGGATGATCGGCGGCTGGGTGGCTATGTTGCGAAGCAATCGAGGGGACTAGTTGCGAAGCAATCGAGGGGACTAGTTGCGAAGCAATCGAGGGGACTAGTTGCGAAGCAATCGAGGGGACTAGTTGCGAAGCAATCGAGGGGACTAGTTGCGAAGCAACCGACGGGACTAGTTGCGAAGCAACCGAGCCTCCTAGCTGGGCAAAGTTCGCTTTTTGGGCCCGTTTCGTGGTAGAACGCCCAGATGGAATCTTCATCCCTTTCCTATCCCCCCGCGCACCAAAACTCCCGTCGAACCGCACTGCTCGTCGCCGCGTTGTGCTTGTCGATGCTGGCGAGTCTGATGAGTCTGGCTGCCACCTCCGAACCCGCCGGAGCGATCGAAGGCGGGTTTGACGCCTCGAACAACGCCACCAATCGGGCGACGGTTCGGGTGACCACCAACGGTTCGACGTGTAGCGGCACGCTCATTTCGCCCACCCTGGTGCTCACCGCCCGGCACTGCTTCCGCCGTGACAAGCCCAACCCAGCGCCGCACAACCCGCGGGGCAACGGTTACCAGGACTGGGAGTACGCCAGCCGGTTCTATTCGCTCAACCACATTTACCCCAACGGCGTAAACGTGCTGTTCGGCACCGACTCGGACAACCCGGTCCGCCAAATCCAGGCCTCGTCGTACTCGGTCCCGGGCAACATCGATGTTGCGCTGCTCAAGCTCAACCAGTCGGTTCCCTCGTCGGTCGCTACCCCAGCCCGAGTCGCCACCCGTTGGACCGACAACAGTCGGGTGTCGAGCTTCCTCGCTTCACAAACCTTCTCGGTATTTGGCTTTGGCAAGGATTCGTCGGGTCGATTCTCCAACATCATGCAAGAGGGCCGCTCGAACAACGCGGCGTACCCCTGCCCCCTCAACCAAAACGGTTGGACCTTGGGCGACTCGCACCGGATCTGTGTTGCCGGGTCGAACGGCGGCGTGCGCAGCGGCGACTCCGGTGGTCCGCTGTACTTGAACAAAGACGGCACCCGGTACGTGGTCGGCGTGTTCCAAGGCCTCGAGCCAAACCGCAACGGTGGTCGCTACGTCGCTACGTTCTACCCGGGCGGCCAGGGATACAACGGCGGGCCTCGCGGCAACGTCGCTGGTTGGCTCGAACAGCACCTGCGCAATAACGGCGGATCGGCCTCGACGGTTAACCCGTCGGGCGGCACGAACAACCCCGCACCGGTCCCCCAGCCTGCGCCCCAACCGCAGCCGGCGCCTCAACCCCAGCCTGCACCGCAACAGGCCACCTGTTCGATCCAGAACCGCACCGACGGCATCAACGTCACGTGGTCGGCCATCAGTGGCGCCGCCACCTACGTGTACGGCATCACCATCAACGGACAGGCAACAAAGTTCGACCGGCTCAATGCTCGCTCGAAGTTCTTCCCGCTTGCTTCGGGCACCCGAGTAAACGTGCGGGTCTCGGCGGTGTATGGCAACGAGACCTATTCGCCCTCGGCCGAGTGCGGCACCGTCGTTGTTGCCTCGCCCAACAACCAGGGCACGCCAGCCCCCGCTGCTGGCTGCACGGTGACCAAGACCAACGGCGGCGTGAACATTTCGTGGGCACCGGTCGCCGGTTCGGACTTCTACGTGCACAACATTGGCGCCCGGTACTTCCGCACGAATTCGAGTCAGGCATTCCATGCCGCCCAGCCCGGAACCTTCATTCGGGTGCGGGTCGCCGGCTACAACAGCAACCAGTACCCGGGCCGTTATTCGCCCGAGGCGGTCTGCTCGGGCCAGGCCTAGCCGCCCACGCTCGGGCACTGAAGGCCAACCGGGTATACCCTCTCGATTGGTGGTGAGTTGACTGAGTGACCGCGGCCCGACCTTTGGTCGGGCTGAGGAAGGTCGGGGCTCCCCAGAGCAGGATGCTGGCTAACGGCCAGTCGAGGTAACTCGAAGGAAAGTGCCACAGAGAATAGACCGCCGATGGGCCGGGCAACCGGCCACAGGCAAGGGTGAAACGGTGCGGTAAGAGCGCACCAGTACCCCAGGTGACTGGGGTAGCTAGGTAAACCCCATCCGGAGCAAGGTCAAGCAGGGAGAGAGCTGCTCGCTCGTTGACACTTCCGGGTTGACTGCATAGATGGATGGTCACTCACGGCTCAGGTCTTCGGACCGAAAGCCCGGACAGAACCCCGCCTACAGGTCGACTCACCACCATCACACCTTGTGGACTGCATGTCCTCGTGGTGGCCTGCACGTCGGGCGATCAACGTTCTGTCGGTTCGACTCCGAGCCACCGTTGGATCTGGGCGCGTTGTTTGTGATCGCGTTCGCCGATGATCCGCAGGTCGGCCATCCGTTGCAGGGTCAGCTCGCAGAAGCTGCTGCCGATCGCTGAGGCTCCCAACGGCTCGCCATCGTTGTCGGTGACGAGCAGCGACTTGGCGACGTAGTTCAGGTGCCGGCGCGACACCGAGCGCCCTTCAGCCCGGGCGCGGTCGCGAGCCGAGCGGGTGAGCCGGTGCACCGACCGAGCGTTGGATTCGACCGGGCCGATCCGCCGCCATGCCTCGCCCAGCTGACCGAAGAGCGTCTCCCAACCCGCTGGTTCGAGCAAGGGAAATCCGGTGTCGGCGCGGCGCAAGGCTCGTGCGGCGCCGGGCACGTTGCGACGCCGTCCATCCTCTTCGGGTTCCGGCTCGGTCGCCGCCTCGGGTTCGAGGTCGTCCACAGGCTTTGCCGGAAGCAGGTAGGCCTTGCGCCCCGTGCTGATCTCCGCCTCGGGAATCGACTGCAGCAAGAACCGCTTGAAACTGCCCGCACCGAACCAGCCGTCGCTGATCTCAGCGCCGAACTCGGCCTGAAGCTCCCACGCCAACGCCGCCAGGTCGACCGGGCGATCGACCGCTGACCATCGAGCCATCAGTACCGATGCCGCATCGACGGCTTGCTCGTTTTGGAGGTCGAGCCCTGACGGGTCTTCGGGCCCCGAATCGGTCACCGCGTCCTGGTCGATCCGATCGAGCTCGCTGCGCAGGTCCTCGGCGATGTCGTCCATGGTGGCGAACAGGTCGGCCATCCGCTTGCTGAGTACCTCGACCAGTGGAGGCAGTTCGCCATCCTTGCTGTAGGTGTCTTCGTGGGTCAGTTCACCCCAGCTGTCCTGCAAGAGGGTTCGCACCTGCAACTCCACGGTGACCGGCGTGAGTGTGCCGTCGACGTCGACCCCGACCGCCAGGCTCACATGCCAACCGCGGTAGCCCGACTCTTTGGGTTCGTGCACATAGTCGCGCTCCGATGACGGATCGAAGGACAATCCCCGGACCGAATCACCGGGCAACGGCAAGCCATCGAGCGCCGCTTGAACCATTTCGATGTCCCGAAGGTTCGTGCAGGTGACGCGCAAGCCAACGAGGTCATAGATCGCTGCCGGCACGTCGTCGAGGGAGCCGATCGACTCGTCGCGCAGAAGGAGGCGCAGCTTTCGCCACGCCCGCCGCTTCGACTTTACGCGACCCGATATTCGGCGGATACGGGTCCGGTCGCGGTCCGACAGTGCCTCGTCGAGTGCGGCTTGGAGCGAGTCCATCGCGGCCGACATCGCCGGATCGAGCACTCGAACGCGATAGCTGTCGTACCAGGTGCCGAAGTCGGCGTACCCGATCGAAGTCGGGGTCGATACAGAAGCCACTGCCCCAAGGCTAGGCCGTGGGTGGCGATCGCCACGACAAACTTCCCTCGGTACGATCTGCTTCGCGGTTCTCGGCGCCGAACTAGGATCGCCGCCATGGCAGGACAAATGGAACTGGCGGAGCTGGTCGACGCCGCCGCAGGCGTTCAGGACGACGTGGTGGCGATTCGTCGCGACATTCACCAAAACCCCGAACTCGACCTCGAGAATCCGCGCACGCAGGGCGTAATCCTCGAAGCGTTGTCGGGCCTCGGCTACGACATCACCAAAGGCGAGGCGCTCACCTCGGTGGTCGCCGACTTGGTGGTCGACCCCGACAAACCCACCGTGTTGTTGCGGGCCGACACCGATGCCCTCCCGATGACCGAAGACACCGAAGAGACCTTCAAGTCCCAGATCGAGGGGCGGGCCCACGCGTGCGGTCACGACTCGCACGTTGCGATGTTGCTTGGTGCAGCGCGCCTCGCCAGTGAGAACAAGTCGTCGTTGCCGGTCAACCTTCGCCTGATGTTTCAACCGGGCGAGGAGGGCTCGGGCGGAGCGCCGATGATGATCGAGGAAGGCGTGCTCGACGGCGTCGACCGGGCCTTCGCCATTCACGTCACCCCCAACATTCCGGCCGCCTACTTCGCCAGTCGCCCGGGGCCGATCATGGCCAGCGCCGATGAGTTTGAGGTCACGGTGACCGGCAAAGGCGGCCATGCCTCGATGCCCCACTTTGCGATCGACCCCATCCCGGCGGCGGCATCGATGATCGGCGATCTCCAAAGCATGGTTACCCGAACCATCGAGGCCTTCGACCCTGGCGTGTTGACGGTCGGCCAAATCCATTCCGGGTCGACCACCAACGTGATTCCAGAGTCGGCCCAACTCGGCGGCACCATGCGCGCAGTGAGCGAAAAGACCCGGACCCGCCTACACGACGGCCTGCACCGGGTTGCGACCAATACGGCGGCAGCCCACAACTGCTCGTGCGAGGTGACGATCCATATGGGTTACCCGGTCACCATCAACCACGCCGATGCCGTAGCGGGCGTCGAGCAGCGAATAAGCGAAACCTTTGGCGAAGGCCGGTACTTCGGCCTGCCCGCGCCGGTGATGGGCGCCGAAGATTTCAGCTATGTCCTGCAGGGTGTTCCGGGAGCCATGGTGTTTCTTGGCGTGTGCCCGGCCGACATCGAAAACTCCTTTGAGGCGCCTCCGATGCACTCGAATCGGATGCGCCTGAACGAAGACGCAATGCCCGCCGGAGTTGCCCTGCACTTGGCCACAGTATTGGCATCGTGACGATGTAACCTGGCGGGATGGCCGACGATCACGCCCCCGCACCAGACCACCACGACGACGCGCACGATGGTCACGACGACCACGCGGCGACCGCACCGATGAGCCAACCGGGCTGGAAGGCTGCCTTGGCTGGACTGGCGTTTGTTGTCGCCATTTTGGCTGGGATCGGAGCCGCAACTGCGGCGGCAAACGACAACCACAAAGACGACAAGTACGGCGAAGAACACGGCGACGAGAAAGACCACGGTGACGACAAAGACGACGATGATCATGGTGACGACCACGAGTAGGCGGCCGTGAAGCCGACGTCATGAATCTTTTCCGGTCGTACCGCAACTATCGCCATTCGGTGAAGAAGATCTTTGGCGATTTTGAGCCTCGGCCCCGCTTGCCAGCATCAGCCAACGAACGGGTCGTACTGGTTTTCAGCCACCGTTCTGGATCGAACCTCTTCGCATCGAGTCTGCACGCGAACCGCATCGCCAAGAAGGCAATTCCGCGTTACTCGACCCGCGACCTCAACGCCCTCCAACCCCGCCCTGACTCCTTCGTTGCTGCATCACACCACATCGCGTCCGACGTTCCGCCCCAGGAATGGTGGCACCGGAGTTCGGTAAAGATGGGTTGGCGACAGCTTTTACTGCTCGCCGAGAACGGCGCCTTCGCCGACGACGGCGCGTATCCGCCCGACCGCACAACGATTCTGCGGATCAGTCGGGCCGACACGCTCCGCCAAGCCGTTTCGCTCGTGAAAGCGGCCCAGTCCGACGAGTGGTACCACTACACCGCGCCGGCCGGAAGTGACCCGGCCTCCTCGGCAACGCCTCAAGCTACCGACTTTACGTTCGACCCCGAACGCATCGCTACCCGAACCGCCACCTTCCGGGCAGCGGGCGCCGCCGCCGACGCGATTCTTGAAGCAATCGGCGCTGATGTGTTCGCGACTACCTACGAAGAGTTCACCGCGGACGAGCGCAAGGTGATGACCGCCGTGCGCCGACGGTTTGATCCGACCGATTCCGCCGAGCCAGCGTTGCAGACCTCGTTCCGCAAGCAGGCGAGCGAGATAAACGACGAGTGGTATGCCCGCACCAACGAATGGGTAACAACCAGCGAAGGTCAGGCGTTCACCGAAACGCTCAGCCAGGCCCACACGGCCGAACAAGAGTTCATCGACAAAGCGGCGAAGCGCGTAAGAAAAGCCACCAAACAAGGCGCAAAGTAGCAACCCGAGTCAGGTTCTGACCCCCGAAGCAACCACCGGTTCCGTCACCCGCATCAACGACGACACCAACACGATCACCGTCGAGGTCCCCACCAGCTAGACCAATGTCGATGCTCGCTCGCTGTCGACCTCCAACGGCGACCTCATCATCCCGCAGGTGGAAGCGGCTCCGAGCATCGAAAGCTCAGTAGGCCCTGCTCACCCCGCCTTAGTAAGCGGGAAGTACCCGATCGATCTGTTCAAAGCTACGAAACATCAGAATCGCAAACGGCACGAACGCCACCGCATAGGTTGGCCACTTCAAAAGCCGGCGACTCAGGATCGCAGCTAGTGCCCATACCGACAACGCAGCAACTGCCCAGCCAATAGCGTCGGGCAATGCCGAATAGTCCCAGCCGAGGCCCTCATCGAGGTCCTCGGCTACTGGGTTTTGGAGGGCGACTTCTTCATCGGATTCGGATTCGGCCGAGTCGTCTTGGGCCGGTGCGTCAGGATCGGTCGGATCAGCGCCGACCTGTTGCCCCGGGACGCCAGCGGCTTCTGACGGATCGACGGGTTCGCCATCGATCTCATCGACGCCAAGGCGCTCGTCGGTGGCCAGCGGCGATTCAGGGCGATCAGGGGCATCGACGGGCGCACCGACCAACCGGGCGGTGACGATGATGCGTTCGCGTGCGCTGAACTTTGGATGACAGGCGGTGAGGGTCAGCCGGTCGTCGCCCCAGTCGTCGAGCACGCACGTGTCGTTCGGGTGAACGATGAAGTGACCAAAGGTCTCGCCCCCTTCAGGAACCGGCGGCTGCTCGCCGGGTACAAAGTCCTGACAAAAACCAACCCGGTCGGTGGTCGCTTGGGGAAGTACCTCATAGGTGAACCGACCAAGGATGTTGGTGACGTGGATCTCATCGCCGGGGAGCAACAGGTCGATGTTGTGGAACGGGGCACCATAGGTCGTGCGGTGGCCGGCGATCGCTGCGTTGCCGGATTCGCCGGGAACCGCGGTGGACGCGTAGCGACCCGGGCCCTTGCGAAGATCAGCGACCTGCACGCCTTCGACCACGATCTTGTCGACGTCGATCGAGGGGATCTCAATCCGGGCGACCTCTTCTCCCCCTTCGGGGAACAACAGGGCGTACCAGTCGCTCGGGATCGTTGACGGTGGCGAGGTGGTGGCTGTTTCGGACTCCGCACCGGGTTCGTCCTCGCCGATTACTACGGGTACTCCACTGGTCACCGGCGCAGAAGCAATGTCGAATTCGGCGGCCTGTTCGAGGGCGGCTTCAAAGTCGCTTCGCAGATCGTCCTGAGCTTGGGCTTCCTGAATGCCGGTGCCGTACAACTGGTAACCAACGAACGCCAGAATCAGCACACCGGTACTGATGAACGTTTTGCCGATCGAGCCAATCAAACGGGTGACTCGAGGGTTGGGTTGGTTCGCCGGAGCCGGAGTCGTTGTTTGGCCCGAATCGTTCGCTGGGGTTTCCGGGAAGTCGTAGGGCCGAGCTTCGGTCCGGAGCGCGAGAGGGTCGCTTGATTTCGCGTCGAAATCGGGTTGGCGGGGCTCGTTCGTCGTACTCATTGCTCTATCGAACGTATCGGCACAACACCCCGAAGGGTGAGCATGAGCGCACTTGCTGGCCAGATTGTCATCGTGGCTTTCGGGCGGCTTTCACTCAATTTTCGGTCGTCATGATGCTCGAACGGCCAAAAATCCACTCCCTGGGCGAACGCCTGACCCCAATCGTCGACTCATCTGGGGCCCTTTGGGGTCGATAGGTCAGCTGATGGAACCGCAATCACCACCAGTCGTGCGTACCGTGCGCAGCCCGCTCACCGGATTCTTTTTCGGCCTGCTGCTCGCCACCGCCACGTTGGTTGGTCTATCGGGAACCACCGTCCAGCGAGCACTTGCGGGGTTTGCCATGCTGCTGAGCGCTGGCCTGCTCATCTGGTCGTTGCGCCGGGACGAAACCCGCACCTTTGTCGACCGTCAGCGCCACCTAAACGACTTGGTCCTCTCCCCCACGCTCGCCGGACGCGACCTACAGGGCGGCGACTTCGAGGGGGCCATTTTGCGGGCCCGATCGTTTAATGGTTCGAGCTTGCGAGGGGCCAACCTGGTCGACGCCGACATCACCGATGGAACGCTGCGCAACGTCGACCTTCGCGACGTGAAGGCCACCAACGTCGCCTTCGCCCGGGCCGACCTGTACCTCGCCGATCTTTCGGGCGCCGACCTCGAGAACGCTGATCTGACCCATGCCAACCTTCAGGGCGCAAACCTGCAGGGGGCATCGCTCATCGGGGCCGACCTGCGCGACGCCAACTTTGAAGGCGCCAACATTTGTGGCGCCGACCTCAGCCGTGCCTTGGTCATGCGAACCGTGCTTCAGCACGCAACCTATGACGCGACGACGAAGTTGCCCTATGACCTGACCAGCGAGCGCCGCCGAGACGAGGGGCTCAAGGCATCGATCGACACGACCTTGCGGGGCCGCGAATCGAGGGCGCGCCGCTTCGAACTCGCCCCGGGCTTCGCGGTGGCGGTCTTCGCTGGCCTGGTTCTGGCGGCCGGACTCGCTGGGTATGCGTACCAAAGCGACATTGCCTCACCAGTCGAGGTGGCGTGGCCTTGGCAAGAACAGTCCGACGCCGACCGTACCGAGGTCCTTGGCGCCGTCGAAGAACGCCCAACCGCAGCTGGCCGCACCGTGGTCGTCGAGTCGAACGCACTCGTGACCGGCACGTTCGAGATGGCTGACGGCGAGGTGCGCGAGGAGTTGCTCACCACCCCGCTGACGATCGACCGCGACACCGTCGCCAGCCTGGCTCAACTCACCCTCAACAAGGTTGAGGGGCAGGGAATCGGCGACACGATGAGCTGCACGTTGGTCGAGGACGGTCGACCACAAAAGGTCGAAATCACTACCGGTCAGCAGATCGTCTGCCCGCTGAAGTAGCGCTGGTTATCGCGGCGTGCGGTACGCGTGGCTCAGCGTGGTCAGCGTGCCATCATCGTTGCTGCCGATCACGTACACGACCGTCACGGTGTTGGCGGCGAGCGACACCATCACTGGGTCGAGGATCGGCTGTAGTTCCTCGCTGGTCTGGGCGTACACGCCCAACTCGAAAGGCAGCGCCGGCACCACGCTCTTGCGGGTCTGGCCGCTCGCGACGCTGCGGTGCTTGAGACCGCCGTCGTAGCGCAACTGAATCGCTGGCGCGTGGGCGAGATGGCGCACGATCAACCGGGCCTCACCGTTGACCCATTTGGTGTTTACCCGGCGCTTGTACAGGTCGATCTCACCGTTGTTGTCGAGGTGAGCAACCACGGTCTGGGGTGCCGAGTTGGTGACCTTTACCCGCAACTTGGCGATGGGCCGCGACTTGGCTCGGGCGCCCGGTTCGCGAATCGCCACCTTGTGCCGGCCCTGCGACAACGCAATCCCGGGGTGCAGCGACGAGAACTCGGCGTTGGCCGCGACGAGCTCTTTTCCGACGTACACGTCAAAGCGCTGGCCCGGGACGCCGTGAATAAACGTCAGCGACGACGACACTGCTTCGTCGGCATCGGTGGCCCCGGCCGGGGCGCCAGGCGCCACCGTAAGCACGGCGATCAGCATCGACGCAATTAGAACAACACGTATCCACAAAGAATTGGGGGATTCCCCGACCCGAACAACCATGAAACCAGTACTACCGGAATCGCCCGCAATACCACTAATTGTGTCGAAATGAACGAAAGTTACTACTGGGTGTGGTTAATGTCGTTGAACCCCACCAACGACGGGGTGGGTTGGCCGGCCGATGAACCCATGGCCAGGCCAAATCTGGTGATCGAGGCCTGCCCGACAAAGGTGCGCCACGACACCTCATCGGGGGCGCCAAGGCCCCACGCCACCGCCGCTTTGATCGGCGACACATGGGTAAACACCACGATGCTGCCCGATTCGGCAGATGGGTCGGCCATGCTCGACAACAACTCGTCCGCGCTCTCACGAACCCGGTGGCCCAGCGCGGCGAGCGATTCCCCACCCGGGAGCGCAAAGTCGATCGAGCGGCGCCACTCGGCCCACGTTTCGGCCGGAACGTCGCCCATTGGGCGGCCGTCGAACTCGCCGTAGTCGAGCTCGATCCATCGTTCGTCGGTTTCGATCCGTTCGGGTCGCCGAAGGCCGCCGTTGTTCTTGCCCTGAGCCAACAACGGCTCGGCGGTCTGCACCGCCCGAAGCAAAGGACTCGACACGATGCGAGCAATGTCGACCTCGCGCAGCGCGTTGGCGATTTGGGTCGCCTGCTGGCGGCCAACGTCGTCAAGTTCGGCGTCGACCCGCCCTTGAAGCCGGCCCTGCTTGTTCAACGTGGTCCGGCCATGGCGAACCACGATCAACTGGGCGGCGGAGCCAAACCTACTCATCGGCCGGTCCCGGGCTGACGCGACGATTGACGAGGCAGGTGGCCCGTCTTGAGGAATCGCCTGGCGTTCTCGGGGTCACGCAGATCGCGGGTGTTCACCAGCCACACCAAGACGGCGATTCCGATGAGTTCCATCACGACAAGCAACCATCCTCGTTCGAGTTCGGGCGTACGACCTTCGCCGAGCACGTTGCCGAACGCCGGCCACCAAAACAACTTCGTGTTGGCCCAGGTGCCGTCGAGCACGAGGTGAAAGAACATCCCGATCGCCAAGCCAATCCATCTCCGCTGCACGAGACGCTTCCCTTGAAAGATCAGGGCGATCGCCGCGAACACCGCGACGCTCATCGCCAGCGTGTGGAGCATCCACGGACTCCCGATCAGCGATTCAAGCGACGGCAGCACAGCCCCAAACATGACCAGCCGGAAGTCGAGATTAGGGCTTTCGAACACCACCGCAACCAGCACAAAGGCCAGGCCCGCAAACCAAAAGAACATGAGTGTGAACCGCGCCCTGCTAACCGTCTACTTCACGACGTAGCGGCCGCACTCCTCGCAGTTGTACAGCTGGTCGGCCGGCGCCTTCTTCGCCCGGTCGACCTCCATGGCGGGCATGGCGAGAGGGCATCCCTTGCAGTTGGAGCCTTCGAGCACCACGATCGTGCTCGCCCCAAAGTCTTCTCGCCCGGCCTCGTAGGTATCGAGGAGCCCATCGGCGAGGCCGGCGGCCGCCACACCGCGATCGGTGCGAACCGCTTCGAGTTCGGTTTCGATGTCTTGGCCCTCAACCTTGAGCCGGCCCTGCGCCGACTCGAGCGACTCGTCGAGCTTGGCCCGGTCCGCAGCCAAGGTTTCGAGCTGAGAATCGAGCGGTTCGGCCAGTTCCATCTGCTCGATTACCCCGTCTTCGATGCTCGACCGGTGCCGGGTGATGGAGGCAATCTCCTCCTGCAGGGTCTGGGCTTCTTTCGGCGAGGTCACGCCACCGTCGTACAGCTTGGCGTTGATTTCGGACAGTTTGTCCTCGATGAGGGCGACCTGGTCTTCGAGACGCTTTTGCGCCCGGCTCACCTCATCGCGTTCGGCCTGAACCGTCGCGGTGGTCTTTTCGATCGTTGCGATGTCGGCTTCGATCGTGGCAATCTCGGCCCGCACCGCAAGCTCGTTATGGCGATGCTCGAGTTGGGCGATCTGGCTATCGAGCCGCTGGACATCGAGAAGCTTTTCGAAATCAGGAATCACAGACTCTTCCTAGCAGCAATTCGCCACCCGACTCAGGCCGGAGGCTGGGTTGCCGGCGGCTCCGGTGGTGGTTCGGGAGTCGGAGCCTGCGTGGGCTGTGGCGGAGGGGCGGCCGTGGGCGGCGGAGGCGGGGGCTCTGTCGCGGGCGGCGGCGCTGGGGTGGCTGGCGGCTCGGTAGCCGGTGGGACCGTCGTGGTCTTGTTCTTCTTCGGCGGCTTCTTGGTCGTGGTGGTCTTGTTCTTCTTCGGCGGCTTCTTGGTATCGGACGGCGGAGGCGTCGTCGTTGGCGGCGGGGTTGAGGGCGGGCCGACCGCAACGCAACGGTCAGGTTTGCCATCACCATTGGTGTCTTTGGGTACCAGCAGTCCGGGACAACCGCCCAGATACTCCATACCGCCCAGGTCGCGGCACCAGTCGACCCGGCCATCGCCGTCGGCATCGACCTCGGCCGACTTTGCACCACAGGGGCTCTTAAAGGCGAGGTCCTTTTCGTCTTCCTCGCCGTCGGTCAACCACCGTTTACCGGCCCGGGTACCGTTTGCTCGTTCGAAGTCACCGCACTCGATGAGTGAGTGATACGCCTCGTTGAACTGGCCAAAGATCATCGCGGGGAACGAGCCGCCGGTGACGTTGCGGCCGCCGAGGCCTCGCATCGGCAGGCGCTCGTCGGGGTGACCCATCCAGACCGCGGTGGCCAGACAGGGGGTGTAACCCACGAACCAGGCATCGCCGAAGTCCTGGGCGGTTCCGGTCTTGCCCGCTGCGGCTTGGCCGGGAAGCCGGGCGTTCTTACCGGTTCCGGAGCGAACGTTGGATTCGAGCACGCCGGTAACCAGGCGAGCGGTCTGTTCGGAGACGGCCCGGAACTCGGTCGAGGCGGAGCTGTGCTCGAACACGATGTCGCCGTTGGCGTCTTCGACCCGTTCGATGAAGTAAGGATCGACCCGGATGCCATCGTTGGCGAACGTGGCGTAGCTGTTTGCCATGTCGAGCGGCGTGATGTCGAACGGTCCGAGCGGCAGCGACAACACGGGGTCGAGGTGAGCGGTGACTCCCAGGTTGTGGGCGGTTTGGACAACGTTCTCTTGGCCGACCAGTTCACCGAGGCGAAGGTACGCACAGTTCGACGACCGCATGGTCTGAGCCCGGATCGTGTCGGTGCCGCCGCGAGAGTTGGCGAAGTTTTCCGCTTCGTATACCGGCTGGGGCGGGTTCTCGAAACTGCACGGACCCTTTCCGCCGATTTGGTCGGTCGGGACAAACCCGTTTTCGAACGCCGCCGCCATCACGAATGGCTTAAACGACGACCCGGTGGGGCGTCCCTTTTGGGTGGCGATGTTGAACTTGAACTCTTCGAACCCGGGGCCGCCGACCATAGCCCGAACCGCACCCGAGCCGGGCTCGACCGCGGCCATTGCACCGGTGAATCCGAGGGCGTTGGCAGGCACGGTTTCGTTCACCGCGGTTTCGGCTGCTTGCTGCGCGACCGGGTCGATGGTGGTGTAGATCCGAAGGCCGCCGGCAAATACCTTTTCGATGCGGTCGCGGCGGGTTTCGCCGAGCCGTTCGTCGTCGAGCAGCTTTTGCTTTACCTCTTCGAGGAAGTAGTCCTCCTCGAGCGAGTCGAGCGAGAACAGCGCTTGGCGTGAGGTCGGGAGAGGCGTGGCGTTAAACAACGTGAACTGCACGTCGTCGATGAGTTCGAGTTGGTTGAGCCGGTTGAGCGCCCGTTCGCGTCGGATACGGGCCTCGTCGGGGTGCAGGATCGGGTCGCCACCGACCGGCTTGGAAATCAACGAAGCGAGCAGTGCTGATTGACCCCAATCGAGTTCGCTGGGTTGCACACCGAAGTACAGCTCCGACGCCGCCCGAATGCCGTAGGCGCCGCCGCCGAAGTAGATGGTGTTGAGATACCGCTCGAGGATCTCATCTTTGGTCATTTGGCTTTCGAGCCGGATCGCCAACGCTGCTTCGGGGATCTTGCGGTCGAGCAGATCTTTGTCGGCGTTGAGCACGCCGTTCTTGATGAGCTGCTGGGTGATGGTCGAGCCACCCTGCTGGATACGGCCCGAGTTGACGTTTTGGATCAAAGCCCGGACAACGGCTTTTACGTTGACCCCGTTGTGCCGGTAAAAGTCAGCGTCTTCGACGCCAATGATCGAGGCGATGAGCTCGTCGGAAACTTCATCGAGGGTTACCAGCGCCCGGTTCTCTTCACCGGCGAGCTCGCCAACGAGGCCACCGCTCGAATCGAACACCACCGACCGCAGCGCCAAACTGTTGAGGTCGACCTCGGCTGACTGGCTGGAGTTCGCCGACGCAAAATCGGCGACTCGGGGTGCCAAAGTAGCGGCGGTAATAGCCAGCACACCGGCGGCTAACGGGACGATAATCGCCAAGCGCGCGACGCCAAAGAACAGCAGGGAGACCTGGTTGAGGAAGCGACGCACGGCTCTACGGAACACTGACGAGAGAGTAGTGCGCAGGACCCTCGAAGTGGCGGCAGGTCGGCGACACGTCGGAAAAATGTAGCGTCGGCGCGCCCACGACCGTTCCCCCTGTCGATGCCCTGGGCGCGCCGACAGGGTGATCTTGCCAGACCGTCATCGCGATCGCCAGCCCGTACCGTGCCCGAGGCGTAGGTTTCGAACGGCACTCAACCGGCCGCCGACCAGCGGCCCAACAAAATTAGACAAGCCTCGCTGAGGGGGATCAGCGAGGCTTGTTACTGGTCATCCGAGTCAGAGGGGGATCTGAGTTCGGTGACACTCAATGGCGCTGGCTTTCGCTCTGCGCTCATCGGTATGTCCATATAATAGAACGCCGCGACGCCCGTAGTCTCCGCGGTTTGCGGTGACTTTGGGCACCAAAATTCGTCACATGAGTTTGCGCCCTGAGGTAGCTCTGTGGGCCGGCGGACGGCATCATGGAAACCGTGGCCCCCCGTCGAACACTCTCAACCGCCGCGGCTGCGCTTGCGATCGTCTTGGCCGTATCGGCATGTGCAGCAGGTGGATCGCCCAACGACGAGGCGATCTTTGTTCCCGACTGGACGCCCGAGGATGCCCCACCGCTACTGGTAGAACTCAACGACCGGATCGGCGACCTCGATCAACTCAGCACCGACCGTTCGCCTGTGATCATCGTCGACCAGTTCACCGGATTCGATGCGATCGACGACACGACCGATGGGGTTCACCCGACTGTCGAGGGCGAGGCCAAGCTCATCGAGAACTGGGCGCGGGCGTTAGAGCCACTCCTCCCCCGCTCCGGCGACCCAATGAACGTGATGTTGCTCGGCGACTCGATCACCGACAACCACTATCGGGCCGGGTTGTGGCGACGCCTGCAAAGCGGCGGCTACCAGTTCGACTTTGTCGGGACCCAGCACAGCTACCCGCTTCTGGTTCGGGTCGGCGAGTTACGCGTCGGCGATGCGACCTTTGATTCCGATCATCAGGGCCACATGGGCTGGCAAACCAGTGAACTGCTCCTCGGGTCGGAGTGGGACCCCGATGGCAACCTCGCGTCATGGCTCGACGCACTCGGTGCCGACCGACCCGACATCGTTACCGTGCACATCGGGACCAACGACCTCATCGTCGGCGTTGCCAGTCCGGCCGACACGGTGGCTTCGATTGCCGAAATCGTAGACGTGCTGCGCCAGGCCAATCCCGACGTTACGGTCTTGATCGCCCAAATCATTCCGTATCTACAGCGGGACTTTGCCGCCGAACCACCGCGGTAGCGCACCCGCGAGATGAATTCGCGGGAGGGTAGCTGCTAGAGAAGGTAGTCCCGGCCGGTACTGGTCCGGCCCCCACCCCCTTTCGTACGTTGACCCTGCGCACCACCATCACCCCCAGATTCGTCTCGGCTGTTGTCATCGGCCTCGCGCTTTCGGCGTCGAGCACTGCGGTGGCCGAGATAACCGCCACTCAGTCGGGCCTCGGCAACTCCCAGACCGCAACCGGTGACGTGTTGGTGGTTGGGCCAGACGGACTCATCAGCCAAGCGAGCGACGCAACACCGACCGGGTCTAGCGGCGCGAAAGGCGCATCGGTCTCGGCCGATGGTTTGTTGGTGAGCTTCGAGTCGGCCGACGACGCGCTCGACCGCATCCCCAATGGAGTTTCGGACATCTTTGTTCGCGATCGCTCGGTTGGAGTCACCAACCTGGTGTCGTCGGGTTTCGACGGCCGGTCACCGAACGGCAACAGCTTTGGTGCTCGCATGAGCGCTGAGGGTCGCTATGTCGGGTTTACCTCCGATGCTTCAAACTTGGTGTCGCGCAACGGCCGCGACCCGCTCGATACCGACGACCTTCCCGACGCTTTTGTTTACGACCTGATCACTGGCATCACCCGCCTGGTCAGCGCCACCGGTCCCGACGATCAGCCGTCGCGCCTGATCGACATCAGCGATGACGGAACGATCGTATTGGTTGCCCACGACGACTCGACCCTGGTGCGCATCGATTGGTCCGAGAACCGGACGGTCGAGATTGGCCAGCCTGCCCGCCGGGCCAACGATGGGCCAGCGGCCGCGATGTCGGGCGACGGCCAACGAATCGTGTACCTCGACGATGACGCCAAAGGAAACCAAGGCCGCCGGGTAGTCGTTGTCGACGTGGCTGCCGACACCGAGCGCATCCTGGCGGTCGAGGCCGACGATGCCGACGATGCCGAGATCGCCGGGCACGTCACCATTACCGCCGACGGCGACCACGTGCTGTTCGCCCGCCGCGCCGCCGCATCCGACGGCTTTGAAATCTTGCTGCAAGAACTCGACGACGACCTTCGACCGTTCGGCGACCCCGAAGTGGTGAGCGTGCGTTCCGATGGTGACCCGGTCGACGCGATGGTCGATGAACCGGTATTCGTTGCCAGTCGCGACGCTGCGACCATCGCCTTTGCGACGAACGCCGCCGTGACTGACGACGACGACCGAAGCCGCCAAACCGACGTGTTTGTGAACCGCCGAACCGACCCGGATTCAGTGACCTTCAGAGCCTCGCTCGAGAGCCACGGGTTCGGCCTCGTAGGATTCTCGACGCTGGCCCGCAACGGGCGTTCGATTTCCGACGACGGACAAACGGTGGTCTTTCACTCCGCAGCGCTGTTGGTAAGCCTCGACGATAATTCGGTCGAGGATGTCTTTGCCGCCACGCCGGCCAGCACCTGTGCCGGCCGGTTTGTTTCGGTGTTCCTCGCCAGCGGCGAGAAACCAACGAGCGGAGACGATGTCATTCTCGGTACCCGACGAAACGACCGGATCGATGCGTTGGGCGGCGACGATGTGGTGTGCGGCGCCGACGGCAACGACTTCATCCTCGGAGGCGACGGCAACGATCTCCTCCATGGCGACGGAGGCAAAGACGTTCTCGAAGGCGGAGCCGGCCGCGACCTGATCTATGGCCACGAGGGCGACGACAAGCTCTACGGCGACGAAGGCCACGACCGTATCTGGGGTGGCCGGGGCGACGACCTCGTCGTCGGCAACTCTGGCAAGGACAAGCTGCAAGGCGACGCCGGCGATGACCGGATCTTGGGCGGCAAAGGTAAGGACAACCTCAAAGGCGGCGTCGGCGACGACGTGTTACTTGGAGGCGGTTCCAACGATGTCTTGTTGGGCAAGGCGGGCAACGACACGCTCAACGGCGGCGATGGCCGAGACTCGTTGCGTGGTGGAACCGGCGACGACACGCTCGACGGCGGCGACGCAGTCGATCGTCTCAACGGTGGTTCCGGTATCGACGAATGTGTCGAGTCAACCGACGAAGAACGCCCCGACAAATTGCAGGCGTGCGAGTAACGCCCGCCTGCTGAAGAATTAGCCGGCCGCTTTGCGGGCGGCCCGCAGCGATGCCCGAGCTTTCGCCAACGTGGCTTCGGCGCCCGCTACGGCACCCTTGGCCTCGGAGATCCGCGTTCGGGCCCGCTCATGGGCGTCTCGAGCGTCGCGCAACTGCGCTCGGGCGTTACTCAGTGCGGCCTGCGTGGACTTCTTGGCCTTGGCACCTTTGGCCTTCTTGACCGCCTTCTTCGCACGGGTAATCGCCTTCTCAGCGGCGTTGATCTCGGCCGCGGCCTTACGCTTTGCTTTGCTTGCCGTGGCGAGGCGACGTTCGGCCTTGGCGACCGCCTCCTGGGCGTTACGCACCCGCTGTTCGGCCCGGCGAACCTTGTTGTCGAGCTGGGTTTGGGAGTCGCCATCGTCGTCGGCTTTGGGTTGTTGGCCCGGAGGCGATGTGCGGCGGGTTGCACCGGCGGCCTGAAGTGCGATGCGCTCACCTGGCGAACCGAGCGATTCGATCGCTCCTTGACCACCACGGCCGGTCGAACCGTGCACACCAACCCCCCACTGCCAGCGTTCGTTATGGCCGAACAAGATGGCGTTTACGCCCGACTCCAGCGCGGCCTGCACATCGAGGCGAACATCTTCGGCGCTCACTGGGCGACCCGGGCCATGAACACCGGAGCAGTCCCAGGTCGGCTGAATACCCTCGTAACGAAGCTCGCCAGCGATCACTGGCTTGCTGGTTGCCGACCGCACGGCCTTGAGTTGGTTCTTGGTGGCGTCGGCGTACTGGCAGTGGCCGGTTTGAGGGGCGGCGAAATCGAGCCAATCGGCGGTCAGGTTGTCGTAGTGCCGCGACGGAATAGCCGGTGAGTGATAGGTGGTGGCTTGGTTGGCGCCTTGGTCAGCCAGCCCGGCGGCGAGCTGGGTCCAAATGTTGGGGTTCTCGACACCACAGAAGTTGTCACCGCCCATGATCCAGTGACCGACCGCGGGGTGCTTGCCGAAACGATTCCCGAGCTGCCAGCCGAGACTGAATGCGTTCCAGTCAAAGAGCGGGCCACTTCCCGCGGCGCTACATCCTTGCACGCGACCGTTGGCGTACACGGCGGCCCAGATGGGGGCGATGCTCACCGTCAGGCCTCGAGCGTTCGCCATGTCGAGGATCCGTTCGAACCGGTCGAGATAGCCCGCGGTGAGCTCGAACTGGCCTTGGTTGTTGATCGTCGCAACCAGATCGCCTTCGGGCGAGGTTTGGTAGAGGTTGGCCTGCATCAGGTCAAAGAACGACACCCAGGTCCCGGCGAAACCTTCGCGGTACAGATGGTCGAAGTAGACCTCGATCTCGGCGAAGGTGGCGGCGACCGGCATCTCCCACGCGGTGTCATACACCGGCGTTCCGGTGACGCCGTTGGTGGCGATCGCACCAGTCAGTTCGCTGGTCGGTGCAGTATCGGCTTGGGCCGCCGCGGGCGGGGCGATCAGGGCGACAGATAACAGCGCAAAGAGAGCAGAGAAGAAAGATCGGCGCATGGGAAGTGCTTTTCTCGTGTCTAGAACCGAGCCCGGGGCAGAACTCGGCGTTATGGCGGGACCCCGGCCGGCCAGATGGCATCCGGGCATTCGGTAAAGCTAGCCAACCATCGGTCTAGATGACGATATGGTTACGACTTTTTTCCGAAATCTTGCATGATTTACGAACGTTGTTGCCATTCCAACGTTCGTGGGTCGTTTCGTGCTAACCGCCGGCGCCCGGATAGTCATCGAATCGACGAATTCGACCCGGTGGGTCGAATCGGGACGGTGGTCGGTTGAGCGCCGCAAGGTGGCGTTCGAAAAGCGGATGGCCAGAGAGGCTCAGTAGGCGACGACGTCCATAAGCAACGCGACGCCGAAGTGCAACAAGCCGCCCCAGACCGCTGACTTGGACCGCAGCGACAGGTACCCGAGCACCAGCCCGGCCACGATCGAACCAACCGCCTCGGGCGCCGGCTTTGCGAAGTGGATCATCACGTAGGGAATCAGCACCACAAAGATCGCCATGTTTCCGAACCGCGGCACCAAGCCGTGGAGAGCGAAGCCCCGAAAGAACAATTCGAGGCCAATGAACTGGAGTAGGTACACGATCTCCCACGTGACAAACCATGGCCACACCGACTCGGTGCCGCTTGGTTCGTAGAACGGGTAGAAGTCCTGGAACGAATCGAGCGTCGACACGAGCAGCACGACGGGCACCATGGCGAGAAACAGCGCGAGGTAGATCCGGATGTGCTTCCAGTCGCGATCAACCGCCCAGCCGAACTCCTTCATCGGGCGGCGTAGCACCCATCGACCCACCACGAAGGCCGGCACGAGGTACGACACGACTCGAAAGAGTCCGAAGTACATGTTTTTCTTGTACCCGAAGTGCTCCCCGCCAACGAAGAACGTGTCGAGGCGTTCGGCGGCACCGGCAAAACCCAGCGAACCGACCAGGTCGGCCACCCAGCCGAGTTCTCGCAGGGATCCGAGGTACCGGTTGGCGAGCAAGACCCCGAGGAACGTCAACAGCACGACTGCGGCCTCGAGGTCTTGGCGGTCGAACCCCAGCCGTAGTGCAGTCTGCTCGAGCCAGCGTGGCTGACCGCCACGTGCGCTGGTGGTCGCCGTCCCGGCCCGAGTGTCCACGCCGCGAACCTACTCGCGCCTCGACCGCATGGCACCCTAGTGAGGTGACCCATCCGGACCACCTTCGCCACCGGCCAACACTATGGACCGTTTTGCTGACCGTGCTCGGCTTGCTGGTCGCCGCTTGCTCGTCGACCGATGCAGCTCCCCCATCCACCTCGCCGCAGCCGCCGACATCAACGGTCACGACGACATCGGTGGCGCCCACCACCTCCGCCGCTGCGCCGACCACCACCACCTCGACCACTACGACGACGTCGACCACCACGACAACAACGCTTGGCCGGCTTACCGCGACCCAACTCGCACCGTTCGGGATGGCGGGCGCCGGGGCGACCAACGCCACCAGCAATCCCGATGAGCCGGGTATCTCGCTCACTCACCCGGCGGCCGAGGTTGGACTCATCGGCTTCCATCAGTCGGGTCACGACGGTTCAAAGCAAATCGATCTGTTCGAGATCGATACCCCAATGCTCACGATGGAAGATCGCGACCGCGACACGTCGCTGCGCAGCGCCGCCGACATCGCGGTTCGGGAGAACACACCCATCGTCTCGCCGGTCACCGGCCGGGTGAAACGAGCCGGAGCGTACGTTCTGTACTGCGACATCGACGACAACTTTGCCGTCATCGAACCCGACGACCGACCAGGCTGGGAAGTAAAGGTGCTCCATATCGTCGACGTGGCGGTCAGGCCGGGCGACCGGGTGGTTGCGGGCGAAACCTTGATCGCGCCGTCGGCCCGGAAGCTGCCGTTTGTTTCCCAGATCGACGAATTCACTCCCGAGCCATCGTGGCCCCACGTTCATATCGAGGTCATCGACCCGAGCGTGCCCGACCGGCCGACCGGCCCCGGCTGCCCGTAACAACCCACGGCCGATTCACTCGGGAACTTGACGGGTCGTCAACTATGGTGGAGCTATGGCTGACTTTCCGCGAATCATCAGCGTCGACGATCACGTCGTCGAACCTGCCAACGTGTGGCAAGACCGGTTGCCCGCAAAGTACAAGGACGAAGGCCCACGGATCGTCTACGCCCCCAAAGGCGAGATGGCGTTGGTCGACGGCGCCTGGGTGGAAACCCCAGGAACCGGCGACGAGATGGCGGCCTGGTGGCACTACGAGGACCACCGGTACCAGATCAAAGAAATGATCGCCTGTGCCGGACGCCCGCCCGAAGAGGTGACCATGCAGGGGGTCACCTACGAAGATATTCGACCCGGCTGTTACGAACCCAAGGCCCGCCTCCAGGACATGACCGACAACCATGTCGAAGCGTCGCTGTGTTTCCCGAACTACCCGCGGTTCTGTGGTCAACTCTTTGCCGAACGCAAGGACCGCGAACTGTCGAAGCTGTGTGTCGAGGCCTACAACGACTGGATGGTCGAGGAATGGTGCGGCGATAGCGAAGGCCGACTCATCCCGCTGTGCTTGGTGCCCCTATGGGACGCCGAGTTGGCCGCCGCCGAGATCCGTCGTAACGCAGCGCGGGGCGTGCGGGCGGTGGCGTTCTCGGAACTTCCGGCCTGGCTCGGGTTGCCGTCGATCCACTCGGGACACTGGGACCCGTTCTTTGAAGCCTGCCAAGAAACCGAAACCGTTATTGCGATGCACATCGGCTCGGGCACCAAGACGGTGCGCACCGCCGAGGACGCGCCGACCATCGTCACCGCGGCGATGATCTCGGCCAACAGCGCGGCGTCGATGATCGACTTCTTGTTCTCGGGCGTGCTGGTTCGGTTCCCCACCCTCAAGCTCATGTACGCCGAAAGCCAGATCGGCTGGATTCCGTACTACCTGGAACGGGCCGACGACAGCTATGTCACGCATCTGTGGTCCCAGGCCGACTATCGCCTGCCCGAGAAGCCGTCGTTCTACTACTACCGCCAGATTTACAGCTGCTTCTTCAAAGACAGCGCCGGTATCAAACTGCTCGACGAGGTGGGCGTCGACAACGTGTTGTTCGAAACCGATTACCCGCACTCCGACGGCACGTTCCCTCGCTCGAAAGAGGTCGCCACTGAACTCTTTGGCCACCTCGACGACGAAGCGGTGTACAAACTTGCCCGAGGCAACGCCATCAAACTCCTGGGACTCAACTTCGACTAGCGGCGCACATTTCCGACGGCTGGCACCAGTGAGTTAGAAATGGCGGATGAGCCTTACTCATCTGTCCAACATGACCTCGCGTCGCTCGGCCGGCGACTCGCAGAGCCTCGACGGAACCTGGCGAGCGATTCTTGATCCGTACGGGATCGGCCACGCCGCGCTGGTTGCTGGCTACCAGAACGACGCCAAGCCCGAGCACCCTGGCCACCGAGTCGAGTACGACTTCGATACCTCCCGGGAGATCGAGGTCCCGGGCGATTGGAACACGCAATACCCCGAACTCCTCTACTTCGAGGGCTCGGTTTGGTACCGCCGGATCATCACCGTAGACGCCGACGAGGACCCGAGCCGTCGCAGCTTCATTCACTTTGGGGCGGCGAACCACACCACCCGGGTGTACCTCGATGGCGAGGAGTTGGCGACCCACGTCGGCGGCTTTGGCGACTTTGCGGTCGAGGTCACGGGTCGACTCGCTGCCGGCGACCACTCATTGGTTGTCATGGTCAACAATCGACGCGAACGCGACCGCATCCCCGCCATGATGTCGGACTGGTGGAACTTTGGCGGACTGACCCGTTCGGTCGAACTGGTCACCACACCAGCTTCGTTCCTGCGCGACGCATGGCTCACGATGGCCCCCGACGGCCGCATCGTGGGCGGCGTAACCCTCGACGGGACCGACGCCGAGACGGTGACCGTCTCGCTGCCCGACACCGACCTGTCGATCGCCGTCGATGCCAGCCCGGGCGAAGAGGCCCGCTTTGTCCTGGCCGACGCCGACGCCGCCCAGGTGGCCGAACGTTGGAACCCGGGTGCCCCCGTGCTGCACAACGTCGAGTACCGCGCCACGTCCGACACCGTGGTCGATCAGGTCGGGTTCCGCACGGTTCGGGTCGACGGCACCACGATCGTGGTCAACGACTCCCCCACCTTCCTCAAAGGTATTTCGATCCACGGCGAAGGGCCGTCGGGTGGGCGCCGAGCCCACGGCGACGCCGACGCGAAAGAGCTGCTCGGTTGGGCCGTCGACCTCGGCGCCAACTTTGTTCGCTTGGCCCATTACCAGCACGACGAGGCCATGGTTCGCGAAGCCGATCGCCGAGGGCTGCTCGCCTGGACCGAGTTGCCCGTGTATTGGGGTATCGACTTCGGCAACGAAGCCACCTTGGCCAACGGACTCGACCAGGCCGACGAGCTGGTGATTCGCGACCGCAGCCGGGCCAGCGTGATTCTGTGGTCGGCGGCGAACGAAACCATGGCGTCAGAGGACCGCAATACGTTCCTCACCTCCATCGTCAAGCGGTTCCGCGAACTGGACAGCACCCGACTGGTCACGGCGGCCTTGTTCACGATGCCGTCCGACGATTCCCAGGTGCATGTCGAAGACGAACTCGGCGAGGTGATCGATGTGATCGGCATCAACCAATACTTTGGCTGGTACTACGGAAGCCGCGAGTCGATCGCCGACGCCCGGTACACCTCCAAGTTCACCAAGCCGATCGTGTTTTCCGAGATGGGCGGTGGCGCCAAGTTTGGCCACCATGGCTCCGACGAGCAGATCTGGACCGAAGAGTTTCAGCAGGCGATCTACGAACAGCAGATCGAGATGGTGAAGAACCAGACCGAGTGCGGCGGGCTCTCGCCGTGGATCTTGAAGGACTTCCGGACCCCTATGCGCACCCTGCCGGGCATTCAAGACGGCTACAACCGAAAAGGTCTGGTGAGCGAAGAAGGCGAACGCAAACTTGCGTTCGGCACACTTCAGTCCTTCTACAACTCGCTCTAGAACGCTCCGGTCAGCGAGGCGTGGTGCGGGTGATCTCGATGGATTCGCCGGTGGTCGGGTGGACCAGGTGTACCTCGCTGCCTTTGATCTCGGCTCGCAACCGGTGAGCGATCTTGAAGCCTTGGCTCACGAACTCCGCCGCGACAACGGGGTCGGCGAGGTCACCTTCGACCTCGTCGAAGAATTCGGTCCAGTCATCGAACGCCGCCACTAATCGCCCCGAAAGTCCAACCTCTCCGGGTACGGCTGCGTCGAGCCGGTCGTCGACTCGACGCCACAGCGACCCCGCACGGAGCTGCGCATGCACGACGAACCGCTTCGACTCAGCTGGCACTGAGGTGCCCCTCGAGCACATTCACGGCGTTCACCCCGATCTGTTCGACCGCATAGCCGCCTTCCATGCAGTACACGGTCGGAAGTCCGGCAGCGCCGAGCATTTCGCCGTACGCCGTGAAGTCGTCTGACCCGAGCGTGAAGCTACTGATGGGATCGTCGGCAAACGTGTCGACGCCGAGCGAGACGACGAGGGCATCGGCGCCAAACGCCGCGACCTTGGCCAACCCGTCGGCTAAAGCGGCTGACCATTCGTCGAACGAGGTTCCCGCAGCGAGCGGATAGTTGGCGTTGAACCCATCACCGGGTCCCGACCCCGTTTCGGTCGCGTAGCCGTGAAAGTAGGGAAACTCGGTCACCGGGTCGCCGTGCAGCGACACGAACAACACATCGTCGCGGCCATAAAAGATGTCTTGGGTGCCGTTGCCGTGGTGAAAGTCGACATCGACGATCGCCACGCGGTCGGCGCCGTCGTTGAGAAACCCTTGAGCCGCTACCCCTGCGTTGTTCAAGAAGCAGTACCCGCCGAAGTAGCCCCCGCCGGCGTGGTGGCCCGGCGGCCGACAAAGCGCGAACGCGCTCGATTGTCCACTCGACACGAGGCGCTGGGCGGTCAGGGCAAGGGCGGCGGCGGCCCGGGCTGCCGACCACGTGCCTTCGGTAATCGCCGTGTCGCAGGTGAAGCCATACCAACCGAGCTGGCCGTCGATGTGGTCGGGCCGCCCCGGGACATCAGCGCCTTGGCGGGCGGGAAAGAAGGTAGGGATCATGTCGCTGGTGCGACCCAGCGCAGTCCAGGCCGACCATGCGCCAGTGAGAAACTCGAGGTAGTCGGCGGAGTGAATCTGGGCGAGCGTCGCGTCGAGTGCCGCCTCGCCAGTGGGCGATTGGTCGGGGTCGACCAGGTCGGTGAAGCCGTGGTCGGCAAGAGTCGCCATCACGTAGTCCCAACGCTCGGGGCATTCGAACGGACGGACGAGCTGACCACCGTTTAGTTCACCGGTTGGGAAGTGAAGACGGTGGTCGGTGCTGCGAACTACCTGCATAGGCGAACCATAGCGCCACGAATGGCCGCTCAGACCGGCTCATCCTTTGGGAGGAGACACCGAATCGTCACCTCGGCCGATGTGCCACGAGCACCGGAGTTTTTACGGTGTTGGTAGTCAACCCGTGCCGGTCGAACGACCACAGAAAGCGAGCAACGTCATGAAGGTGTCAACGTCAAACACGGCAACCATTGCCATCTGCATCCTCTTGCTGTTGGTGATGGCCGCCTGCTCGAGCGATGACTCGACCACCAGCGCGGGCGAGCCGGTTGCGACGGCCGCCCCGACCACCACGGTCGCCGCTACCACCACCCCCGCACCCACCACCACCCCCGCACCGCAAACCACCGTTGCGCCAACTATTACCCCCGACGCCGAGCCAAAGTTTGAACTCGACGGAACCCTCGACCTGACAACCGATGAGATCAACGACATGGTCGCATTCGTCGAGGAGGCCAACGGTCGGGAGTTCAAATGGAAGCCCAAGCTGGTGATGCAGTCGATCGAGGAATTCGAAACGGCGATGAAACCCTCCGAAGAGCATTTGGCGCACATCGAAGCGCGTAGCGAACACACCGCCCGGTACCTTCAGTCGATCGGCCACACCACGCTCGGGCCCGACGACTTGTTTGAGGTTATGAACGGCGCCTCGACCTCGACCGACCTCATCAGCGGCCGCTACGACCCCGACACCGACACGGTCTTCATTCCCGAAGGCGCACTGGCGGGCGACCTCTTCAACGCCATCCTGGTGCACGAGCTAAGCCACGCTCTCGACGGGCAATACGTTGACCTCGGCGCGGTCATCGATGAGGTGATCGAGCTGTCGGCCCAGGACGAGATCACCGACGATGTGTTCGCCATTCGAGCGATCGTCGAAGGCCGTGCCAGCTACGTCCAAAACCTGTGGATGATGCAGAACAACGTGATCCCCGAGGCCGCCGAACCAGGTGATGATCTCGACGATGTTCCGACCTCGGCCATCGTGTCGATCGTGCTGCCGTACCAACTCGGCGCCCAATCGATCGCCCAGCTCGGCGGGGCCGCCGAAACGTGGAACCTGTTCGATGAACGCCCGACCTCTTCAGAGCAGATGATGTTTCCGGCCCGTATCGGCACCGACCTCCCGGTCGAGGTTCCTCTGCCTGAGGCCGACGGAACCGTCTACACCAGCGGCGTTCTCGGCGCCGAGGGCGTGATCTTGTTGGCGATCGGTGAGCAACTGCTGCCGTCGCAGACCGACATCATCAACGCCATCACCGCCGCCGAGGGTTGGGGTGGGGATCGCTTCGTCCTCACCGGGACCGACACCGAGTCGTGCCTCACCGTCGACATGGTGGCCGACACCGAAGCCGACCTCGCCGAACTCGAGACCCTGTTTCAGTCGTGGGCCGAATCGGCGAGCGTCGAAGGCAACGTGCGCACCGCACTCGTCACCGACCAAACACTGCGGCTCACCTCGTGCGCTCCGTTCGTCTCCTAGACCAGCGGGTCCCACCGACCATCCGTCGCTACTGTGGAAACCAACTCATGACCACCAGACCAACCCAATGGATCAAGACCATTGCCCTGGCGGCCGCCTTCGCACTGATGGCTGCCGCTTGCGGCGGGTCGGCGGCCGACCCCGAATCGTCGACGATCGAGACCGGTACGACATCATCGGTGATCACGGCAACGACCACCGAGGCGCCGGTGGCCGTCGAAGCGGTTTCGCTCGGCGAACGCGAGGCTGGATTCGGGCCGGGTTCGGCGGCGCTGTTGGCGGGAAAGATAATCAATCGGCTGTTCGATCTCGAAGGCGACTGGGCCCCGCAGTTCAATCGAGGGGCCGAGTATCGGCCCCGACCGGCCGGGTGCGATCCCCAAGGACCAATCGCCGCCCAGGTCGAGACCCTCACCAAGGTCAATGTCGATGACGCACCTTTTGGCGAAGCGACCAGCGTCGAAGTGTTCGTGTACGAGTCCGAAGAGGCCGTGCGCCGCGAGGTTGCTGCGCTGAACAGCGATATCGCCGACGCATGCGACCAGGCGATCATCGCCGACGCAATGAGTAACGAGAACCAAGTTCCGGGGGTGATCATGGATCTGAGCAATGCCACCGGAGTCCCGTTCGATGATCACCTCGCCCAGGAGAACAGCGCATCGCGCCGCTACCGAGGGACGATCTCGATCGGTTCGGAGCAACGCGAACTCGAACAAATCGAAAGTGCGGTAGGACTCGGCACGATATTGGTTCGGGTGTACGCCATTTCGACCCAGGACCGGGCCGAACAGGTCAGCACCGACACCTGGCGGGTCCTGCTCGCCGGTGGGCCAATCGTCGCCGACGATCCCGAAGCCAGTACTGCAATGGACAACGCGATCAACGATCTGCGAGCAAGCGCGCTACCCGACGACGCGTTTCCCGACTATTTCGAGCCAGCCCAACGCCTCAAGGTGCTCCCGCCGGTACCCGACGCGGTTTGTTTCAATGCGCCCGGAGCCGAGGCCGCCACCTACGGCCCAAGCCAACTGGCGATTAGCCCGGGCGTCGGGGCGAGTGAGATCAACCAGATTTCGCGGGTGTACGGAACCGAGGCGGAGGCCGAAGCGGCGTTCGACGAATTCATCACGAAAGGCGTCGACTGTTACCTCGAAACCATCGGCATTCCGAACGAGATGTTCACCACCAAGTCCACGACCGAAGAGGTCGTCGAACGCAACGGGTACACCGTTGCCGATCTGAACGCGAAGGCTACCCAAACTCTTGGTGAGCAAGATTTCCCGGTCGAGTTCGCCACCACCGCAGTGCGGGTCGGGCGATATGTACTTACCGTTCACTTCGTGGGACTCGATGGCGACTCGCCCGACCTGGTCGATCTGGCAACCCAAGCAGCCGACCGGATTGCGCGATGATCAAGACACCGAACTTCCTGCGCCGGCCTGGTGCCCGGGTCGCTGGCGAAATGGCATTCGTGGCGGCGCTCGCCGTGACGTGGATCGTGGCCTACGTCTCGATCGACCGCTCGCTCGACGACCTAAGCCCGGCGGGTCGAGCCTTCTACCTCGGCAACTATTTCACTGCGGAGTCGTTGTCGTTGGCCTTCTGGCTTGTGCTCGGCTTGTGCGCCCTCCTGCCTCTACGCCACATCAAACCGCTGGTGACCCTGGCGCTGGTAAGCGCCCTGGTCACCTTCGTGCAATGGCGCTATCCGCTCTACGGCCAGAACGGGATCGTGCTGCGACTCGCACTTGGCGTGTGCACCTTCTGGGCAATCTGGCGGATCAAGAACTGGTGGCTGGCGGTTCCGTTCGTCATCCCCGCAATCCTGGTGACCGGTTGGCGGTCGTTTCAGATCGACGACCGGTTCGAGGCCCTCAACTCGGCCCCCGGGTCGGCGTTCGTCTCGCTTAGCACGGTGGTGCAAGAGGCGTTGCTGTATGCCGGGGCCATCGGCGCTGGCCTGATCGCTCGACGCCTTGTTGGGCAGTCGGCCGAACTCGCACAACGCAACCTCGAACTCGAACAGGAACGGGCGATTACCGCCGAAACCGCGGTGATCGACGAGCGGCTTCGCATCTCGCGCGAGCTGCACGACGTGGTCGCCCATCACGTGACGACGATGACGGTGCACGCCGGTGCGGCCCGCCAGATGATTCACACCGCTCCCGACAAGGCCGAGGATTCGCTTCGCCACATCGAAACCGCCGGGCGCAATGCGGTAAACGAACTCCACCAGATGCTCGGGTTCCTCCGCGACTCTGGCCAACCGAGCGACTCGGCACCCGAAGGCCGAGCCCCCACCCCATCGCTGCGCCATCTCGAAGCGCTGCGAACCCAGTTCGGCAGCAACCTTTCGTGTGACATCAACGTCGACGGCGATATCGCCAAGATCCCAGCGGCGGTCGACCTGTCGGCCTACCGCATTGTGCAGGAGGCGCTCACCAATGCCATGAAGCACAGCTCTGCCACGACCGCCGCGATCGACATTGTGGTCGGCAAGGACGCGGTGCAGCTCGAGATCATCGACAAGGGATCGGCCGCCCCTTCGACGCCCACGAAATCCGGGGGCCACGGCATCGTTGGCATGAAAGAACGGGCCTCGTTGCATGGCGGCACCGTTGAAGTCGGTCCGATGTCGGCCAATGGATCTGGTTCGGCCAATGGCTGGCGAGTACACGCCCTTCTACCCTTTGGAGCCCAACGATGACTGCCGAGACGACCACCGACGGCCAGGTACGGATCCTGCTCGCCGACGACCAGGCGATGATCAGTGCCGGGTTCAAGCTGCTGATCGATATTCAACCCGACCTTGTCGTGGTGGGTGAGGCAACGACGGGCGCCGAGGCTGTGCGCCTGGCGGCCGAACTCGAACCCGACATCGTGCTGATGGATGTGCAGATGCCGGACATGGACGGCATCGAGGCCACGAGCAAGATCGTCGCCGACCCAAAGCTGGCAACCCGGATCTTGGTGGTGACCACCTTTCAGCGCGACGACTACCTGTTCGACGCGCTGCGCGCGGGAGCGAGCGGCTTTCTACTCAAAACCGCTCCGCCCGAAGACTTGGTCGACGCGATCCGGGTCGTTGCGGCCGGCCACTCGCTGCTCGACCCGACGGTTACCGGCCAAGTGATCGAACGCTTCACCACCGCCGGGCCGGGCGTGGCCCGTTCCGAACGACTCGACGAACTCACCGAACGCGAGCGAGAGGTCCTCGAACAGATGGCTCGCGGGTTAAGCAATGCCGAGATCGCCGAGGAGCTGTTTGTGGGCGAGACGACGGTAAAGACCCACGTTTCGAACGTGCTGAGCAAGCTCGGCCTCCGCGACCGAGTACAGGCCGTGGTGTTCGCCTATGAGCACGGACTCGTGAAACCGGGCGACTAGGCGCTTCTCGTTCGCAATCGCTGGCCGCGCCCCCATACGATGCTGCGGTGCAGCCCGCCTCACCCGTTGACCAGCCCGACACCGATGCGCCCTTTGTGGGTTGGTTCGTGGTGGCGTCGGTCTTTTTGTTGCTGCTGGTCAACGCGGGCCTCGGGTTCTACGGGCTGGCGATCTACCTCGATGCGATCACCACCGAACAAGGCTTTAGTACCGGGGCCGTGTCGCTCGCGACGTCGCTTTACTTTGTGGTCAGCGCGGTCGCCGGGCGGATAATCGCCCCGGTCATTGAGCGTCGCGACATTCGCCAAGTGGTGGCCGTCGGCGCGGTGATCTCGGCGGTCGGGCTTTGGTTGATCGGCCAGTCGTCGAGCTTGATCACGCTGTACGTCGCCTATGTGGTGTTTGCCGTGGGGAGCGGGCTCAGCGGTTTGGTTCCGGCCACCACGTTGATCACCCGCTGGTTCCACGCCCGACGGTCGGTGGCGCTCTCGGTCGCCTCGACCGGGCTCTCGGTGGGTGGCCTCACCCTCACCCTGCTCGCCGACCGCATCATCGACAACTCGAGCATGGCCGAGGCCACACCGTGGCTGGCGTTGCTCTACCTCGGGCTCACCGCACTGGCATTGCCTGCACTGTGGCCCAGCCCAAAGGCGCGAGGCACCACCCCCGACGGTCTGCCGCTCGCCGACCCCGACGTGCCCGGCGAGTCGTCGGGCACAAGCTACGAGGTTGCGATCGCCTCGCCGTTCTTCCGGTTGATGACGCTCGGGTTCATCGTCACGATGGGAGCCCAGGTGGGCGGCATTGCCCAAATCGCCAAGCTAGGAACCGAGCGCATCGACAATTCGGCGGGAGCACTCGCCGTGTCGGGTATTGCCTTTGCGTCGGTACTGGCCCGGCTCATCGGTGGGTGGGTCGCCACTCGACTTCCGTTGATCGTTATGACCTGGGTGCTGGCCGCCGTGCAAGGGGTCGCCCTGATATGGATCTCGACCATCGATTCCCGCTCCCAACTACTCGCCGCGGCGATTCTGTTCGGCTGCACCATCGGCAACCTGTTGATGTTGCAGCCGTTGTTAGTGGCCGACCGGTTTGGGGTCGCTAGTTACCCCCGCATCTTTGCCCTCCAGCAACTCATCGTGATTGGTGCCGGCGTTGGCGTGGGTCCGTATTTGCTCGGAATTTTGCACGACATCTCGAGCTACCGGCTGAGCTATGTGGTGGCCGGGGCACTGAGTTTGATTGGTTCCGCGGTGTTCGTCGCCGCCTCGAAACGGCCAGCCGTTCGCTAGTCTGACTTGCACAACTTCACAAAACAGTCTGTTCATACCCTGTTAATCGTTGTACGGTACGTCCCGAGGCGTTCCGGTCCATCCCTCTCCGCCGTGGGGTGGACCGGTGCTCCTCATTTGGGTTTTGGCGAGCTACATCATCAGCCGGGTGGCCATCTGCGCCGACAGGCCCCGCAGGAACGGCGCCGACATTGTTGGCCGGTCGTGCTGTAGCGCCACGATCGTCGCTCGGTCCCAGACCTTCAGGCGAGCATCGATGGCGGTGACGGTTGCGGTCGCACCGGCTCGGGTGCCATCTAAGGCGATGGCCGACACTTCGCCGATCACGGCTGGCGCAGGCCGAATGATCACCTCGCCGGTCGAGAGTTCTACCTTGACCTCGCCGTCGAGCAGCAGGTACAAGTTGTCGAGCAGTTCGCCCCGCGTGGCGATCTGCATCGATTCGGTCGTGATCTCGTACCCCTCGTTCCAGAGCTGGTCGAGGTCGCGGTCGGCCATCGAAGGAAAGACCAACGCCCCGGCCGTTGCCGCGTCGACGCTGAGATGAACCGGTTGTCGCTCGAGGTAGGCCCGGCGAAGCTGACGCAAGCTGATCAGACAGAACAGGGTGTTGGCCACCACCACTGGCCAACTTCCGATCCACAAGCCCCAAATGGCAAACCCTAAGCTGTTCACCAACAAGGCAGCCCGCAGCCAGAACTCTTGTTTCAACGCGGGCGCCAGCACGTAAAGCACGTACGCCACGCTGACAAACATGTCGGAATTGCTCACTGATTTGATCCCCCGGCCCACGGCGAATTTCGCCGAACGTGTGTCTCGGCAATCAGCATCGCAAACGCCCACCGCCATTTCTGTGCCCATAGTGACACTTCTGGCGCAAAATTTCCGCAAACGATCCCGAAGTCCGAAGGGGGATCGAGCGTTCTTTTGTGCGCGCCGCGTTGGGTACTACATTCCGACCTAAGCAACAGGAAGTGAACCAGGCATGGACGTTCGGTCTTTGATGCGGCGATCGGCCACCTACTACGCCGACCGAACGGCGATTATCGAGGGGGATCGGCGGGCGACGTTTGCTCAAGCTTGGGAGCGGGGCCTGCAAATGGCCAATGGGCTCCTCGCCCTTGGACTCGAGCCCGGCGACCGCGTCGGCGTGCTCGAGGACAACACATTCGAGTCGGTCGACTTCTTCTGCGGGGCGGCCGCCGCAAACTTGGTCCGGGTGCCGCTGTACCCGCGCAACGGCCGCGAGGCCCACGTGCACATGCTGAGCCATACCGGTTGCAAGGCTGTGGTGGTTAGCGACAGCCACCGGGAAGCGCTCGAGGGAATCGAAGCCGACGTGGCGACGCTCGACCATGTCCTGGTGCGCGACGACACCTACGAAACGTGGCTGGCTTCCCAGTCGGCCGTCGACCCCAATCCGCCGGTTGAACCCGACGATTGGTTCATCATTCGCCACACTGGCGGCACTACGGGTCCGGCGAAAGGGGTTGGCTACACCCACAAGAGCTGGCTCGATGCCGGGCGCGACTGGTACTACGCCTTTCCGCCGGTTGAGGCGGGCGATGTGTTGCAGCATGCCGGGCCGATCTCGCATGGTTCGGGTTACCTCTTCACCCCGATGTGGCTCGCCGGCGGCACCAACCTTTTGATCCCCACCTTCGATGCGGGCGAGGTGATCGAAACCATGGCTCGGGAGCGGGTGACCTTTGGGTTTTTAGTTCCGTCGATGCTCAATGCCATCGCCCGGCACCCAACGGTGACGAACCACGACTGGTCGCACCTCAAAGTGATTCAGATCGGCGGATCACCCATCGCGGATGACACGGCACTGTTGGCTCGACAGGTGCTCGGCGACTGCTTGTACCAGGGGTACGGCCAGACCGAGGCGGTACCGATCACCATGATGGGACCCTCGGAGTGGTTCGGCGAGGTCGAAGGTTCCGAACCGCTGCGCTCGGCGGGCCGTCCGCTCCCCTTCGGCGATATCGATATCGTCGACCCGGATTCGGGCGAGCCACTTCCGTTGGGTGGCGAGGGTGAGATCGCCATCCGTTGCGACGGACAGATGCAGGGGTTCTGGGAGAATCCCGCAGCCACGGCCGAGCGAATGCGCGACGGCTGGGTACTCACCGGCGACATCGGCCGCATCGACAACAACGGCTACCTGTACGTGCTCGACCGCAAAGGCGACATGATTATCTCCGGCGGGTACAACATCTACCCGGCCGAACTCGAGAACGTGCTCACCGACCACCCTGATGTGGTCGAGGCCGCCGTGTTTGGCGTGCCGAGCGAGAAGTGGGGCGAGAGCCCGTACGCGGTGGTTACGGTCGGCCCCGACGCCTCGGTCACCTCCGACGAACTCATTGCGTTGTGTGCGGATCGACTCGGAAGCTACAAGAAGCCAGTCGGTGTGCAGATCGGCACCGACGAGCTACCGAAGTCGCCGGTGGGCAAGCTCGCTCGCAAGGTTCTGCGGGAACCGCATTGGGAAGGCCACGACCGACGGGTGGCCGGCATCTAACCAAACGGATGAGCAGCTAGCTGGGCCGAAAAACGCCGGTTGAGGATGGCCTCGACACTCAACATCACGACCGCAGCCACAAACGCCGCGGCCCCGATGGCGGCACTCGAGCCAATGGCGGCCGCCAGCGCACCGGCCAAGATAACGGGCGGGCGAAACAAGGTGCCGGGGCCGAGAACCAGCACGGTGCCTAGGCTTCGCACTTCGAGCGCATTGGAGAAGTAGGCGCCAAACCCGACGGTGATGAGCGCTGCGAACAGGGCGTACACCACCAACATGCGTCGACCGGCCGATGTGAGTTCGTCGTAGCTGTACCAACCGGCGGCGATCCCGCCGAGAAACAGCACCGCCAATAGGGCCAAAGCGACGAGTCCGGCGACCACCCCGACACCCGCCGCCTCGATCTTGGCCTGGCGTTTGTTGATGCGTCCGTCTCGACCGGCGAAGGCCCGAAACCCCGAGAACGCCGCGTCGACCAAGGCCAGCACGCAAAGCACCACGGCGATCATGAGAGCCTCCGCGCCAAGTTGCCGAGCGCCTGGCGATAGGGGCCGACGAGGTCGGGCTTCATGCCGATGACCGGCCGCATCACGTTGAGCACCGCCATGCGGCGACCGGTGGCGTCGAACAACAAGGCCTCCCAGTCGGGCGCACCCTCGTGCAGGGAGCGCACGAGGTCGGCGTCGGTGTGGGCGCGTAGCGCGGACCGAACGCCGTCGTGGCGGGCCAATGGTTCGCGCATGCGAGCTCGGTGAAACACCCAGGCACCGAGCGGGGTGATCCAGGTCGGTGCAACGTCGAAGTGGAAACAACCCGCGGCGCCGGTTGCGTGTTGACGAGCGAAAAAGTCGGGCAGGTCGGGTACCGAGAAGTGATGGATCACCCCCGACGAGATGTACAGCGTGGCCTCGGTCTCCAACTCGAACGCGTCGCCGGCCACAAAGTTGCAGTCGAGGTCCTCGATATCGGCCAGCTTCTGGGCGGCCCCTAAGAGTCCTTGATTGAAGTCGAACCCCACCACCTCGACGTCGTCGCCGAGCGAACCGGTGCTGGCGAAATACCGCACCAGATACCCAAGGCCACAACCAACATCGACGATGCGCTTGGGGCCGTCGATGAGGTCAAGGAACGGTCGGAGTAGTCGCGTTACTCGCTGTCCGTGTTGAACTTCCTCGGCGAGGCGTTGCAGTTCGAGGTGCGACCGAAGGAGTACACCGTCGACCCCGGCCGGGTCGTACACGCCATTCGTTTGGGGCAACCGTTCGGCGAGTCGCTTGCTTGACGCGAACGGGGCGTCTTCCAGGGCGGCGACCGCATCGGCCACTTCTACCGGGTGCCGCGACCCGTCGGCGCGGAAATCGACGATCAGGTCGGACAGTTCCATCCATTTGTCCTGCTTCGTCATGTTGTCCACCAGTGCCTATCGGCCCAGGCCACCGGGTCGTGACCAGGGACGGGCCGAGCACCGGCTAGCCGGCCAATGCGGCCATCAGGTCGTTCACGACCGCCATGTCAAAGTAGTCGCGCCACAACGAGATCTTGCCGTCGTTCGTGACCTCAAAGACCCCGGCGACCAGCAGGTCGTAGTTGGTGCCGCCGATGACGAACCGATCGGTACGTTCGTTCATCACGATGTTTCCGGTTGCGGTCTCGCGATGAATGATGAACTCGATGTTTTCGACCGGGCCGCTACCCATGGCTCCGAGGAACGCCTTGATGCCTTCGGGTCCGTGGTTCTTGCCCATGGGCACGTTGTCGTATTCGACATCGTCGGTCACCAGCTCGCACGCACTGTCGACGTCGCCGGCCACAACGCGTCGGATGAACTCATTTACGGTTTCGAGAGGAGTCATGGCAGGACTGTAGCCACCTCCCCCGCACGGCGCCCATCGGTTGCGCCTCTACCGCGCCCCGCGACTACCACCGGGAGTGGTCGGCCAACCTCGCACCGGCACGAAATCCGCCCGCGGGAGGATTTGCTGACGCAAACCTTTCAAGCTGGCTTCGCCGTTTAGCGACGAGCGAGTGCCGCTCCACAGACCGCAACCAGGCCAAGCACCGCGACGTTGACGGCCAAGAATGGGGCGGCGAAGAAGCCGGTGTGGCCACCGATGAAGCACTCGGCTTGGAATCCGAGCAGGCCAACGCTGGCGAGCAGTCCGCTGGCGGGAGCCATGCGGCTGCCGAACAATGCGAACAGCGGCGTAGCTACGAGGAACAGGGCCACGAAGCCAGCGATCGAGGCGACAAGCTCGCTCGGCTCGGGTGCATTCGGGTCGGCACCAGCGGCCACAATTTCGAGAACCAGCAGCGCAATGGCGCTCATCGCAAAGACGGCGGCGGACCACGGCGTGCTCAGCCCCTTGGTGAAGACCGGGGGCGCGGCCGACTCGTGCACAGCCGGTGCTTCGACCATGCGTTGCACGGTCGGGATTGCGTTGATGTCGACGTCGATGAGGTTCTTGGCGTCCATGGTGACTCCTCAGAGTGATGTAGGGACCAATTTGAGCGTAGAGGCTGAGCGACTCGTCCGCAGGTCGGGTGCTGCTCAGACGGCTGCGGCTACTGGCACCGTCGTGTCACAGCATGGTCTTACCATCTACATATATGGAACCAAAGATCCCCGAAGCGAGCGAATACGCTGAGGCCATAGGCGCAATACTCAAAGCGTCAGGCCAGACCGGATACAGCCTCGCAAAAGAAACCAACCTTACCCGTACCGAGGTCTACCGATTCAAGAAGGGCGAACTCATCCCTAACGTCAATGACATGGCCACGATCGAGGACCACCTCGGCCTACGCCGCGGCGAAATCCTCCGCCAAGCTGGTTGGCTTCCCAACGACCAAAGGCCGACCACCTGAGAACATTTGGAAACAGAACCCACCCTCTCAAGCGAGGCCCGGGGAGCGATGATTACGCTATTCGACTTTTTTCAGAAGACCTGCCCAACTACTTACGAATCGCCACTCTGACCGCCGGGAGGCGAGCCTCCGTGGCGACAGAACGGTCGCCGGAGGCGGAAACACCGCGGCGTTCGCCCACGACAAAAGCGCTCCCAAAGGGAGCGCTTTTTTCGTGGGCGTTGAGGGACTTGAACCCCCGACCCTCTCGGTGTAAACGAGATGCTCTAGCCAACTGAGCTAAACGCCCCAGACCTACTGGTTACTGGGTAATCGGTAGTGAGCTGTTTACTTTACACCCGGTGTGAGAAAACGCTCACCATCGGCCCAAGTTGCATACAAAAGCTGCATGGCGTCGTCGGAGCGGCCGACCGCTTGGGCGAGTCCGTCGTATTCGTGGTCGATCTTGGGGAGCTCTTCGGGGGCGAACCATCCGCAGTCGACGATCTCGATGTGGTCGATCTTGAGGTCGTCGGGCGAGCAGCCGTCAACAAACTTGGCCCGGTAGGTGAACTCGACCCGGCGCAGGGTTGGGTCGAGCGTTACCACTGGCGGCGAGGTGAGCTCGACCCGCAGGTTGGTCTCTTCGAGTACCTCTCGCACGGCTGCTTCGTAGGGTCGTTCGCCTTTGTCGACCAGCCCACCGGGGAACACCCACTTGTCTCGGTAGGTGTTCTTGACCAACAAGACGGTGCCGTCGTCTGGGTGCTCGATCCAGCAGATGGCACCGAGCATGTACGACGGGGCGATCGTCTGGACGAGCTTGCGACGTAGATCTTGGGGCAGCACGCCAAGCAGTCGCAGGGCGAGATAGCGGGGGGACTTCATAGGACGCAGGGTACCTACTGGGTGGTCTGCCAGCTGGAGCGAGCGGCGAGAAGCTGGTCGAGTAGCGCTTGGTCGACCCCGCATACGGGTGTGCGGCGGGCCGCGTGGTCGAGCACCACGAGGTCGCGACCGAGGGCGTCGACGACCGGAATGCCGAGCTCCTGGCAGACGTGCAGCGCGCCGAGGTAGTCCCACACGCCGTGGGCATCGACCGAGCAATCGATGTAGCCGTCGAAGTTCCCGAACGCCACCGCCGTGAGGTCGAGCGCTAGTGCCCCGTAACAACGGAACTGTGCCCAGCCCGGGTTGGTGGCGGCCATGCCCGACAACGAAATGATGGCGTTGGAAAGCTCGACCGGTTGACGCTTGGCGATCGGCACCGAGTTACACGTTGCCCCCTCGCCTCGAACGGCGGCAAACGCCTGACCCGACACGTGGTTGGTGACCAACGACACCCACGGTCCGTCGGCGTCGACCACGCTGATGCTCGTGGCGTACCAGGGCAACCGGCGGGCGGCGTTGGTCGAGCCATCGAGCGGGTCGACAACCGCGGTCAGCTCGCGGTCGGAGTACAGGTGACCCGACTCTTCACTCAGGGTTGCGAAACCTTCGGCGTGAAGGATCTCGATGATCGCATCGTCGGCCGCCACGTCACTCAAATACTGGGTGGGCCGCTCCCCCGGCGAACCCCAGTCGTTCAACGCCACCATCGCCGAATGGCCGGCATCGGTGGCCCAAATCAGTGTGTCGAGCACGTCACGAGATTGCATGCCCCATTTGACCACAAGCCAGCGCTTCGATCGTCTACCCCGCCAATAGGTTTGTCACTGTGGGCTAGTACCGTGTTTTGTTCAGGCACTACCGGAGAGACTGTTGGCTGTAATCGACATTGCGGGGTTCATTGCGGATCTGAAAGATCACGCCGTCGACCACCGTTTTCATGTGCACGACGAACGACACTTTGTCGAGACCTATTCGATGCGCCAGGCCTTCGAAGTCGACCTTCACCCTGAACACGCCTGTGGCGGCCCGCTCGATCTTCACCTTGCGGTAGAGGTCGAGCCTCGGACCCTGTTGGCGTTCGAAGACGAAGTGCTCACCCTCGATCTCGATGATGAGCCGAGCGAAGACCTCAGCCTCCCCATGGTGTTCACCTGGGCGCTGCCGCCACTGCCGGTTGGCCCCGACCTATTGGTGCTCGCCACCGACCTTGCCGGCATCGGCGGCCCCGACCTGCCGCTCGAGGTATCGGCCGTCGACTCGTTTGGCGCGGTTACCGACTCGCCTCAACGGTCGCTGCACATAACCGCTCACGTCTCGATATCGCTTGCGCGGATCTACCTGGCCCGCGAACAGCTGTGCGATGTGTTCGACCGGTGCTACAGCGTGAGCGACTTCCTCCTCGACCGGGCACCGGCCTGGCTTGGCGAAGGCTAAACACTCCGACCCCGCACCCCGTTGCACCGCTAGAGTGCAACCCTTACGGGCCTGTAGCTCAGTGGTTAGAGCAGGCGACTCATAATCGCTCGGTCGTGGGTTCGATTCCCACCAGGCCTACCTACGTACGGCGTTCATCCACCCACACGGGTTACTCGTCAAAGTCGCCGAACACTATTGGCGATTCGATACGCCGTTTCCTCCTCGGCGAGCGGCATCGTGATCGTTACGGTCACGTGCGAATCCATGAGCCCGGTACCAACCGTTAAGGAGAGGACCTCTTCGGCTGCGAAGTCGTTATCTCGATACACGACTCTGCCGAGGATTCCGTAGTCCGTTCCAACGAGGTCGACGAAATCGACCCCAAGTTCGACAACCTCAAGAGGACTCGCTTCGAAGCCACGAGAAAGCGTCTGTTCCGCCTTTCCGAGATCGAAGCGGTGAGGGAACGCTGGTATCGCCACGGCGATGACGTTCGCACCGTTTGGCCCGCCAGCCACACCCTCCAAGCGGTCGCCCCACGTTTGGACCGCGGTAAGTATTCGGATCCCGAATTCCCCGTCGAACTGCTCGGCGCCGGCTTCAAAGGTCGCGAGCGGGTCCTCATCGATCTCCCACGCAGCCGGAACTCGAAGTGACCAACCACTGGCCAGACCGAGCACCTGGTCGAGTGGCGCATCAGCAGTAACGGCGACCTCTGGCGGCTCCGGAACATGCTCGGTGGTTGGAACCGGCGGCACCGAACTGCTCGTGGGAGCGGTGGTCGCAGCAACCGTCGTTGAAGTCGCAGCGGTCGACTCGTCTTGCTCGCTAGACACTTGGTCTGGCGAGCTACATGAAGGTAGGAGTAGCGCGGCGAGAAGTACCAGCCACACGAGCGGAGTAGTTCGGTCTAGGTAGATGACCATCGCCAACAGTACCCATATTCGGCGCAAGCAACCGTTGCCGTTTTGGCATCAGCCTATGAAACCTCGTACTACTACATTGTCTTTGATTGTTTTCCCCTGAGGGGGGAACCCGCTACCCGGATTGGCGATCCGCACCAACGAGGGAACGTGAACAACTTCAAATTACTGCGGCGGCAACGGTACGCCGCGGTGACTGCGCTTGCGGTTCTTGCGCTCATCGCGAGCGCCTGTGAGTACGACCCGACTGCGG
>CALHTF010000042.1 GCA_938038815.1 uncultured Acidimicrobiales bacterium | reverse complement strand
ATCTGGATCCTCAGCGTGATCGTCTCGCTGATCATGTCGGTGCTGGCGCTGAGCCAGAACCCGGCGTCGGCGTCGGAAACCGATGGGGTCGATATCTCGTGCCCGGCGGGAACCACACTCGACGAATCCACCACCAGTTGTCGATCTACCACGACCACGCCGGTGGAACCCGAAACCAAAACCAACTACTCGTGCCCCGACGATGCCGCCGCGGTGCCGGGCACATCAGGTGCGGACCTCGAATGCGTCGAACGGGTGCAACGATCGGTACGAGCCGTGGCCAAAACCACCTACACCTGCCCAGCAGGATCGTTACGCAGTAGCGGAGCCGGCGCAACCTTGAAGTGCACCAGGACCGGATCACGCATGCTGACGTCGCCGGCAACGGCGAACACAACCTACAGCTGCCCATCTGGGTATGTGCTGAAGTCCACCCCAACCCGGTCGTGCACCAGAACGGTGACCAGGAGTTCGACAACCAGCGGTGTTCCGACGACCACCTATAGCTGTCCTCCGTTGTCGATCCGGACCGGTGTCGGCGCCTCCACCACGTGCATCCACCCCTTCCTCGGTGTTGTGCCCCCGATCCCCCGGACGACCTACTCCTGCCCACCGGGAACCACGAGCCAAACCGGATCCGGCGCATCGCTTCGATGCACCACCAAAACAACGCAGGTGCTAAACGCTCCGGTCAGGTCCGTCACGACGTACTCCTGCCCGAGCGGTTACACCAAGAGCGGCACCGGAACGGCGACCAAATGCACCCGAGTGGTACTTACGTTCACCCCTGTCCAGGCCGTGAAGAAGACCACCTACTCCTGCCCGCCACCGTCGACCGAGAAGAGCGGTAGCGGAGCGACCCTCGAGTGTGAGACCACGGTCGAAACCAACGTCGACCCGGAGCAGACCACCAGCTACTTCTGCCCCGATGGCTCGGTGGCGGTCGATGACACCAGTGGCGCCGGCCTTCGGTGCCAAGCAACCACCGGCAACGAGGTTCCGGCCAACATCACCTGTGGGGGCCGCACCGTGACGGTCAACCTGAACCAAGGTGAGAAGCCCACCCGTGGCCACGACGTGATCCTCGGCACCCAAGGCCCCGACACCATCAACGCCAAGAAAGGTGACGACATCATCTGCGGCTGGGGCGGCAACGACACCATCAAGGGTGCGGGCGGTGCCGACACCATCTTTGGCGGCAACGGAAACGACAAAGTCAAAGGCGGCGGCGGCAAGGACAACATCTACGGCGGCCAAGACAACGACATCCTTGAAGGCGGCGGCGGCAAGGACGTCATCCACGGCGGCAACGGAAACGATGCCATCGACGGCGGCAAGGGCAAGGACACCGGCTACGGCGAAGGCGGCGACGACACCGTCAACGGCGGCGGCGGCCGAGACACCCTCCACGGCGGCGACGGCACCGACACCTGCGACGGCGGCCCGGGCAAGAACAAGATCGGGGCAACGTGTGAGAACTAACTAGTCCAACCACAACAGAACATCTCCCAACCGAGAACGGGCCGCTCGAATCCCGAGTGGCCCGTTTCTCGTTTTCGGACAGCACGTTCGTTTTGTGCCGGCGCACACGGAACCGGCGGCAGGAATCCAAGAAGCTAGATGCAGCGGCAAATCGGAGCCGCCCACATGTTCAAGGAGCGAACCAATGCGAGTTGTCAACAACACCACTCATCGACCGGGACGGCAACGGGTCGCCCTTCACCTCTACACCTTGGGCGTCATCGTGTCGCTTGTCGTGTCGGTCCTGGCGGTAGGCCAGAGCGCCGCTGAGGCCTCGTCTTCGGACGGCGTTGGAGTTTCCTGTCCACCTGGTATGACCCTTCACGCCGCAACCTCGACGTGCACGTCGACTGCCACAATCAGTGTCGATCCAGTCGCAGAAACCACCACGAAGTGCCCAGAGGGATTCACCAAGAACACCACCCGCAGCGACACGGACGACATCGTCATTTTCCCGGACGCAATCTACCTTGCGGATTGCATCAAGCGAACCACAACCACCTCGTCACCAGAACCGCGGACCCAGTGGGGATGCCCCGAAGGGTCGACCAAGACGGGCGGCCAGAACGAGGCAACGGTCTGCGAGGCCCCGACCACCACCAAGGAAGAGGTTCCCGCCGATTCACAGATCGAGTACTCCTGCCCCGACGAGTACCGATTGATCCGCCATGTCGATGGTCGACGCTGCTCTCGGCCGAGCACGCCGGAACGAATCGACCCGGCCCCCGAGGTAACCGAGCTCGGTTGCCCGGTCGGGAAGTATGCGTTTGGCCTCGCGCCGCACGTGATGTGTTACACCCAGCCAAAGGGCAAGGGCATCGCGACGTTCCCCAAAATGGTGACCACGTATCGCTGCCCGGCGGGAACCTCGCCCATCGGTGCGGTTGGCCCGGATCTGCAATGCAAGACCCCGGCCCGCGCCGCTCATATCACGGCGGTTATCGAGACCGAGACCTTCAGCTGCCCGAGGGGCGCCCAAGAGGTTCCCGGGTCGGCGCCGCTCAAGTGCGAGCGCACGATTCGATCCTCAACGACCGTCGATCCGGTCAAGACAACCACCTACCACTGCGAAACCAAAGCAAATCCGCCTACCCCATTCCCGATTCGCAACCCCGCGGTCGACAAGGACGCCGTGTGTGAACATACGTCGGTCGAAACGGCCGACGAGGAGACGGTGACCGTCTACTCGTGTCCCGAAGGTGCCGAAACGGTCGACGGTACGCAGGGCGAAAACCTCAAGTGCGAGAAGATGACCACCGTGGAGATGCCGGCGTCGATGACCTGCGGCGGCCATCCCGTGACCGTCGACATGAACAAGGGCCAGAAACCAACCAAGGGCGACGATGTCATCCTCGGCACCCAAGGCCCCGACAAGATCCGGAGCAAGAGCGGCCACGACATCGTGTGTGGCTGGGGCGGCGACGACGTGATCAAGTCAGGCGGCGGCCACGACACCGTGTACGGCGGCGACGGAAACGACAAGATCAAGGGTGGCGGCGGCAAGGACACCATTAAGGGTGGCAACGGAAACGACGTTGCCGACGGCGGCCGAGGCAAAGATCGGCTGCATGGCGATGACGGCGACGACATGCTCAAGGGCGGCAAAGGCCGCGACACGTTGCACGGTGGCGCCGACACCGACTCGTGCGATGGCGGTCCACACAAAAACAAGATCGATCCGAGCTGCGAGAGCTAAGCAACCTAGAACGCCAAGCCAGAAGCGGGTCGCTCGTTCTGAGCGGCCCGCTTCTTGGCTGGGGGTGGACACCTGGTCGGTTGGTGTCAGAAGTCGTCGGCAACGGTGAGCGCGGCGACCGACCCGGCCACCATGAAGCCCGCGACCACAAGCCACATAACCGAGTAGCCAACGGTGTCGATCATCCATCCGGTGAGCACCGGCGCCAGGAACACGCCGACATACACCCCGGTCTGGGTAACACCGCTCGCCGCGCCGGCCGCCTGTTGGTTGGTTCGCATGATTCCGTAGTTGGTGAACACCGGCCAGACCCAACCGCCGACAAAGGCCACCACGGTCGCCACGATGTGAACTCCTGGCGAGCGAACGCCGAGCAGGGCCAGCCCGGCCGCCCCCAGCAGAACCATGTACCCGGCCATCCGAAACGGGCGGGCCTTCATCGCATCGATTCCGAACCCCACCGTGAGGCGCAACGCAATGCCGAGCGCGGCGCCGGCACTCAACATCAGGCCGGCGGCCCCCTCCCCCAGTCCGGCGTCGACTCCCGAACCCACCAACCACGCGGTGAGGGTGCCCGCACCGAAGGCAAGAAAGAACCCGACGAGCGCCGCGACACGCAACGATCGTTTCGAAGAGACGACCTCGGCCGTCGTGGTGCGCAGCTCGGGAGTCTCGCCGTCGATAACCAGCGCGACGGCAACCAGACCGGCCACCGCCATCGAGGCACCTAGCACGTACGCCCAGCGCCACCCAACGGTGAGCGCGATCGCCGGTACGGCCAGACCACTCACCATTGCCGCGCCCGGCATGCCCGACTGTTTGACCGCGATCGCAAGGCCGAGTCGCCCGAGGTTGGCCCGGGTCAACGCGAGGTTCACCGCCGTTTGGTTCGCCGCGTTCATCAGCCCGGCCACCGCCATCGCCGCCAGCAACCCCCAGAACGAATCGACGACCGTCGAGATAAGGAGTTGCACCACGATGCTGACCGAGATCGCCACCATCATTTGTTTGCGAGGCCCGACCCGCTGCACAACTTTGCCGGTAACCCTCGACCCCAACGCCGCCGCCAAGAAAAACCCGCCGAGAAACCACCCATAACGAGTGTCGCTGATCGCGAAGTCGTCGCTGACCTGTTCGGAAAGCGCGCCGATCAAAAAGCCGGGGAATACCGTCGAGATCGTCGCCAGCACCGCGGCAAGAACGATGCGGTTGTCTCGCTTGCCGGGAGGGCCCATGAACCCTCCACGCTAGTACCGCTAGGCCAGAACATCCTTAGCGATAATCGTCTTCATGATCTCCGACGTTCCGCCATAGATGGTGGTGATACGAGCATCGACAAACGCCGGTCCGATCGGGTACTCGGTCATAAAGCCATAGCCGCCAAACAGTTGCAGGCAGCGGTCGGTGGTGCGGGTGAGTAACTCGCTCCCCCACAGCTTCGACATTGCTGCCGCCGTCGGGGTGAGTTCGCCGTTCACCAGCTGCATCGTGCATTGGTTGATGAACGGCCGGGTCACCTCGATCTCGGTCGCCACTTCGGCGAGAACGAACTTGGTGTTTTGAAACTTGGCGATCGGTTGACCGAACGCCGTCCGCTCTTTCACGTAGTCGCTGGTCCACCGCAGCGCCGCTTCGGCACCGGCGAACCCGTTGATCCCGATCGAGTGCCGCTCTTGGGCGAGGTTAAACGCCAGGTATTCGAACGCCTTGCCTTCCTCGCCCAACAGGTTGGTGACCGGAACCCGCACATCACTGAAGAACAGCTCGGCGGTATCGGCCGAGTGTTGGCCAATCTTGTCGAGGTTGCGGCCCCGCTCGAAGCCGTCCATCCCCCGCTCCACCACGAGCAAGCTCATGCCGCCGTGGCCGCCATCGGGGTCGGTGCGGGCCACCACGATCACGAGGTCGGAGTTGATGCCGTTGGTGATGAACGTCTTCGCACCGTTGAGGATGAACTCGTCGCCGTCTCGCACCGCCGAGGTTTGGATACCTGCCAAATCGCTACCGGTACCCGGCTCGGTCATCGCAATGGCGGTGATGAGCTCACCCGACGCAATACCCGGCATCCAACGGGCCGACTGCTCGGGCGTGCAGTACTCGAGAAAGTACGGCGTGCAGATGTCGTTGTGGAGCCCAATGCTGTTGCCAGCACCGCCTACCCCGGCGTAGGCGAACTCTTCGTCGAGCACGGCGTTAAACCGGAAGTCCTGCGTACCGCCACCGCCGAACTCTTCGGGAATCGCCATCCCGATAAACCCATGCTTTCCTGCCTCGAGATAGACGTCGCGGTCCATGATCCCCGCCCGCTCCCATTCGGCAAACCGAGGCACCAAGTCCTTGGCGATCCACGCCTTACAGCTCTCTCGAAACAGTTCGTGCTCTTCTTGGTACATCTTCACTTTTCTACGCCTCCGGCTCCGGCGCTTCGCTATGTCTCTTCACCTGCGCCCCTCGCCCTCCGCGAGCTCCGGGCTCTTTGACCGCTCCCCTCAAGCTACTCGCACCGCCAGCCATACCCTGTTTCCCACGCAGAGCGCGATTCACGCGTCCGCGAACCCAAAACCGCCTAGAATCCCACGCTAAGCGTTCGGTGCCAGGCTCCAGTGCCAGGCTCCAGTGCCAGGCTCCAGTGCCAGGCTCCAGTGCCAGGCTCCAGTGCCAGGCTCCAGTGCCA
>CALHTF010000041.1 GCA_938038815.1 uncultured Acidimicrobiales bacterium | reverse complement strand
ACAGCGCCAAGCCAACTGGAACCAGCTCAACGACTTCATCGCCTCTCGCCCCGGTCTCACCGGCGGCGAAACGACCGCCGACACCGACACCACCTGGATGCGGTTCTGCTTCACTCTCGACGACGATTTCACCCTGGGTCGCAACGATGTGCAGAAGTTCCTCGACGACAAGGGCGTAAGCACTCGCATGGTCTGGACCGGCAACATTCTTCGCCAACCGGCGTTTGCCAACATCGAGCACCGTCAGCCCGACGGTGGCCTTCCCAACTGCGACCGGATGATGGACCGTGCACTGTCGCTGCCGGTGTATCACGCACTCAACGCCGATCACATTGGCTTTATCTGCGAAATGGTCGACGAGATGTTGGCCTCGGCCTCCTGATGCCGGTTGCGGTCGTAACCGGTGCAAGTCGGGGTATCGGGGCGGCGATCGCCCAGCGGCTTGCGGCCGAGGGTTGTGCGGTCGCGTGTATTGCTCGAACCTTGTCGGCCGGTGACTCACATCTCGATGGCTCACTCACCGGGACCGTTACCCGAATCAACGATGCGGGAGGAGTCGCCTACCCGCTCGTGGCCGACCTATCGAGCGTCGACTTTGATCCGGCGGCGGTCATCGCCGAGCTCCAGGCTGAGCTTGGTCCAGTCGACTACCTGGTCAACAATGCCGCTGCTGCGTTCTACCCGGGTTACGTCGAGATGCCCCGCAAGCGGATGGAGATCTCGTTTCGAGTCAACGTGATGGCACCGTGGCTGCTGGCCCAACAGGTACTCCCAGCGATGGTCGAACGGGGGAGCGGATCGGTGTTGAACCTCACCTCGCAAACGGCAGTCATGCCCGAAGGGCCACCATTCACTGTCGCTCCCCAGATCAAGGGTGCAACCGCCTACGGGGGATCGAAGGCGTGGCTCGAGCGGGCAACGGTCGGGGCTGCCGCTGAGTTATACGGCACCGGGGTATCGCTGAACTGTCTGTCGCCGGACACGTCGGTGATCACCGAGGGCAGTTCGGCACTGGTCGATCTTTCGAAGTACCCAAACGAACCTCTCGATGCGATGGCTGAATCGGCGTGGGCATTGCTGACCGGCGACCCGGCTACCTACACCGGGCGTATTGAATACAGCCTTTCGTTCCTCAAGCGCGAGAATCGTCCGGTGCGAACGCTCGACGGCAGCCAACTTCTCGATGGGTGGCAACCGGAGGACTTTCCAATCGACTACCTCATGGATCCAGGACCGCAAGCCGGAGAGGGCTGACATGTTCGAACTGACCGACCGTATTGCTTTGATCACCGGCGCAGGTCAGGGGATGGGAACCGGTGTTGCCGAAGCATTGGCCACCCAAGGCGCACATGTGCTGGTGAACGACATCGAGCAGGGTCGGGCCGTTGGGGTTGCCGAACAACTTCGCGAAGCCGGACACTCCGCCGAGTCGTTGGTCTTCGACGTTACTGATCTCGCCGAAGTACAGACGGCGATCGCCGGTCGGTCGATCGACATTTTGGTGAACAATGCAGGCAATGCCGGCGCTGAACAGATGCAGCCCCGGAAGTTTGCCGACACAACTCCGGCCGAGTGGGCGGCACCACTGGCGGTGAATCTCGATGGCGTTATGAACTGCACCCACACGGTGCTTCCCGGCATGATCGATCGGGGCTTCGGTCGGGTGATCGGTGTTGTATCGGGGGCCGGGACCCAGGGGGTCCACATCGGTGTTGCGGCCTACTCGGCTGGGAAAGCGGGTGCTGCCGGCCTGCTTCGGTCGGTGGCGCTTGAGGTCGCCCGGACCGGCGTGACGGTGAACTCGATCGCCCTCGGATTGATGGATAACACCGGCGGTACCGATGTCACCTCCGGGCTAGCGAAGTCGATTCCGACCGGTCGCCTCGGCACTCCCCAGGACCTGGGAGCCCTTTGCGCCTACTTGGCGTCCGACGAAGCGTCGTGGATGACCGCCCAGACCATTCCGCTCGCTGGCGGATCGATTACCAGCTGAGGAACCCACTATGAGCCTGAAAGTAGTAGTTGTCGGATCATCGTTTGGTGGACGGGTGCACGTCCCGGCCTTGAGAGCGGCTGGCTTCGACGTTGTTGGCTTGGTTGGCCAAGACCCAGACCGAACCGCTCAACGGGCCGAGGCGTTCGGTATCGGCGCTCACGGCACCTCCATTACGGGTGTGGTCAGCGACACCGGGGCCGATGTGGTCACCGTGTCGACTCCACCCGCTGCCCATCACGCCTCGGTCATGGAGGCACTCGGAACCGGGTGTCACGTGCTGGCTGAGAAGCCGTTCGCGTTGTCGGTTGCGGAGGCCCGTGAGATGGTTGAGGCCGCGCAGGGCGTTACCGCGATGGTGAGTTTCGAGTTTCGGTGGCAACCTGCCGAAGCGCTGGTGGCCCGAGCGATCAAACGGGGCGACATCGGCGAACCGAAAGCGGCAACCTTCGTAAGTCATAGCGGCTTGGTGGCTAATGGCCTGCCGACAGCGTTCAACGAAAACTGGTGGGGCGATGCAGCTGCCGGAGGCGGCATCTTGAACGCCGCCGGAGTGCATGTGCTCGACCGCCTGCACACCTGGCTCGGCCCGATCACTTCGGTCAGCGGCGACACCCGGCAGGTGAGCCCGCTCGAAGGGGGCGCCGAAGACACCTACTCGGCACTCATGCGGACCTCCGACGGTGTGTCGATCTCGGCGCAGCACTGTTCGGGAGTGCGAGGCGAGGGTATGAGCGTCTGCAAGGTGATCGGCAGCGAAGGAACGATCTCACTCGAAGGTGGCGCCGCACGGTTGTCGAATGGGTCCGAGGCGTTGGAGCTCGAGGTGCCTGATGACCTGGTTCCGCCACCCGCGCCTGACTACGACAAGAACGACCCCAAACATGCGTACACCGCATTCGAAATGCCCCTGTTTGTTCGCTTGGCCGAACGCCTGCGTGACGAAATCGAGGGCGCCGACATCTCACCCGACATGCCACCCACGCCAACCTTTGCCGATGGTCTGGCCACCCAACGGGTGATCGATGCCATTCGACTGTCGTCCGACAGTGGTGGCACCTGGCAAAACCTTGACCAAGGAGTCTCATGACTGATCACCAAGGCCCAACGAGTCCCGGCGCAGTCCCCAGTATCGACGACTGGAATCTCTTGCTCGACGGCCAGGTCGCGGCGATCACGGGTGGAGGTGCCCAAGGTATCGGCGGCGCCATCGCCGAACTGTTCGCTGCTCATGGGGCAACGGTCGAGATCGCCGAGATCGATCCTGATCGGGCCAAGGCCACCGTCGACGCCGTCACCGCAGCAGGGGGATCGGCACGAGCCCACGTCGTCGACGTGCGCACCGAGGAAGGGGTAGCCGGGTTCACCTCAGCCGTCCTCGAAACCCATGGTGGTATCGACGTGCTCGTCAACAACGTGGGCGACTACCGGCCCTTGGTGCGGTTCCACGAGTCGACGCCTGATTCTTGGGAGGAGATGTACCGGATCAACCTGTGGCACGTCTATGCCGTAACCCAAGCGTTTCTGACCCCGATGATCGAACGAGGCGGCGGCTCGATCGTCAACGTGCACTCAGTCGAGGGTATGCGGGGGTTCCCGGGCGAACCGGTCTACGCCTCGCTGAAGGCGGCGGTCGGGCACTTCACGACCTCATTGGCTGCTGGCTATGGCCGCCAAGGCATCCGAGCCAACGGCGTCGGGGTCGACCTGACCCAGTCGAAGCAGGTCGACTACATCAGCGGCTACGAGGAGCAGGAAGACCTGTGGGAAGCCTGGGCGCCGGTCGGACGCCTCGGATGGCCGACCGACCAAGCACGGGTAGCGCTCTTTCTGGCGTCGCACCTTTCGGCGTTTGTGACCGGACACAACATCCCGGTCGATGGCGGCACCTTGGCGGGGGGAGGCTGGTTCTACAGCCCCGACGCCGGCCGCTTCGTAAACCGACCAAAGACCCTGTGACCCATCGCCCGCCGCTCATTCTGTGCAGCGGGACACTGGGTTCAGCCCCGCTTGCCGACAAGTTCCGCGCCGCCGCTTCAGCAGGGTTCGAGTTGGTGTCGGTTTACGGCCACGAATACCACGAGGCGCGGGCCGCTGGCATCGACGTTGCTGGCTTGGCTCTCGAACTTGGGCTGAGGATCGCCGAAGTCGATGGTGTAGCTATCTCTCTCAGCTCTGGGGAAGCCTTCGAGGAGGCCTTGGCGATTGCCGTTGATCTCGGTGCTCGGTCGATCACGATCGTGGAGACCAGCGACTTCGATCGAACCCGCATCGCCGCGGCCGCCGAGACGTTCGGCGACTACTGCGACCTGGCGGCCGAGCATGGCGTGCTAGTGCATCTCGAACCGTTTGCTTGGTCGAGCCTGGGCCGCACGAACGATGCGATGCAGATCGCCGAGCAGGCCAACCGAGACAACGGGGGAGTGCTGCTCGACCTGTGGCACCACCTTCGGGGGCCCGACAATGGAGCGCTCAGCGCCGACTTTTCGGCCCGTCGACTTTTCGGCGTTCAGCTGGCCGACACGCTGGCTGATCCGTGGGACAACGTACGTGACGAATGCATGGCGCACCGCCAGCTCCCCGGTTCCGGAGCAGGCGAGCTCGCTCGCCGGCTAGGTGAGCTGGCGTCACTCGGTCCGCTCCCGCCGGTCGGGATCGAACTGTTCACCGCCGAGGATGCAGGCTCGGTGCTCGCCGGCGTGCCAACGGAGAATGCGGCGCGCCTGGCATATGAGGCACTCGCCCGGACGATGAGCGAAGCCGGGCTTTAGCCACTCAGGACTGTTGGGCCCGGTATTCCTCGATAGCGATGAACGGGTCCTCGGCATTGCGCCAGTGGCCGAGCGCTGGACCGAGTCGCTGGTAGCCGATGAAGCGAATCAGATCGTCGTCCCAGTCGGCCGCGATCGCTGGTGGGTATTCGAGCAACATCTGTTCGGTCTGGCTGAGCCATCCAACCGAGTGCTGGGTATTGATCGCCAAGCGCACCCCATCACCGCTGCTTTCGCCACCTCCGTGGAAAACCTTGCCGGTGTAGAACAGCACCGAGCCTTTGGGAGCGAAGGCTCCCACATCTTCGCTGGGTCCGGGTCGCCGTTCGTCGTCCCACAGGTGGCTGCCGGGCACGAGTCGAGTGGCTCCGTTGGTCTCGGTGAAGTCACTCACTGCCCAGAGGGCGTTGACATCGACTTCAAAGGGGAGCGGCGGTGCTCCGTACTTCCAGGTGTCTCGGTGCAGCATCTGATTCGGCTCGCCCGGGAATAGCTCGAAGTAGTGAGCAAACGAAAGTACCCAGACCGGAGCGTGCGACATGACATGGTCGCCAGCGGTCAGAATCGTCGAATGCCGCGCCAGGTGCTCGCGGAACGTCGGCGACCGCTCGATCACCATCCCGGTTCGCCGGGTGCCGGCGCCGGTGAAGTCGGTGTTGCCAAACGGAGTGCTGTCGGTGAACGGTGCCATCTCGGCGGCGATTGCGTCCATCACCTCGGCCGCCACGGCGTGCTCGATCAAACAACAACCCGCCGCATCGAGCGCGTCGCGCAGCTCGTCATCGGTGCTCGTAGCCGAAAGCCGAGGGATCTCCATCGACTTACGCCTGGGGGAGTGGGTCGATGTTGAAGACCCGCATAGCGTTCTCGCGGAGGAACTTGCTCCACACGTGGTCCTTGAGCGGAACGTTTGGCATCTCGGTCATCAACCGCTCGACGCTTAGCCCGGCCGGGAAGTAGCCGGCGTACATGATCTTGTCGCCGCCGCGACTGTTGGCGTAATCGATGATCGCCTTGGGGTAGTACTTCGGAGCGAACGCCGAGGTCATGTAATACAGGTTCGGCCACTTGAGCATCAGCTTCACGGCCAATGCTTCCCACGGTTCGGCGCCATGGCGCATCACCAGCTTGAGGTCGGGAAAGTCGTAGCAGACCGGGTCGAATAGCTCGACATGCTGGCAGGCACTTGGCGTGCGAGGCCCAGCGATTCCGGCGTTGACTACCACGGGAATATCGAGCTCGACCGCGGTTGCGTACAAGGCGTACATCTTCGGGTCGTTCACCGGTACTTGGGGCATGCAGCCGGCGGGGAAGACGCTAAACGCCTTGAGGTCGTGGTCGGCTTTGGCGTCGCGCACGATCTTTATGGCGCCCATGATGTCGTTCGGGTCGACCTCGATCACGAAGTTCACGCGCCCTGGGTGTCGCTCCGCAGCCTCGATCGACCGTTCGCTCAGTCCGAACAGCCCCTGCTCGATCCCGTACTTGTCCATCTCGCCAAACGTGATGTCGACCGGGTCGGTCTCATCGGCGTCGACCGCGTCGGGTGCTTCGGTGAACATGTACCCGGCGGGCATCGAGAGATCCTCCGACGCCACGTCTTTCACGCCCTTCACCGCTTTGTCGTACACCGCCTTCTTGTCGGTGAACGGCAACCCGATCATCAGATCGATGATGCCGATTTCGTCGGGCATACCTTGCTCGAAACCTGTCTTGTCTGACCCTGCTTGTGGATTTGTCATTACTCAGCCTCCCCAGTTGGTGACATCGACCCCGAGCGTCTTGACGTAGTCGATAACAACTGCCGGATCCATCCGCTCGCTCGGTCGGTCGCGGTTATACATCCGTTCGCCCACCGAGTTCTGAACAAAGGTGAGCGCTTGGTCGAGCGTGTACACCACGCCTCGACGGCAGCTTTCGAGCTCGAACCGCTCGGCATGGTCGTGATCGATCACAAAATTCATCGAGTCGCACTGAATCATCAGGTCGTTGTTGAACCAGTCATACGGTGAGGTGCTCACGTGCAGCAGTAACGGGTCGGCACTCGTAACCTTGCCGTCGACTGCGGTGAACGAGACCGGTTCGAGGCAACACATGCAGTAACTCTCGAGTCGACACTCTCGACCGGCGAATGGCGGCATATTCGAAAATGCCACCGCTTCCATCGAGCAGCCGGCGTAGCTATGAAATTCCCCATCGACAAAGGCCTTGACCTGGGTGGGAAACGACGCAAACGGCTGGAACCTGAGCACCGGGCAGTTCATCGAATCAGGGTCGACGGTGCACACGATGCCGAGCGACAGTTCTTTGTACAGCTGGATAATGTCGCGGCGTGCGAAACCCAGCGCTTCATGGACATCTCGCAGGTTTGGCCCGTGCCCATGTTCGCACCAGTACTCGTAGTTGTAGTGGCGTAACGCCAACGCGTTTTCGGTGAAGTTGAAGTGCGGTACGTAGTGCGGCATTGTTCGTGGTCCTTAGTCGCGTTGGAATGCTGGGCTAAATGCGTCGGCCGGGATCTCGTCGAGCGGCGTCGCAACTTGCTCGGCGGTTGGCCCATGCTCGGCGGCGAGCGGCGCCAGCGCCTCGAGGTCAAAGCCGTATACGCCGGCAGCGTTCTCGGAAAGCACCGTGCGCAGGTCGGCGGGATCCCAGTCGGGAAAGGTCCGCTGCAGTGACTTGGTGCTGTAAGGCCAGCATGCTTCGTTGTGGGGGTAGTCGCTTCCCCACATGAAGTTCTCTATTCCGTACTCGCGCATGAGGAGTGCATCGGAAGGGGCCGGGAAGCTCGAGCCGATCCAAATGTTTCGTTGGAAGGTCTCGACCGGGCTGAGCTTGCCGATCGCTTCGGCCGGGATCCCCAGTTCGCCGACTCGGCCGCTCTTCATCAGCTTGTAGAAGTGCTCCATGCGGTTGAGCGCCGGCTTAATCCAGTCGGTGCCTTGCTCGGTCAAGACGAGTTTTAGGTCGGGGAACCGTTCGAAGACACCGCCCCAGATCATGTGCCAGAACGCCCGGTTCGCGTAGAAGCCGGTCTCCATCATGAAGAGCAGGTTCCGAAACGGCGTGTCGTCGAGTTGGGGGATGCCGCTGCCGCCCGCATGGTGGGTGACCGGCATGTTGAGTTCTTGGCAGACCGCCCACAATGGGTCATAGGCCGCTGACGAAAGCGGCTCGATCCAGGGTGTGTCGGGGGAGACGCCCGGGAGGAGTACACCTTTGATGCCGTGGTCGTGGCACCAGCGAACGTCGGCGATCGCTTCGTCGACATCGTTCAGCAGAATCTGGGCGAGACCCACCCGCTGCTTTGGGTACCGGCCAACAAAGTCGGCCAGCCAGCGGTTGTGGGCCCGAATTCCGCCGAGGCGGACTCGGAACTGTTCAGGTGAGGGTGCCGGGGCTACCACCACGCCGGTAGGGAAGAATGGAGGGACGGTGTTGGGGAACACCACCTCGGCAACAACGCCATCGGCGAACAGATCGCCGTTGCGTCGTTCGTCGTCCCAGTTGCGGCTTCGGCCATCGTCTTGGAGGTCTCGAAATGGGTTCTTGTACTTGCCCCGCCACGCGTCGAACTCGTCGAGAAACTCGGCATCGAGGTACTCGCGGTACATCGCATGGTTGCCGCCCGCATGGCAGTCGGCCGAGATGATGGTGAATCGATCCGTTGGTTGCATGAGGTTCCCCGCTGCGTTTCTTCCGTTGAGCGAACGTAGATAGCTAGACGCTAAGGACCTTAGTTACTCGGTGTTGAGCTCGCCGCTTCTAACATGACGTCACGCGAACCAGCGGCGGCGTTTGCGCAAGTAGCCGTTGAAGTCGGCTCGCTTTTCGGTGCATTGTTCGCGAACCCGGTCATTCGGGTATGTCTCAAAGTCGTCGGTTGAGAGGCAGGCGATTATCGCCTCGGCGACTACTTCGGGAGGGTCGACCCTGGCAGGATCGGCAGGAAAGGGCGGTTCTTGGTCGTGCTTTTCGACCCCGAACTCGGTAGCAGTTCGGCCGGGCACGACCAGGTGTGACCACACGTTGGTTCCGGCTAGGTCGATGTACAGCGCTTCGGTAAAGGCATCGAGTGCAGCCTTGGCGGCGATGTAGCTGCCGGTTGTCGGTGCAAACTCGCGAGTGCCAGCTGAGCCGACGGTGACGATATGGCCGCTGTCGCGAGCCACCATCTCGGGGAGCAGAGCCAACGTGAGTCGCATCGGGGCGCCGAAGTTAAGGGCCATCGTGTCGTCGAAGTCGGCAACGCTGATGTCCTGCATGCGTTTGCGACGGCCTGCGCCAGCGTTGTTGATCAAAACGTCAACACCGCGTAGGTCCTCTTGGACGGTGTGGGCAAAACCCGCGAGCCGGTCAAGCTCAGAGAGGTCGACCGTCCATGAATGCACGCGCTTCGCTCCGGCGGCCCGGCAAGCCTCGGCGGTTTGTGCGAGGCGGTCCTCGCGTCGAGCGCAGATGCCAACGGTTGCGCCGGCGGCCGCGCACGCAATTGCGGTGGCGGCGCCGATGCCTGACGACGCACCGGTGATGAGTACTCGCTGGCCAGAAAGATTGAAGGGTGGAGCGGGCTGTGGGTCCATGTCGCGAGCTTCCGTAGTCGTCAACTATGGACCTTAGTTGAGCACTACTAGGGTAAGTCCATGATGTCTCCAGAGTCCCTAGCGGCAGCCGATGAAAACATCGTTCGCTGGTTCGAAACAGACTTTGGCGGCACCGTCGTGTCGCTCGATCGTCAGGCCCGCTGGCGCCCGGTTTGGTTCGCAACCGTCGACAAGGATGGCGAGCGCCACGAGTTGGTCGTGCGAGGCGATCGCACCGACATGCCGCTCATCTACCCACTCGAACACGAGATGAACTTTCAGCGGGTTCTCGACGGGCACGGCGTTCCTACCCCTACCGTTCGGGGTTGGATCGATGAGCTTCCGGCCTACGTGATGGACAAGGTGGCCGGGCAAGAGCACTTCCCCGATGTGGCCGACGCCGAGCGTGAGAGCGCGGTCGATGATTACCTGCGGCTACTGGCGAAGATCCACAAGTTGCCGATCGAGCCGTTTGTCGAAGCGGGTATCAGCCGGGCTAATGACCCGAGGCAAGCAGGTCTCATCGGCCTCGCTCGCTACGAGGAGCACTACCGGGCCCTCAAAGATCATCACGACCCCCTGCTCGAGTTCTTCCTCGGTTGGCTCAAGCGCAATCCGGTCGACTCCAAGGGCCGAGAAGGCCCCATCGTCTGGGACTCGGGCCAATTCCACCATGCCGATGGCAAGATCGTTGCCGTACTCGATCTCGAACTCGGCCACATCGGCGACCCGATGATGGACCTCGCCGCGTGGCGGATGCGCGACACCATCGTGGGCTACGGCGATATGGCGCAGCTGTACCAACGATACGAAGAACTCTCGGGCGAACCCGTCGACATCGATGCCATTCGCTGGCACCACATCGCGTTCACCCTCTCGAACCAGCTGGCGTTCAGCAGTGCGCTGAAGAACCCGTCGGAGGCATCGGACCTGATGACCAACCTCCAGTGGTGTTACGAGACCAACCTGTTCGCCACCGAGGCGTTGGCCGACGAGTTGGGCGTTGAGCTTTCGACCGTCGAGCCGTTGGGCGCCCGCGAATCTGAAGCCGAACCGGGTCATCTGCACATGGTGCGAGGGCTGCGAAACATCGCAACCGACGACCAGTTTCTCCAACACGAGCTACGAACCATGTTCCGCCTGGCCCGACACCTTCAGCGCCGCGACGAGATCGGCGATGCGGTAGCCGCCGCCGACCTCGACGA
>CALHTF010000040.1 GCA_938038815.1 uncultured Acidimicrobiales bacterium | reverse complement strand
GTGAGGGTGTCGGTTTGGAAGTTGCCGGTTCGACATGCGCCGTTGTTCCAGATGCCTTTGCCGGTGACGAGGGGATCTTCGGTTTCGTAGGGGGTGTTGTTGATGAGGATTTTGTCGATGCGTACGTCGCGGTCGGTGATTCCTGGGATGTACAGGTCGTTGTTGAATTCGAGCCGGACTTGTGACGCGGTCAGCGGGCCAGGATGGGCGTACGTGTAGGTTCCCCAATCTTGGTCCCCAAAAAAGTCGGTGGCCTTGCCGAGGTCGATCGAGGCGACGGCGACGTCATCGATCACAATGTCGACAACTTCGTCGCCAGTTTTGCCTTTCGCGATGATCGACAGCTCATCGCCTGTCGTGCCTTGGGCCCCAACGGGCGTCGTCGATGACAGAAGCAGGGCGACCAACATGACAAATACAAGTGGGTATTTCATTGTGCAGATTCCTCGATAGCGATCGATATACAAGGCGCCAGCCCGCCGTCGGGCGCCACCCTGCATAACTACTTTCGGCATGTCTCGGGCCGCCGCTTGATAGGTCAATCGGAGCGGTTTTGTGATCGTTCTTCTCTGGGAACGTGCAATCGCAGGCGCGTGTGCTCGGTGCTAGATCACCACAAATTTGGGGGTCGGCGGGGCCTACGCCCTAACGTGTTTCGATGTCTGAGACCGTGTCTGAGCCCGCCGAACACCAGGCCTATCGAGTCGAAGTTCGGGCCTGGCTCGAAGCTAATGCTCCATTGAAGAACGGTGTCGATGACTGGTCGACCACCCGCACCCACGTCGACCCGGCAGCGATGCTCGAGTATTACGAGAAGTGCAAGGTATGGCAGTCGAAAATGTCGGCGGCCGGATACGCAGGCATCACCTGGGACGTCGAACACGGTGGGGCGGGTGGCCAAAGCTGGCAGACCCGCATCTACAACGAAGAGTCCGCAGCGTTCGACGCAACAAACGGGTTCTTGGCGGCAACCATCGCCATGCTCGGCACCGCACTTCGCTTCCACGGAACCGACGAACAAAAGCGCACCTATCTACCCAAACTGTTGTCGGCCGAGCAGACCTGGTGTCAGCTGTTCTCCGAACCGGGCGCCGGCTCAGATCTTGCGTCGCTCGGGTGCCGGGCGGTCCGCGACGGCGATGTGTTTGTGGTCAACGGCCAGAAGGTCTGGAACTCGATGGCGCAGGCCGCCGACTGGGGATTCTTGCTGGTTCGCACCAACCCCGATGCCCCCAAGCACAAAGGCATCTCGTTCATCTTGGTCGACATGTCGAGCCCGGGAATCGAGGTACGGCCGTTGGTACAGCCCACCGGAGCGGCCCACTTCAACGAAGTGTTCTTTAACGACGTGCAGATTCCGGTCGCCAACATCGTGGGCGAAATCGACGCCGGATGGGCGGTCACTAAAACCGTTCTGATGGCCGAGTCGCAGTTCATCGGAACCGGCGGCAACAAGATCAAAGTGTCGCAACGGTTGATCGAGCTCGCTCAAGCACGAGGGAGCAACACCGACCCGGTGATTCGCCAAGAGCTCGCCAAGACCTACATCGACGAATCGGTGCTGGCGTACATGTCCCAGATCATGATGGACGCGGTTCGCAGCGGCAAGAAGCCACCGATCGATGGGGCGCTCCTCAAGCTCAAGCTGGCCTACAACCGGGTCCAGACCGGCAACGCCGGCCTCGCCATCCTCGGCGCCGAAGGCCTGGCCGACACCGGCCCCGACAGCCACTACGCGATCGACGAGATCATGAACCGCTTTAGCGTGAGCATCGGCGGTGGTACCAACGAGGTTGGCAAGAACAACATTGGCCACCGGATGGGTCTGCCCCGCGAGCCCGGTATCGGCATCGATACGCCGTGGAAAGACATTCCCAAGGGCTAAGCCCGAGCACGTGGGGGAGTAACGCTCCAAAAAGGCAAGAGGACCCCGTGCCGAAGCACGAGGTCCTTGGTTCCGCCACCAAACTTGCGAGCTACAACTTTACGAGGTTGCTTCACCTTCGGTGATTGCTTCGCTCGCCGCTTCGATGTGGCCATCGCCTTCGCCCTTGCGTTGCAAGACCTCAAGGATGTTTACGCCGGTTGCGTTTTCGATTTGCTCGGTGATCGAGATCACCGCGGCGGGCATTTGTCCGGCGATGCCAGATACCCCGCCGGTGCCTGATCCGTTGTCGATAACCGTCACCTTGTCGATGTCGATTCCGTTCACCGTCTCGGTGATGTTGTGGACGAGCTCGGGAAGCATGTTGAGCAACATGATGTCTCGAGCGTCGGGGCCAGCAACTCGGTATTGCGTGCTGAGTTTCTGGAACACCTCGATCTGGGCGTTACCGTCCTCGATGATCTTCGCAGCGGCACCAATCGCTTCGAGCTCGAGGGCTTCTTTGTGCGCCCGGGCGGGGGCGACCACGTCAGCTTCGAGACGACGCTTCTGGAGTTCGATACGAGCGGTTTCGAGTTCTTGCTCGGCGGTGACCTTTGCTTGCTCACCAGCAACTTCGGCTCGCTTCTCCGACGCCATTGCTTCAGCGTTCAGTTCGGCTTCGCGGACCCGAAGTTTGTTCTGTTGTTCAGCGATGGCCAGGTCGGCCTCGACCCGAGCAAGCTCGGAGCGCTGGCGAGACATTGCTTCTGCTTCTTGAGCGTCGGCGGTCTGGCGGGCTTCTGACTCCCGGGCCTCTTTGAGGACCTGGGCAGTACGGCGACGACCAACCGCTTCGAGGTAACCAACTTGGTCGGTCACGTTCTGAATCTTGAGGACATCGAGTTCAAGCCCCAAAGTCTTCATGTCGTCGTCGGCCTCATCGATGAGGGTCTGAGCAAACTTGAGGCGATCTTCGTTAACTTCCTCAGGGGTCAGCGTCGAGAGCACACCACGAAGGTTGGCCTCGAGGTTCTCCTTGGCAACCTGTTGAATGTACTCAGAGGGTCGTCCTAAGAAACGCTCGACCGAGTTGCTGAGAATGCCCTCTGTGCTCGAGACCTTGATGTTGGCCACACCCTGTACGTCGAGAGGGATTGCCCCCTTGGAGTACGCATTGGTGACCGAGACCTCGATCGGGATGGTGTTGAGGTTCATGTAGTCAACCTTTTCCACCAAGGGCATCCGGAATGTGCGACCACCGTGAATGACACGGTAACCAATCGTCTTTCCCGTGCTGTCCGCTCTATCCCGCCCCGAGATAATCGCCACCATGTTTGGTGGAACGATGATGATGAGGCTTTTGACGGCGGTTGCGACCGCCATGACGATGAGAGCAAGGAATACGGCTACGCCGAGAATCCAAGTCATACCTATTTCTCCTCTGTTTGTTCTGCGAGATCCAGTTCGAGCCTCGCCACATGGGCGGTGCCGTTTTGCATCTCAACCACGACGACGGAATCCCCGACGTCGAATGTGCCGCTTCCGTACGGAGTCGCCACCATAAATGTGGGCTGTCCGTCTATATCGGTGCGGATTCGACCTTTTTGCGTTTTCGAAATCGGAAGTACAACCTTGGCTGACGAACCCTCGATGTCGCTGGCCAGTCGGTGCGATGAGTTTCCGGTGCGCTTAATGAAGCTAAACAGCAGTGCGTGAAGCGCCGCGGCGACCGCCCCGAGCCCCAAGGCCGTGGCGAGCGTAAGCACGGTGTTGGTGCCGAGCCAGGTGAAGACCGCACCTGAAGCTCCGAAAAAGGTAAGAAAGAAGACCATAGAACGGAACGAGAACAACGACCCGACGAACGAACTGACCGCTCCGTCGACGTCGCCGGTGTCTACGGTGTCGGCCGCGTCAAGATCGCCGGCCTCGAGCCCGAGATCGCTGTCGAGTTCAACGTCGGCGTCGACGTCAAGCCCACCGAGCAACATCGGAATGACGAAGGTGCCGCCGAACACGACCGCTGCGAGATAGATCCAGATCATTGCTTTCCTTTCGCTTTCTTATTGGTTGACTTCTTCTTGGTGGGGGACTTCTTCGCGGTCTTGGCCTTTGAGCCATTGCGGCCGTTTCCAAGCACGGCGTCTACGCCGTCTCGGACATTGCGCCAATCGGCGGTCCAGATGGCGAGAACTTCCTCACCATCTGAGGTTGCCGAGTAGTACTTGCGAGCCGGTCCCGAAGTTGAGGGGACGAGCTCTGATTCGATGTAGCCACCTTTGGTGAGACGCTTGAGCACCGGGTAGATGCTGTTCTCGTGGGCGATGACCCATCCTCGATCGTTGAGTTGTTGCACCATGCCGTATCCGTAATTGGGTTTCTCGGCGATAGTTGCCAACAGGCACATATCGAGAACCCCTTTCATGATCTGAGCGTGGTGCCCGTTACTGTCAGGTACCATGCATTGAATAGTACTGGGTTTTAACAGTTAGTCAAGCAAAACTTCGCGAAACCTCCCCAAAAACGAAAATGACCCGGCTGCCAAAGCAACCAGGCCAAATCCATCGGAAATTTTTGCAGTTGAGCCGCGCTGGTCGGCTCAACTGCAAACAGAACGGGGGTTTACATGTAGAGGACGAGTCCGTGGTAGATCAGCGAGGGCTTTTCGGAGTCGACGACGTGGATTGCGGTCTCAGTTTTGAGCAAGGTACCGGTGCCTTTGGCCTCGGCGCTCAAGATGCGGGTGCGGGCATGAAGCGAAGCGCCAGCCGGAACCGGGGCCATGAAACGAAGCTTGTCGGCGCCGTAGTTCACCGCATTGGTGATGCCGGTGATCTTGAAGGTGTCGCCGCTGCGCAGCGAAGCGACCAGGCTCAAGGTGAGAAAGCCGTGGGCGATGGGGCCGCCGAACGGACCGGCGTTGGCCTTCTCGATATCGACATGGATCCACTGATGGTCGCCGGTTACGTCGGCGAAGGTGTTGATCATCTCCTGGGTAACTTCCATCGCCGGGCCAAAGGCACCGAACTCGTCGGAAGCGAGGGCGTTGATGCCGTCGATGTCGTCAAATGCAACTTCTGTAATGTCACTCATAGGGGCGTTCTAGCAAAGGATCAGCGTCATCGGAAATGCCCGCTCGCTGATAGGCAGCGAACCCCGCTACCGTTCTTTGGTGCGAAATTCTTCAAAACCAGCCATCGCTCCTCGTCTGATCGTCAGCTTTACCGCAATCCTTGGGCTCTTGGGCCTCCTGCCGGTCGACGCGGCCGCCCAAACGAGTCTGTGCCGAGGCGAGGTGGTCACGGTCGATATCGGTGCTGGCCAACTGCCCACCGATGGCAACGATGTCATCTTGGGCACCGAGGAGGACGACCGGATCAACGCGGGCGCCGGCGACGACATCGTGTGCGGGTTGGGCGGAGACGATTCGATCTTTGGCGGAACCGGGAACGACAGCATCGTGGGCGGCAAAGGCCGCGACATTCTCACCGGATCGCTGGGCGACGATTTCCTGCGAGGCGGCAGGGGCCGCGACCTGCTTGTCGCCGGGCCGGGAGCCGACACGTTGCTCGGTGGCGGTGGCAAGGACTGGTGCACGGGCCGCGACGACAACCCGGTCGGCTGCGAGCAGTTATACGACGATGCACCCGGCGAGGGCGCGGCACCCGAGATGTCGTTGCCGCTGAAGAACATCGAAGTCTCTTCGCGATACGGGCCTCGACTCCACCCAATTCTAGACGAGGTTCGCATGCACAACGGGATCGACCTGCGGGCTCCCCAAGGAACCCGAATCTTCGCCGCCGCCCCCGGAACCGTCATCGCCAGCGGCAAGAGTGGCGGCTTCGGGAAGCGGGTGGTCATCGACCACGGAGATGGTTGGGCCACCCTGTACGCCCACATGTCGAAGCTGCGAGTGGAAGAAGGCGACGTCGTCGAAGCGGGCAAAGGCATCGGCAAGGTAGGCAGCACCGGCCTGTCGACCGGCCCGCACCTGCACTTTGAAGTCCGGGTCGGCAACATCAGACTCGACCCGCAACTCTTCCTCGACTTCGGGTAGCGCCCATGCGACGGTTCGATGCCAACGCACTCTATGAAGCGCTCGATGCGGAGCGGACAAAGCGGGAGATCTCGTGGGCTCAGCTGTCGGCCGAGATCGGGGTGAGTGTCTCGACCATCAAACGCACCAAGCTTGGCGGCCGCATGGAGGTCGACGGCATGCTCGCCATGGTCACCTGGTTAGGTGTCCCGGTTGAGACCTTCGTGAGAGAAACCGACTGGTAGCCGTAGGTCTTAGGACTCGGACCGGCAATCGCCGCACGTGCCGAGCAGATCGAGCTGGTGCGATTCAGCGGTGAATCCAGCATCATGGGCCGCTTGGTGGAGCGCCTGATCGAGCGTGGCCTCGGTTTGGGCATCGAGGGCAAAGTCGATCACATCACCGCATGCTTTGCAGATCAGGTGATGGTGGTGATGGGTGAGATGTTCGGCGATTTCGTAGCGGGCAAAGTCGTCGCTGGTCACCACCCGAGCCACCACATTGGCTTCCTCGAGAATCACCAGGTTGCGATAAATGCTCGACTGCGGGAGCGTGTCGTCCGCCGCCACGATGTCGGCGATGGTAAGTGGGCCTTTTCCGGCTTGGAGGGCGGCGACGAGGCGACGACGACCCTCGGTGTATCGCTGGTTCGCCTTCTTGAGCAGGACTGCTGCCTCGTTGTCGACGTCGCTAAAGGTCATGTCGTAACACTACGCGGGTCTAGAACAGCGAGAGAGCTTCGAGGTCGCGAGCTTGTTGGCCCGAACGCTTGATCATGGCCATAAACATGGCGTCGCCGCGATCGGTTTGTTTCACACCGATCGATCCCAAGATCGTGATGAGCGGCCCCTGCAGCGAACCCAGTCGGTAGTCGTGCCAGCACTGCTCAAACGAGTACTCCTCGACCCCATGCCCGCACAGGGCGTCGTAGTACACCCGCACGAGAGCCTCTTCGTTTGCCTGCCGCTCGGCCTGATCGAGGCTGGTACCTATGAAGTAGCCAACATCGCGCAGCGGTGGCCCGACTCGCAGGGTCTGCCAGTCGACCGTGGTGGCTGGCGGGCACGTGCTCGTGGTGCCGAACAGCAGGTTGTCGAGGCGGTAGTCGCCGTGCACGAGACCAAACGACCCCGTGTCGTGGGTTTCCCATTCGACGACCCGTGCAGCGAAGGCGGTGCAAAGGTCGACATCTTCGGGCGAAAGATGCTCGGCGTAGCGAGTCACAAACTCCGGCGTGAACGCGGCCATGAATTCGGCCAGGAGGCTGCTGCCCGAGCGGCTGTCTTCGCGGCTGGCCAGCGAGGGCACGTCGAACAGCGAGTCGTCGTTCCAGTGCGGGCCGTGGAAGCCAGCCAGATTCACCAGCGCTGCTTCGGCTTGTGCGACGGTGCAACCGGCGATCTGATCGCCCTGAACGGCGGGAGCCATGTCCTCGAGCAACAAGGTGAACTCATCCTCGGCGCCTAACTCGGCGAGGTAACACGCCGGGCTTCGACCGGCGACCTTGGTCGCCAGGTGTTTGTAGAAGCCGACCTCGTTCCCATACCCGCCTCTGCCACCAGCCGAGCGGCTCGTGGGATCGTCGGACGGGAACTTCCCCACCAGGGTCGCCGGAGCGCCGGTCGAGTCGCTGGCGTAGGTAATCGTGATCCGGGCGCTGTCGGCCATCTGCCCGGTGCCGACCGGGGCGGTCTCGACCGACGCCACCTCCACGTCATGGCCGGCGGCAACCAATGCTGCGGTGAGCCACTCGGGTGTTACGTCGGCAGCGGTTTCGACCACCAAGGGGTTTGTCATTTCGAAGGATTCTTTACGTAGTCGGGTCGAGGATCGGGTTTCACTGGCTTGCCGTCGGGGCCAATCGCCATGAAGTTGGCTCGCCAGTCGTCGCTACCCCACGACACGGGTGCCTGCACCGTCGTCCGACCAACGATGGCGGATTCGAGGACCTGAAGCGCCAGGCCGGTTACCTCGGCTTGCATAGCCGGGTCGTCGGGTTTGCCGATGGGGTTGCCGAGCGGAAAGTCGACGAACAAGAACCGGGCGACTCCGGCCTCTTCGACGATGTCGCGGGCACTGCCGACCACGATGGTGGGTGTTCCGGCCTCTTCAAGATGCCGAGCGACCAGACTCACGGTCTGGTGGCAAACCGGTCAAAGCGGCACCAGCATGACCACGTCGACCTCGTCTTCGGCGCACCACTGGGCGATTCGGGCGGCGTCTTTGAGGGTCTTGCGTTGGCTGTAAGCGGTCGGAATCCCGTAGAAGCGGGGCGACACGCTGCCGAGCCGACCCGCCCGGACCTCGGCTTCGAGCGCGGCGAGCGGCAGATAGCTGCCGAGGTCGTCGGTGTGGGTGGCGTCGTGATCCCAGGAGAGATCGTCGGTGAACATCTTGGTCGGCAGGGGAGTGGTCGGCTCGGCAAACGAGCGCTTCGGGAGCACCGGTTCACCTGCGTCGTCGAACAGGGCCGAGGTGGTCACCACACCGATGCGCGACTCGGCGAGCGGCTTGGTGAGCCGAGCAAAAGGAGCGTCTTCGTTGGCCGCCCACCGGTACGGTTCGTCGTACCCGACCGCCGCGTAATAGTTGCGGCTCTTGTCGATGTAACGAACGTGGCGAGGGTGAGCGATCTGGTCGGCGCTCATTGGTCGATCCGAAGGTGCTGGCGCAGAAACGCCCCGATCTTGTCGGTGGCCTCTGTCGCCTCGGGCATGGTCCCGCACGACAGCTGAAACACGTGCTGCATTTCGGGAAAGATCTCGATGGCCGCCTCGCCTCCCGCGGCCTGGACCTGGTCGACCAACCGGGTCGAGTCGTCGAGCAAGGTTTCGTCGGCTCCAACCTGCACGTACAGAGGAGCGAGGCCCGAGAGGTCGGCGTGCAGCGGGGCGGCGAGGGGGTCGGTGGCCGCCTGGCCGTTGAGGAACAGATCGGCCATCGACTTGATGCCCGACTCGCCGATGAGCACGTCGGCCTGAGCGTTGAGCGACATCGACGCCCCTTTGCACTCCATGTCGACCCATGGCGAGATCGGTGCGGCACAGGCTGGCTGAGGGTCGCCGGCGTCGCGCAGCGCCACCAGGGTTGCGACCGTTAACCCGCCGCCCGCCGAGTCGCCGGCGATCGCAAGGTCGGACCCCTCGAACCCTTGGCTGAGAAGCCAACGGTACGCAGCGGTGCTATCGGTGACCGCTGCTGGGTGCGGGTGTTCGGGGGCGAGTCGGTAGTCGACGTTGAGGACACGACACCCCGTCACGTTGGCGAGGTGACCGGTGAAGCGCCGGTACGCGTTGGCCGTGCCGATCACATAGCCGCCGCCGTGTACGTACTGAATGCATCGGTCGGTGCGCCCGTTGGCCGGATCGACCCAAATCGCTGGGACCCCACCAGCGTCGACCTCGGTGTAGGTAACCCCTTCGGGTTGGGACGCGAGTAACCCCAACATCTCGACGCTTTCGCGCTGCGCCTCGATCGATGTCTCGCCCGCCGACGAAGCGTTCTCGCGCATGGCGATGAACGCCGCCTTTAGATCCTCTGCCTCTTTGCTTGCCATGACCGGAGCGTATGTCGCCAAAAGGTCCGAAAGCCAGACTGCACCGGGAAGGCACAGCCTGGCTTTCGGTTGCAGCTACCGAGGTAGCCGCTTTCGGGTGTTACTGGGTGACGTTCTGGGTGCTGTATTCGTCGGCCGGAACCTTCGATACAACGCCACCCAAGTTCTGCTCCACGTAATCGATGAACGCCTGGGCGTAGTCGATGAACGTGTCTTCGACTCGGCCTTCGTCAAACACGGTGCCAAAGGTGGTGTACCCGTCGCGGCCGGCGGCCACGAAGCTGTTGGTCACGATCGTGTAGGTCGCTGCCTCATCGAGAGGAGTCCACTCGGTGGCGTCCTTACCCTTGACCTGAAGGTTCGAGAACCGTGAGCCAAACTCGGCCGTGAGGTCGACGTCCCAGCGCAGGCCGGAGGCGTAGGGGTACGCACCGGTCGAGCCGTCGGGAATGATCGCATTCTCGGCCGCATCTTCGAGTACCGCCTTCACCTCGGCGCCGGTCATCTCAAGATTCACCAAGGTGTTGGCGAACGGCAAGAGTTCGTAGACATCGGCGATGGTCAGCGGACCAGCCGGGATATCGACCCGAACGCCGCCCGCGTTCTGAATGGCGATATCGGACTCGAACGACCGTTGCCAGAAGGCGTGGGTCACGAGTTGCTGAATGTCGCCACCCATGTCGGCGGTGTCGGCAACGTCGCAGATGGTACTGCGGGCTTCGCCCGGGATCCGCTCGAGGCAGAGGTCCTCGGTGACGGTACCGATCTCGGTGTTCACCAGTTCGTCGACCTGGCCGGTGAAGTAGCCGAGGGTTGCTTCACCGTCGGCATCGGGGGTCACGATGCTCAGCTGCGGGCTGGCGTCGATGATGTCGAGTACCTCTTGCAGGTCGTCGCCGGCGAGTGGTTCACGGTCGTCGGCGCCTTCGGGCTCCCGCTCGAAGGTGTCGCCGAGCAACAGGTGAGGGGTACCGCCACAGGTGGTGACGTTGCCATCAGCGTCCCAACCAATGTTGAGCTCGCCCACGATGTTGCTGTACTCCCACGCCTGCACAACACAAACGGTGTTGCCGGCCGGATCCTGGGTAACGGTCGGATATTCGCCGACCGGGTTCAGGCCAAAGTCGCCGAAGTCGCCCAGCAAGCTGTGCGAATCGCCGCCGACGATGGCGTCGACTCCCTCAACCTGGCTCGCGACCGAAAGGTCGTTGGCGTACTGGATGTGGGTGACGAGCACGATCTTGTCGATACCGTCGGCGGTGAGCTGATCGACGTACTTCTGGGCCGTTTCGACCTCGTCGAGGAACTCGGTGGTCTTCAGCGGACTCGAGGAGTTCCGCGTCTTGTTCGCAATATCAAGACCAACAAAGCCGACCTTGTCGTCGCCGTATTCCTTGACGGTGAACGGCTTGATGAACAGCTCGGCCTCGTCGGTCGGGAACAGGGGCGTGCCCTGCGCCGGCTTGACGTTGGCGCCGAGGATGGTCGTGCGGCACGCCGCAGATGCGGGGTTGTAGATACCGCCGATGTTGTTGAGGAACACGGCGAGTTGTCCGTCGCCATCGTCGAACTCGTGGTTGCCGAGCTCAAAGATGTCGAAGCACACGTGGTTCATCATCGCGGCGTCGGCATCGCCCTTAAAGAGGCTGTAGTACAACGTGCCGGTGATGGCGTCGCCAGCGTGCACGGTGACTACCGGGATGTCGCTGGTGTCGCGCAACTCGTTCATCTTGGTGATGACTCGCGAGAAGCCACCCATTTCGACCCGGGTTTCCTTGCCGTTGAAGTCGAGGTCGGTGCCGTCGGATTCTAGGTGCGAGTGGTGGTCGTTGATGTGGAGCACTTTGAGCTCGAAGTCGGTCTCGGCCGTCGGTGGCTCGGGCGGCAGTGGCGGTTCGGGTTCGCCGTCGTCGTCGATGATCAGCGCACGAGGTCGTGGGGGCTTGACGAAGGTCGCTCCCTTGATCCGGCGGATCACCAGTCGAATAACTGCGTCTTCTTCTGGAACATCGTCGTTGAGGATCGTTACCTCAAAGGTGGCGGTGGTTTCGCCAGCAGGGATCACGACGTTGCGGCGGACCCGCACAAAGTCCTCGCCCGGCTTGGCCTGGTTACGAACCGTCTTTGGTTGGACTCGAACCACGACGTCTTCATCGGACGGTCGGTTCAGGGTGAGGGTGAAGGGCATCGTGCCCTGGTCCTCGGTGACACTGACACCCGAGATCGACAGGAGCGGAAGATCCTCGTCGCCTTGGGCCTCAGCGGTCGCCACCGGCGACAGCAGCGCTGCTACGAGCGCAAGTAATAGGACGATTCGTTTCATAGGTCACAACCTCGTTTTGGGGCGGGAATGCACCGAAATGCATAGGGCACTCGCCAACATAATCGCGATTGTTGGGCCGTGGCTACGGGCGGTTTGGTTTGCACCGCGGACGACGGGAAACCGGGGCTGGCCTAGATGCTCTTGTTGTCCTTGAGCGCCTGAATTTGTTCGGCGGACTTGCCGAGGATGTCTCGCAAGACATCGTCGGTGTGTTCGCCCAGTTGCGGGGGAGCGGTCGTGTACCGGAGCGGGGTCTCGGAGTATTTGATGGGGTTGGCGACTCCGGGAACATCTACCCCGGAACTGTGGGGCAGCGATATCTGCATCTGACGATGCACGACCTGGGGTTCGACGAACACTTCGTCGATCGTGTTCACCGACCCCGCCGGCACTCCGGCCGTCGGCAGAACGTCGAGCCAATGGGTGCGGGGCTGTTTAATCAGCTCGATCTGGAGTTCGGCCGCCAAGATGGCTCGGTTCTGATTGCGATCGGGATTCGTCACGAACCGGCTATCGCTCGCCAGTTCGGGACGGTCGATGGTCTCGCACAAGATATTGAACTGTCGGTCGTTCCCGCAGGCGACGATGAACGGACCATCGGCCGCCTCAAAGACTTGGTACGGCGCCAGGCTCGGGTGCCAAGTTCCGCTGCGGGTGGGTGCCGTGCCGCCGACCAAATACCACAGGGCCGCGTTGGCGAGCATCGACGTTTGGGTATCGAGCAGCGCCATGTCGATGTGCTGGCCCACACCGGTCCGCATGCGATGGATGTAGGCCCCCAAAATGGCAACCGTGGTGTACATGCCGGTCGAAAGGTCCGAGATCGCGACGCCGGTGCGGGTTGGTCCGGCGCCGGGTTCGCCGTCGGCTGGCCCGGTGATGCTCATCAGGCCGCCCAGTGCTTGCGCCAGGTAGTCATAACCCGGCTGGCTCGCCATTGGTCCGGTTTGGCCAAACCCGGTTATCGACGCATAGATGATGTCGGGCTTTACCGCTGCGAGGTCGGCGTATCCGAGGCCTTTGGCGGCTAGGGCCCCAACCTTGAAGTTCTCGACCACGATGTCGCTCATCGATGCGAGTTCGACGATGAGTTGGCGCCCGTCGTCGCTCGTGATATCGACTGTCACCGACAACTTGCCGCGGTTGGCCGACAGAAAGTACGACGACTCGGCGGTTGGTTCGCCGTCGGGTCCGGTGAGCCACGGGGGTCCCCACTGACGGGTGTCGTCACCTTTGCCCGGCTGCTCGATCTTGATGACCTGGGCGCCGAGGTCGGCCAAGATCTGGGTCGACCACGGGCCGGCGAGTACCCGGCTGAGGTCGAGCACGCGCACCCCGGCGAGTGGCGCGTCTGGGGGTGCTGGTGCGGCGGGGTCCGAGGTTTCGGTCATTTAGCGAACCTAATCGGCGCAGCGCGGTTGTCGGTCGTTGCGACGAAAATCGTGCTCAGGCGACCGAAAATTCATGCCGATGACCATTTCATGAATCGCTTTCCACGCCTTTTCACCCTCTCCTCGCTGTCGGCGGTCGTCCTTTGTATGGTGCTTGCGCTTACCGCTCTGCCTGGACAGACCCAACAAGCTGCGGGCGCAATGGTGCTGTCGCAGCGCTACGTCGAGACGCCCGATGGTCTTGTGTGGACCGTCTTTACGATCGAAGACGGCGACCGCACGTTCCAAGGGGCGATCGAGGGTGGCGTCAACAGTGAGGGTGTTCGCCTCGAGGTGTCGGGCTGGCCGCACATTTCGGTTGGTGAACGCTACGAGTTCACGACCGGCAAGCCTCTGCCGTCGCTCAACGCCATCGAAGTGGTCGACGCCGAGGCACAGAGCTCTCATGGCGGCGGCGATGCTGACCCCGGTTACACCTTGGGCCCAGCCCATTGGGGCAAGGCCGCCAAGAACCTGACATGGCACGCCAACCAGTCGACCTTCCCGCCGCTCGACTCACAGCAAGTTATCTCCGCATTGTCCGATGGTCTCACCGCCTGGACGACCCAGCCGGGCTCGTCCTCTCTGTCGTTCACCTACGGCGGCAACACCTCGGTCGCAACCAACGCGTTCGACGGCGTGAACGCCATGTATTGGGCCGACACCACCCAAGACGAGCACTATTTGGCTCGGACCTATCTGTGGTTTACCGATCCGGATAACGACCCATCGACCCCCGGCGGCGCCGTGGAGTTCGATATCAAATACAACAACGACTACCTCTGGTCGAACGGCGCAAAGAGCGGGCACTACGACCTCAAGTCGGTCGCCATTCACGAGTCCGGCCACGCGATTGGTTTGAGCCATGCGTCGACTCGGGCAAACGTGATGTTCCCGTCGTTGGTTGTCGGGTCGGCCAAGCACACCTTGGGCCAAGGCGACATCGATGGCGCCAACCTGCTCTATGGCACCTCGAACGACCCCGTGACGACTACCAAGACCTACAAGTGCAAGGGCAAGGTGGCGACCATCGTCGGTACCGCAGCCAACGACGTGCTGAACGGAACCGATGGCCGTGACATCATCGTGGGCCTCGGTGGCGACGACCTCATCAACGGTGGCGGCGGAAACGACGTCATCTGTAGCGGAAGCGGCGCCGACCGAGTCGATGGTGGCAACGGCCGCGACAAGATCGTCGGTGGTACCGGTAACGACGTGCTGATCGGTGGCGGCGGTCGAGACTTCCTCTCGGGCGGCGGTGGCTCCGACGAGCTCTACGGCGGCAAGAAGAACGACACCCTCAAGGGTGGCGGAGCCGGCGACAAGCTGTACGGAGAAGGCGGCGACGACACACTGAAGGCGGGTGGCGGGGCCGATCTGCTGGTCGGTGGAGCCGGTGTCGATACCCTGCTCGGTGGACCGGGCAAGGACGTACTGTCGACCGATGCTGCCGACACCTCCGACGGCGGAACCGGAACCGACAAGTGCACCGCTGCGGGGTCGCGCACCTCGTGCGAACTGACTCTGTGACCCACGCAGCCAACCTTGAGGCCCGCCGGGGTTTCACCCTCGGCATCGATGCCCGTCCGTGGGGTACCCGCGCCGCGCTCATCGAAGGTGGCGAGATCATCGAGGTGTTTGACCTCGACGATTCCGCAGCGAATGAAACGTCGATGGTTTCGCGAAAGATCGCTTCGGCGGTCGCCAGGATCGACAACCACGTCGACCACGACTCCGACAGCTCTCGCCTGACCGAGATTCGCCTCGCCTGCCTGCCGTCGACCAACGTCAGCTACGAAGTGGCCCGACTCGAACGCCACCTGCCCGACGTTACGGTGGAGGTTGTCGAAGTTGGCGATGCGCTCACTCGCCGGTCTCGCGACGACTATGTGGCAACCGATGGTCGTCGCCTGACGAGCAACGAGGTATCGGCGATGACCGCGTGTGGCGCCGCCTTGGCCGCCGGCGCCGACTCGAACCTGCTCGTTCCCGATGTCGCGATGCTCTCCTCGGCCGACCAACTGCCCGCTCAGACCGCCGCAACTCCGACGCCGTTCGACCCGACCCCGGCCCAGACCCAGCCACAGACCCTGGATGCGCCGTATCAGGCGACCGGACGGGTACGCGGCCTGGTTGGCGCAGCGTTGGTGGCGATCGTCGCCACCCTTGGCCTGAGCGGCCTTCTCGGAACCTCGAGCCAAGTCGAACGTAACGAGCCGAAGGCTCCCTACCCGACCAATGCGGTCGCGTCCGTCGTGGGCGGGCTAGCGAGCTCTGTAGCGCCGACAATTACTTCACCGGCGACCACGACCGTGGTCGTGGAAGAGGTCGAGGAGACTAGCGGCGTAGAACCGGTAGACGGGGAAGGCGACGAGGTAACCGAGCCGTCGCCTCCCACCTCCTTCGTGCTCGATCTGTCGGGGTTTGATTTCGGGTCGCTTGCCGACGGCGACAACAACGAAGACGAGCAGGCGGAACAAGACGAGGCCGAATCGGGTCCTCCGTCGAAGCTCACCGATATTTTCGCCGGCCTCGAAATCGACACCGAGTAAATCGCTACTCGACGACTACCCCGTCGAGATACAGCCACTGCCCATCGACTCGGAGAAACCGGCTGCGCTCGCGTAGCTCGTAGTGTTCACCGCCCCGTCGGAACCGGGCCCGGAACTCGACCCAGCCTTCGGTGTCGAGCGGTCCGCCTCGTTCGGTGTCGACGATCTCGAGGCCGTGCCACTGCTGGTCAGGACTGAACTCGAGCGTCGCCGGTCGAGTATCGGGATGCCAGCTGGCGAGCAGAAACGGTCGATCGGCGAGGGTGTAGGCCGAGTACCGGGCTCGCATGAGCGCTTCGGCTGAGGTTCCGAATCCGGCGCCGTTGGCGTGTACCGGGCCACAACACGAGCGGTAGGGCTGGTCTTGCCCGCAGATACATGTCGATGGGTCGGCCACACACCTACCTTGTCACGAACCGGGCGGCTCAATCGGCTCGACGGTGATGTCTTTGCAGTTCATCTTGAGCCGCTTGCCTCCAACCCACAGACACACCGTGTGATCGCCCGGTGCGGGGGTCGGGATCCGTAGCTTGAATCCGTGGTTGTCCGACAAGGCGCTGGTTCGCTCCGCCAGCCCAATGACCGATATCGAAGTGGTTCGGCGCTTCACCACGTCGCCGTCGACGGTGATCGTGACCGGGATAGGTCGGTCGTGAACCGGGCGGAAGGCGTAGCCCTTCACGATGGTCTTCTCTGGTCCGACCCGGACCTTGTTCAGGCGACCAATGGGCGCTTTGCGGCCCGGCTCATCAGATCCAGGAGTGGGGCTCTCGAGGATCGCGTTGGCCACAAAGTCGGCCATCGCTCCAGCACCGAGGGTGCCGTCGTCGATGCCCATCAGGTGGATGCCATCGGGGGTAAGCCATTCGTCTTCGTGTCCTTCAAGTTCGGCGGCCCAGTCGAGAAGTTCGACGTTTGGATGCCGTTTCGCTGCTCGGTCGAGCAATTCATTTACCGTGCGCATCCAACCGTTGCAGGGGCGCTTGTGGCGACCGCAGGCGCCCGACCCGCGCTCGTCCCACAATCGAGGTCGAATCCACAGGACCCGGCGAGCGTTGTCGGTGTGATCGAGAAACTCGTTGATCCAGCGCTCGTATCGTTGAGGGTTCGTTGCGTCGTCGCCCCAGAACATATTGCCCAGGCCAACCACCACGATGTCGTCGATGAGGTGGGAGTCGTTGGCCAGCACGCCGGGTCCGTCCATCAGCCCGGGACCAGGGGGCAAGGGAAGCTCGGCGGTCAGTTGGTAACCGAGGACGGTCCGAAGGTGTAACCCCGGGAACCCGCGGATCACCGCTTGATGGTCGGGAAGTCGTTCGTCGAGGTACGGAGCAGCGGCCCAAAACACCGAGTCGGTCACTCCCCAAATGACGGGTGGGTCCTCGACCGGGGCGGGTTCGGGTGAGGCACCAGCGGGCGAGCTGGTGGTGAGAACCGGCGCGAGGAGTCCAAAAACCAACAGCAAGGTCAGTGTTTTGCGGTGGACCTGGGACGACATGATCCTCAAAGTGTTGCAGCCTCGGGCCATAAATTGCCACTCTGCGTGTAATGTTGGAAAGAAATACCTACAAATAGAGGTTTTTGGACCGGGTGGTTGCGGCTCGTTGCGGCCCGACGCCGTGGTCCAGAGTCCGCTGAGCGAAGCTGGTGCATGCCCGACCACGATCAAGACGAACGCTTCACTCCAGTCGATCTCGAGATCAAGAAGGACACCGGCGTGACGATCACCTTCGCCGATGGTCTGGTGGCCGAGTACAACCTGGTCGACATTCGCTTAGCCTGCCCGTGCGCAACGTGTCGGAGCCTGCGAGATCAAGGTGCCGAAGTATGGCCCCGACCCAGCAGTCCAATTCCGCTGCGGATCGACGACGCCGAGCTCCACGGGGCGTGGGGCCTCAATATCACCTGGAACGATCAGCACTCGACCGGCATTTTCCCGTTCGAGGCGATGCGGAAGTGGGCCGACGGTTAGCGGCTGGCTAGCCCTTGCCCTGCCAGGGGATCAGCACCCGCTCGAGGATTCGCAGTATGAGGTCGAGCGCCACGCCGAGGGCGGCGATGATGACGATGCCGACCACGATGACGTCGAGACGAGAGAAGTTCTTGGCGATCGAAATCATGGCGCCCAAACCTTCTTGCACACCAGAAAGCTCGGCGGCGACCAAGGTTCCCCAGCTCACACCGAGCGCCACCCGAATGCCGGTGAAGATCTCAGGCAACGCGTTAGGGATGAGCACCTTGCGCAGCAGCTGAGACTTTGAGGCGCCGAGCGAGTAGGCGGCGCGAACCTTGGAGAGCTGCGCGTTCTTAATGCCCGAGCGGGCGGCGATGATCATGATCCAGATCGAGGCGAAGACCAGCAGAGGCACGGCGGCCTTTTCACCAAGACCAAAGCTCAAGGTGAACAGCGGCAGAAGGGCCAACGGCGGGATGGGGCGAAACGACTCGACCAGGGTGTCGAAGAAGCCTCGGGCCTTGCTCGACAGACCCATCGCAAGGCCGATCGGAACCCCGACGACCGATCCAATGAACATGCCCTTGAGTACTCGCCACAAGCTGGCCCAGGTGTGTTCCCACAGGCTGATGTTGCGGAACCCTTCGGTGAACAGTTCGCCCGCCGCGTTCCATGTATCGCGCATGCTCGGGAAGGTGAGCGGGCTTACGATCTGGGTGTAGCTCTTGGTGTCGCACTCATCGGCGCGTTGGCACTCTTCGAACAGCTGACGGTCGCGCAAACCACTTTCGAGGGTGGCCTTAAAGTCCTCGGGGTAACCCCAGGCTTTGGTGATCGCCCACCAGAGCAACAGCAACAAGATGAACGACAGCAGGCTCCAGGCCGGCAGACTGCGAACGGCCGAGCCGTCGCCGAAGGTGACCGTCTTGTTGTCGGAGCGTCGTTTGCGCCTCGGGGGCTCCATTTGGGGGGTCGTCATGCCGAGGTCACCGATTTCGAAGTTAGCCACGTTATTCCCCTTGACGTCCCATGATTTCTTCTTCCATCTCCCAGATGAAGCCCAAGATCTCCTCTTTGACCTCTTGGAACTCGGTTGTCGCCTTGAGCGTCCGGGGGTCCTCGGTGAGCGCTCGTTTGGCAAAGGGGAGTTCGTAGATCTTCTCTATCCGGCCAGGCCGGGGTGCCATAACGAACACCATGTCGCCGAGGATCAAGGCCTCTTCGACGCTGTGGGTCACGAGCACGATGGTCTTGCCGGTTTCGTCCCACAGATTGAGGATGAGGCTCTGCATCTTTTCGCGGGTGAGTGCGTCGAGCGCGCCGAGCGGTTCGTCCATCAACATCATGTCGGGGTCGTTGGCCAGACAGCGCGCTAGGGCGACCCGCTGCTGCATGCCGCCGGAAAGTTCGTATACCTGCTTGTCGCCAAAACCTTGGAGACCAACGGTGTCGAGCAATCTGTCGACCTCGGGTAGAACGTCTTTGTGCTTGCGTCCGCCCATGCGTGGTCCGAACGAGATGTTCTTGGCGACCGATTGCCACTCGAACAGGGCGCCCTGCTGGAACACCATGCCGCGGTCTTTGCTCGGGCCAAGAACCTGTTCTTCGCCCAGCCAAACCTCGCCCGAGGTGGGGGCGAGGAAGCCAGCGAGAATGTTGAGCAGTGTCGTCTTTCCGCAGCCACTTGGGCCAAGCAGGGTGAGTAGACGGCCACTGTCGAGGTCGAACGAGACATCGCTTAGAGCGTGTACCGAACCGCCTTTGGGCAGTTCATAAACCATGTCGATATTTTGAACTTGCAACGGCTTCATTGCCGCTCCCCCCATGAACTGGTGTTCAACTCTTGCCGCAAAAAGGCCGAGGGCAAAATCGCCCTCGGCCCTTCTGCAAACAGTAACTATTTGCTACCCCAGCGAGTGGGTGTAGCTACTCCTCAAATGGACTTACTGAGCGTCCTTGAGGAACTTGGTGTTGATGAACGCCGAGTAGTCGTCGGCAATCGCATCGATTTCGCCCTGCTCCATGAAGAAGGTGAGCTGTTCCTTCATGACCTGAGCAACGTCGTTGCCGAGCCATGCATCGGAGAGCTGATCTTCAACGCTGGGGAAGGTGAACCACGTCGGACCGGAGAGGAAGTTGCCTACCTCGTCCATACCCGCAGCCTTGGCGATGATGGGGTTGTTACCCGCAGGATCGGCAGCCCACTTCTGGTTGAACTCTTCGTTGGCCTTCAAGAAGTTAGTGACCACGCCCGGGAACTCATCGGCGAAATCGTCGCGTACGGCGGTGACGTCGTAGGTCTTGATACCAACCTCGTTGGAGGTCTCGGCACCGGTGAGCAGCGGAACACCGCCAGCATCTTCCATGGTTACCAGCGGTCCACCGAATGCACAGCCGACCTGAATGTCGCCAGCGGCAAAGGCAGCAGCGGTTGCGTCGCCACTTTCGTGCGGCAAGACGTTGACGTCGGCCGCATCGACACCCAAGAACTCAAGGGTCTTGAGCAGCTTGTAATGGGTGACGTTGCCGATCGGAGTAAGGATGGTCGCGCCTGCGAGGGTTTCCGCAGCGTTGTCACGGGTGTATCCGAGGTCGCCCGAAACAAAGCAGTTGTCAGCGTCGGCGTATGCCACGGCGATACCGACCATGCTGATCGGCGCACCGTTGGTGGCCTTCACCGCGAACGGGGTCAGACCGATCGAGTAGGCAATGTCGACGTCGCCGGCGATCATGCCGTCAGCCATCGAGCCGCCGTCGGGAAGCGCGATCCAGTTGATCTTGTCAACGCCGACCGCTTCCGCGAACGAACCGTCGTCCTGTCCGATTTGGGGAGGCAGTGGCCAACCCGAGAAGTAGGCAACGTTGAGCGTCTCAACGCTGTCGCCCGCTCCGCTATCGCCGTCACTGCCACAGGCAGCAGCAAGCATCGCAAACGCGGCAAGAACCAGTAGTAAACGTTTCATATTTCCCCTCCCGTATGTCGGGCAACATTGCCCAACTCGGAACCTGCGTATATCGCAGTCTTGTTAGTGCGTATAACTCTAGGCGAAATCTTTGTTACATGCGTGGCGCTGTACATTCGGTAGCAAGTATGAGGTGACGAGCCGATCTGGAGCCTTATGCGGCGCGGGTCGAAGAACGGGGAAGCGTGGACGAACAACAGGTAGGGCTCGATGAGTCGTTACGCGCCATTTGGCAGAACCACACCGGCAATACCTGCCTAAAGCTCGACGTCTTCGTCGACGCCCAGGATGCGCACCTTCGCCGATTTCGGGGCACGGCGGCTCGGATGTTGGAGATTGGGGTTCTGGCGGGCGGATCCCTACAGATTTGGCAGAAGTTCCTCGGCGATGACGCCACGATCGTCGGCCTCGACATCGCTCCCGCGACCGCCCGCAACGCACCGGACTACAAGGTGCATATCGGTGACCAGACCGATTCGGTTTTTCTGGCTGAGGTAGCGGCCGAGTCCGGCCCATTCGACATCGTCATCGACGATGGTGGTCACGAGATGGACCAACAGATCACCAGCTTTGCAACCCTGTACCCGCTGCTACGCGACGGAGGGTGTTACATCGTCGAGGATGCGTTCACCAGCTACTGGGACGAGTTTGGCGGCGGCCTTGGGCGTGCGGGGACCTTCATGGAGTTTGCCAAACAGCGGATCGACGAACTCGATGGCGATTTCCATGGTGCGCCAACCGCGTTCACCCGTTCGACGACCAGCGTGCATTTCTACAAGGGGATGGTGGTGTTCGAGAAAAAGCCGAACGAACCGCCGCAGTACATGATTTCGATGGATGGCGAACTTACCCACCGGCCGATGAACGTCGGACCTGGGTTCGCCGACGAGGATCCGAGCCCGACCGACGACACAACCGGTGGCGGGCCGGCATAAATGGCGAGGCTGATCGACGAATCGGCGGTCGAGTTGGTGCGACTGATCGCTGATGGCGAGGTGTCGGTGGCTGAGGTTGTCGGTGCGCATCTCGACCAGATCGAGGCGGTAAACCCTCGGGTGAACGCCATCGTGTCGCTCCGGGAACGAACCGAGATCCTGGCCGACGCTGCCGCAGCGGATCGGGTTGAAACGCGTGGTGCGCTCCACGGCCCACCGGTCGCGGTAAAGGACCTTGAGCATGTGGCTGGCTTGCCGACCCGGTACGGATCGTTGGCCTCGACCGACACGCCTGCGGTTGCCGACGGCCACGTAGCGGCACAACTGCGCTCGGCCGGCGCCATCATCGTCGGCAAGACCAACACCCCGGAGTTCGGCACGGGGTCCCACACCTTCAACGAGGTGTTCGGGGTTACTCGAAATCCGTGGAACCTCGACAAGACCGCCGGGGGTAGCAGCGGGGGAGCGTCGGCGGCGTTGGCGGCCCGAATGCTGCCGATCGCCGACGGAAGCGACCTGGGTGGCTCGCTGCGAAATCCCGCCGCGATGTGCAACGTTGTTGGCCTGCGGCCAAGCGTTGGTCGGGTTGCCGACCCCGCGGCGCTCACCACCCACCTGCGGCTCGGGGTATCGGGCCCAATGGGTCGAACCGTCGCCGACACGGCGCTCGTGCTGTCGGCCCTCGCTGGACCGCACCGGTCGGATCCGGTTTCGTTGGCCGACCCCGGGTCGGACTTTGGTGGGCCTCTGCCCGCTACAACGTCGGCCAAGGTGGCGTGGGCGGGCGATCTCGGACTGTTCCGGTGCGAGCCGGAAGTCCTCGAACTGTGCGAGAACACGGCCCGTTCGGTAGCCGACGTTGGCGGCTCGTTTGTTGAGGCGGCCCCCGACCTGACCTCGGCGGAGATGATCTTTCGGACCCTTCGTGGCGCGTCGTACGCCGGGCTCGGCTCCCGCCTCCCGGCGGCTGCGCGCCCGCTGCTCAAGCAAACCGTGCGGGAAAACATCGCCTACGGCGAAAGCCTCGAAGTTGGCGACCTCCTTGCCGCCGAATCGGCCAAGGCCGACCTGCACCGCGAAATGAGTGATTTCTTCGACGAGTTTGATGTTCTGGCGTTGCCCGCCGCTCAGGTGCAACCGTTTCCCGTCGAGACCGAGTTCCCGACCGAGATCGGCGGCGAACCGATGGCCGACTACCTGAGCTGGATGCTCACGTGTTGTGTGATCACGCCCACCGGTTGCCCGGCAATCTCGATTCCGGCCGGGTTCACTTCCGACGGTCTGCCCGTGGGATTGCAGTTGGTTGCTCGGGTTGGTCACGACCGTCAGCTGCTCGAAATTGCATCGGCGATCGAGGCCGCCCGCCCGTTCCATCATCTGGTGCCCGCCCTGTAGCGTCCACCAGATGCTGCGGATCAGTCCTCGGTGGCGTCCTCGGCGGATTGTCCTCGCACGATCGCCGCCAGGGCAAAGATGACCACCGCTACCGCAACCGCCTGGCCCACGGTGAGGGGTTCGTCGAGGAAGACCCACGCCATAAGTGCTGCCGCGACCGGGATGAACAACGTGAAGGTTGAGCCAACCCAAAGCGGGATGCGGACCAGCGACCAGTTCATCAACACGTGGCCGACGATTCCCGACACGACAAGCATCGCCGCGAGCTGCACCCACCCTTTGGCCGACGGCGGTGCGAGGTCCTGACCAAACAGCAACGCCAGCGGCAACAAGATGATGGCCGACCAAATCGACGTGCCGGCGGTGAACTCGGTTGGGGTGAGATGTTCCTTCGACTGCTTAGAAAAGATGAAGTACGCCCCCCATGCGAACATGGCGGCGATGGAAAACAAGTCGCCCTTGAAGCTCCACTCTGGCGATTCGTTCGAGGCCAGGATCACCGCAACGACCCCCGCTAAGGCAACGAGCGACCAGAGGGCGTCGCTGCGACGGATCGTCTCGCCGAAGAACATGGCGGCAACAACGCCCACCAAGATCGGTTGCAACGATCCGATCAAGGTGGCATTGACCACCGTGGTGAGCCGGACCGCGGTGAAGAACAGGGCGATATCGAGGCCGAGTGCCAAGCCACCCCAGGCGGAGTAACGCATGATGTCGGCTCGCATCGGTACCCCGCGGGTGCGAAGCCATACCACGATGAGCACCGAGAAAATGCCGAACCGGTACAGCCCGAGCGACAGCGCTGGCATCTCGATCACCTTGGCCAAGATGCTTCCCGCACTCCATGCCGTAACCGCTACGGCTGCCCCGAGCAGCCCCTGGGAAAGCTCGGCGGGAGATCCGGCTTCAGCGACGGTCGGGACGGTGGGCATGAGTCTAGGAAGCTACCGCACGACCGATGAATCGGCCCTGCCGCCGACATGCGCTTGCTTACCGATCTGGCTTGGCGACCTGGATTCCCGTGTTGTGCGAGTCGTTCTCCGGCATGGCAATCCGCGGCCGAACAAAGGTGACGTCGGGCGGCGGTTCGATCTCTTTATGCGGATAAGGGTCCTCGCCGGTCACCGGCACGATGGTTCGCGTGTCTTCGACCCCAACTTCGATCCCCGGACCCACGTGCCACGGAAGCAGCGACCAGGCATTCATGTAGTGGTTGACCAACGCCATGCGGGTTCCGGTCGAGCGGTTACGAAATGACCGGTGCAGTAGGTAGCCGTTGAAGAAGACCACCGCACCCGCCTTCACCTCGACCGGAAGGGCTTCCGCCTCGTCGAACCCATAGGCCTCATCGCTTCGGTCGAATTCTTCGGGGTTGTCGTGGGCTCGAGTCGGGTGGATCATCCCCATCCGGTGGGACCCGGGCAGGACCCAAAGGCAGCCGTTTTCGAGCGTCGCGTCCTCAAGCGCAATCCACGCACCGACCAGTGACCGGTCGCGAGTCGGAATGAACCGCTCATCTTGATGCCAGGCTTGGCCCGGTAGCCCCGGCGGTTTGAAGAACAGCATCGACTGCATGCACTTGGTGCGCCCGTCCCACCAGGGCAGATGAGCGCCGGCAATCGTTGAGACCACCTCGCGTATACCCGGGTGGACCACGGCGGCTTGAGCAATCGGACTCACCCAGTGGGGAAAATGCACGGCCAGGATCTCGCCATCGTCTGGCGGGTTGCTCACGGGGTAGGTCCCGTCGGTGAATCCGGCTGCGTCGTCGATGATGGCCTGGCGTTCGTCGCTCGAAACCAGGTTGTCGACCACTACGTAGCCATCGTTGACGAACCGCTCGGCAAGGTCGTTCGGAAGCGAGCGACCGGGTCGTGCTTCATTGCTTGACAAGGACACTCTCCCTAGGTGCTGCCTGAGCCACTTTGCCCAACCGCCGAAGCGGGCGCAACCGGGGGCGGGCCACCGAAGTCCTTTGCTGTGACATCTCGATCCCAGGCACTCTTCGACGCAATCGGGGCTGACCTTGAATTGGGTCTAACGTCAGGCCTAATGGGGCCACTAAGCGGAGTCACGATTCTCGAACTTTGGTGCATCGGGCCGGGCCCGTTTGCCGCCATGTTGTTAGCCGACATGGGCGCCAACGTCATCCGGATCGACCGCCCGGCCGAACCCGACTACGGCTATCCGCCCAACCAGTACCGCACGTTGTATCGCAACCGCCGTTCGGTCACGATCGACTTCGACAAGCCCGAAGGTATCGACACGTTCATGCGGCTGGTGGCCCAAGCCGACGGACTGATCGAAGGGAACCGTCCGGGGGTTTGTGAGAAGTTGGGGGTCGGTCCCGATGCGTGCTTGGCCCAGAACCCGGCGTTGGTTTATGGCCGAATGACGGGCTGGGGGCAGGACGGGCCGTTGGCCGACCAGGCGGGTTTCGACTTGAGCTATATCTCGCTCACCGGTGTCGCGCATGCGGTTGGGACCCCCGAGCAGCCGGTACCGCCACTGATCTTGGGTGGCGACTTTGGCGGCGGCGGCGCCTTCCTTGCCTTAGGAATGCTTGCTGGGATCATGTCGGCTCGCGAAACCGGCGAAGGCCAAGTGGTCGATGCCGCGATGGTCGACGGCTCCGCCAACCTGATGGCCTACATGTACGGCGGCCTGCCAACGGGGTTCTGGCGCAACGAGCGAGGGAACAACACGGTCGATGGTGGCCACTGGCTCTACCGGATGTACCGCTGCGCCGACGACAAGTTCTTGTCGGTGGCCTGTTTGAGCCCTCGCCTGTACAAGAACTTCGAGGCGGCACTCGGCCTTGACCCCGATGAGTTCGGGTTCCACCGCCCCCGGACCGACTGGCCCGAGCTGCGCGAGAAGTTGGCCGCCATCTTGATAACCAAGACCCGCGATGAGTGGGCCGAGCAGTTGGGCGGGCGCGACGCATGTGTCCAGCCGGTGCTCGACCTGACCGAGGCGCCACACCATCCGCACTTGGTCGAACGCGGAACCTTTGTCGAGCATGGCGGCGTTACCCAGCCTGCACCCGCCCCAAAGTTCAGTGGCACCCCCACCACGGTGAGGCGACAGCCGCCCGAGCACGGCGAACATACCGACGAGGTGCTCGTCGAATTCGGGTTCACCGAAGCCGAAATCGAGTCGTTGCGACGGGCGAGCGCAATCACCAACGTCGAGGACGAGGTCTGATCAAGCCTTAGAGGGTGTCGGTGTCGATGTCGGAGCCGGTCTGAGGTTCGAGCCCATCGAGATCGCCGAAGTCCAGGTCGAACTTCTTGCCTAGGTCGTCGTCTTTGTCGACGGTTGTCTCGATCACCACGTCGGTGTTGGTCTTCTCCGGCTCGAGGACTTCGCCCAGGCCGAGCATCGCCGCACCAAGCACCGTGCCCTTCAGGGCTGAGGTCTTTGGCTTCGGTGCCGGGGCAGGCGGGTGAGGACCATGCGTGTCGCTTGGATCGAGATCGTTGTCCGGATGGTCGGCCACCCTTCGATTGTAGAAGCGGCGGCTGGGCTAGTTGTGGCTGAGCGACGGTTTGGCACGCGTTGCTACCCTTGAATCTGGCACGCGGGATGTGCCCACGAATGATTGCGGGATCAGTGAAACTCGAACGCCAGAACTTCATTAGCGACGCGCGGCCAGGTGTGCGGGCACCCCAACAGTCGCGATCGGAGGAGACCTACGACCGGATCCTCGACGCCGCGCGCTCGCTTTGTGATGGCCGAGCGTTTACCGACATCACCGTCCAGCAGATCTGCGAGCAGGCCGACGTGTCGGCCTCGTCGTTTTATGCCCGGTTCGCGAACCGCGACGCGCTGATGTCGGTGCTCTATGTGCAACATCTCGACACCATGCTGGCCGAGACCGCCGAAGGTATGGACGGCGAAGACTGGACTTCGATGCCGCTAAGCGAGGCCATGATCCGCTTTGCCGAGCTGTTCCTTGAGGCCGGGCGCGACATCGCACCGTTTGTCCGGTCGATGCAGCGGATCGAAGATGATCACCGGAGCCTGGTCGACAAACGCATCGCCTACGAACGAGCTTCCTATGACTTCATGGTGCTGTTGTTCGAATCGCGCTACGGCGAGTTCGATGCCGCCATGAAACGGCGGATCAAGGTTGCCTTGTCGAGCCTCTGGGCGACGCTGCGTTCGGCGCTGTTGCCCATGAGCACGCTTGAGGCACTAGGGATCAGCGAGACGGAATTGCTCCGAGAACTCAGTCATCAATTCTGTGTGGCTACCGGTCTTCCCGAATATCCCACCGACGAGGTGCTGCGAGAGCAGTAGGTCGTTCGACCCGAATCGCAGCCCCGACCCCTAACGGGAGAGCGCGTTCCAGTTCTGGTTCTTACCGTGACGACCTCACACAACTATCGCAAGCGCGGGAGAACACACAGCAATGAAGAAGCATTCTGGGATGAACATGACCATCGGGCGGCGGGTCATGACTGGACTGGCGGTGGTGACACTCGTCGGATGCGGCGGCGGGTCGAGTGTCGAGTTCAACGAAACCGATGCCGAGGGTTTGGCCATGGTCATCGACTCGGCGGTGACCGAGGAATCGGGGATGAAGGGCCTGGTGACCGCCGACGCCTTTGGCCCGGCCGATGTCGCCGAGTTCAACGGCATCGCCGAACAAGCCTGCGATGAACTCGCCAAGGACTTTGGGCCCGACCAGATCCAGGAGTTCACCGACGGCGTGCTCGAAGGGGCGGCCGAAATGGAGGGCCTGCTCGACATTGAGGGCTTGCTCACCGCCTTGGTGGGCGAAACCTGCCCGGGTAACTCGGCCGCGCTGGCCAGCGCACTCGACGCCAGCTAGGACCCAAACCCCAAACTGCATCAGGTGTCTGACACCTGATGCAGTTCGGCGACTAGAGCGGGGCGAAGAAGAGCGGTGTCAAGGACGACAACAGGCCCGAGAACCTTGAGCTATGGGTTCGGCCGCAACCGACCGGAATTCGAGCAGCCGATGCCCTGGAATGGGCACGCGAAATTGTGGCTCGATACGAAGAGTGATCGGGCGGCCAACAATGCTCAATCCTTTGCGTTGAATTGAGCACGCCCTTGCTTCTTTAATCGTGGAGCTGGGGGGAATCGAACCCCCGTCCGCTGAGTGGTTACCGAACGCGATACGACCATTCCCGATTTTCTGCTTTACGGCCGCAGAACCGTCGAGTCGACTGTCAAAGACTTCCGCCAGATCTTTCTCCGGTGTCAATGTTCTTTCGCATCGTCAGCGGTCTTTCCCTGCGGTCCATCACTGCTTCTGTTGCCGGGCTGCAGTGAACAGGCCCCGTGTGCCTCCCAACCGTTTGGGGCGGGCGGCCACAGTGACTCAAGCTAAGTAACTAAAAGTTACGCAGCGAGAGCGAGATCATCCGAAGTGGCGTCTCTGTGTTTGCCCCGTTTTTAGAGTCTGAGCAACTCTGGTCGCACGTACCGACTTCCAGGTCTCAACGTCGAAACCGATCAGCCCCGTGTATGTGCATGTTCTGAGCGCCATCGCCAAAGGGGAGGCGCCCGTGTTAGCTCGGTTGTCAAGGAACACGGCACCGCTCGAGGCGGCGCCAGATCATGCAGGTTCCTATCGTACCGACCAACCCCGACAGTAAGCCATCGGCTTTCGGTTACTGCTTTGCGAGCTGTTCGAACACCGAGTCGGCGTCGCGCCAGTCGGCGCCGAGGCGAAGGTTGGGTAATACCTCTTCAATGGCGAGGTCGAGTTGGGGTTCTGGGTCGCCGAAAGGCACCAGGACCAGCGAGTCGACGCCCGCATCGACCATCGCTTGAAGTTCCTCGGTCACCTGATCGACCGGCCCGACAGCGGCCCAGCCCGGGGTGATATCGGCCGGGGGTGGCGGAAGCTCGGCGGGGTCGCCGATGAAGAAGCCAGCGAAGCTGGTGATGCGGTGATGATCGGAACGGCCTGCCTCAGCGCGACCCTCGTCGATCTGGGAACGATACGTGGCGATGTCGGCCGGAGCGGGTCCTTCGGCGACGATCGTGCCGTCGGCGGCTGCTCCCGAAGTCTTCATCGAGACAGGCCCGCGAACGCCGAGCGAAACAGGTGGGGGAGACATGGGAGGAAATTCGAGGGTCACGTTGTCGAGCTGCACGTACCGGCCATCGACGGTGATGGTTTCGCCAGCCAGCAGAGCTCGGGTTGCTTCGGTGACCTCTCGAATCAAGGTGACCGGCGACGCTTTGGTTTCGCCGATCTGATCCATCCAGTAGTCGACCCCATGGCCAACCCCGCACGCTAGTCGCCCCGGGTACAGGCGGGCGAGGGTCGCCCACTCCATCGCGAGCGCGGCAGCGTTACGGAACGGTGCTGGGGCGATGCCGTGGCCCACGGTCGACTCGGTGGTGTTGGCGAGAACGGCGGTCACCTGGCTAATGCCGCCAGCGTAGAAACAGTCCTCCACCACCCAAAGCTCGTCGACCCGGCCATCGAGTCGGCGCACGTGAGCCGGAACATCCTCGGGCGCGATGTGGCGCATCACCATGGCGCCGGTACTGGTCTTTGGGGTGGGTTCCATGGTGTGAGTCTGACATGGCTACCGAGTGCAGAGAAGACCTGCATCGAACAAATGTTCGTGTAAGGTGGAATCATGTTGGCGCCGCTACAAACGAATCTGTTTGCGTCAGGTGCTCCGGCGATCGCCGACTCGATCTCGATGCAGCGCACGCACCTCGACGAGATGTGTTGGGTCGACCATTGCTCGGGCTGGCTGCAAGGGGCCGATGCGTTACTGCTCGAAGTGATCGATGCCCTGCCGTTTCATCAGGGCCGGCGAAAGATGTGGGACAACTGGGTCACCGAACCTCGCCTTACCTCGCTCGCCCAACTTCACGACGCATCGATGCCCGAGGTTGTGCATCAGATGTCGGCTTGGCTTGCCGAGCACTACGGGTTGCCGTTCGATCAACTCTTCACCAACTACTACCGGTCGGGAGCCGATGGAGTGGCGTGGCATAGCGATCGTATCGGGCGCCAACGGGTCGACCCGTTGGTCGCAATCATCTCGCTCGGCGGGCCTCGGACCTTGGCCCTGCGGCCCAAAGGTGGCGGGCGAGCGACCCGGTTTGTCCTCGAGTCGGGTGACTTGTGTGTGATGGGCGGTGCTACCCAGCACGGGTGGGAACACGGCATCGCCAAAGTGGCAAACGCGTCGCCGCGGGTCAGCCTGACCCTACGCCGCCACCACGATCGGCCGGCGTTGGCTACGCCACCCGGCGGCGAAAGCGCCTGACGTTCGTCGGCTCGGCGCACCAGAGGCGTCGGAACTTCTCGCTCGATACCGGACGCCCGAAGAAGTAGCCCTGGAACACGTCGACTCCAAGGTCGCGCAACATGTCGACCTGTTCCTCGGTCTCGACACCTTCGGCGATCACGTCGAGTCCGAGACTTCGGCACTGCACGACAAGTCCGTGGAGAATCTCGAGCTTCGAGGTTTCGGCGGTCGCCAGGTCGGGAATCCAACGTCGGTCGAGCTTGGCGATGTCGGCACTGAGATCGACCATTCTCTCGAGGTTCGAGTACGCCACACCAACGTCGTCGATCGCTAGCCCAACGCCGAGCTCGCGCAGTTGGCTGAGGGTTTGGGGCGCCACGGTCTCGACCGTTTCTGGGATCTCGATCAAACACCATCGGGGTTCGATGTTGTGCAGGGCCATCGCTTCGCCGAGTCGCTCGGTCAGCGAAGGATCGTTAATCGATGCCGGGCCCATGTTGAGCGCGACTCGGAAGTCGGCCTGCACGATTCCTTGCCGATGCCACGTATCGAGATACCGGAACGACTTCTCCATCATTCGGGCATCGATAGCGGCGGCCAGTTCGTTCGACCCGAGGGCGGGCAGGAACTCGAGCGGTGCGATGATCGAACCGTCATCACGACGGATTCGCACCAGCGCTTCGGCGCCCACCATCTGAGGCTCGCCGGCGTCGTTCAGTTTCACCACGGGCTGGAAGAACGGCTCGACGCGATCTTCAGCCAATGCAGATTCGACCATCCGAATCGCGGTGGGCGACACGGTCTTGGTCGACCGGCGGTTGTGTTTGGTGCGGAACATATCGGCGTCGGCGGCCAGAACGACCTTCGCTGCGGTTTCGTGGTCGGAGGAGCACGCAAACCCGACGCTGACACCAACGGTGTGTTGTCCTTCGGTCGTCAGCACCGGAGCTCGGAACGCTCGAGTCAACTTGGCAGCGACTTCCTCGGTTTCGTCGCGGGTTGCTTCGCTGAGCAGCACCAAGAACTCATCGCCGCCCCAACGGGCCGTTAATGCATTGCTGGGAACCGTGCCACGCAGGCGGTCGGCCAGTGCGCACAGAACCTTGTCGCCGGTGCCATGACCGTGGGTGTCGTTGATTTCTTTGAACCCGTCGAGATCGAGGAACAACGCCGTGAACGGTAGGGCGTCTTCGTCGTCGAGCTCGCAAACCGCGGCTTCGGCGTGCTGGCGGTTGTAGAGGCCGGTCAGCGCATCGTGATGAGCTTGGTAGCGAAGCTGTTCTTCGGCGCGTTCGCGTGCCGCAATATCGGCCGACAGGTCTTGGGCCAGCTGATCGATGCCGCGAGACAAATGGCCGATTTCATCGAGCCGACGATCGTCGATCAGCGACTCGTAATCTCCGCCCGCTACTCGTTCGGCAGCCTCCACTGTTTCGCGAAGTCGCCCACTGAGTGGGCGGACCTGAGCGAACCACCCGGCTGCGATGACGCCGAGGGTCATCAAGAAGGCGATGGTCGCGAAGCGGTTGAGGTCTCGGGCGACGGCAAACGCTTCGTCTTCGTCGATCTTTATGACGACACCCCAGTCGGTGCGGTCGATGTAGCCAATCGCCGCAACGGTTTCTGCACCTCGGTAGTCGACCGCTTGGATAACCCGAGGTTCGGTGGCACCGAGGCTTCGGGCACTTGGTGTCGTGCCTCCGAGGTCGACCAACGCACGAAACGCTGCGCCGCGCTCAAAGCGACGCAGGGTTATTGGTTCGCCAGTCGAGCGTGATGTCCGTTGAATGATGAGGGCTTCGCTGGTATCGCCGTAGTCCTCGAGCATCTGGCTCAAGTTCACGATCGGCGCCAAACGGGTCTCGGCCAGGAGAGCCCCCAAGACGGCGCCATCGTCGGTGACCACCGGAACGCTTACGCCGAGCCGTTCGATGCCGCTGGCGCTGACGAACGCATCGCCGAAGAGCGGTCGCCGTTCCTCCATCGACCGGTCGACAAGTGCGGCGTCGGCGGGGGTCCACGAAAAGCCGTCGGTCTTACCGAGCAGCGCACCGGTTCGATCGACCATCATCAGTTCTTCGAGTTGCTGGCCCGACTCACGCAGGGTCGCTAACTCGGCGCTTGCCTGATCGAAGACGCTGGTTCCCGTACCCGGCATGGCCGATCCGGACAGCTCGTTCGGTGATGTCATTTCCTCCACCGCGTCAACGAACTCGTCGCGCTGGGCGGCCCGAACGACCGCGTTTCGTTCCTTGTCGAGCTCGGCCTCGATACGGCCGACCTCCAACTCAAGCAGGTTGAGCAGATTGCTCTGCGAACGCTCGGTAATCGTGCGGTCGGCATGGCGGGTAAACAAGACACCAGCCGCCAGAAACGGCAGGATCGCCACGAGCAACCAAAGCACGAAGCGGGTTCGGATAGTCAATCGCACATCAGAGTCTTCGACATGACAACCGGCTGACTTAATCGGTGCCGACCGGCTTTAGAAAACGGACGTGATGCCGATGGTGCCGGGTGAAGTTGTCCCTCCCGCTCAATGCGTCATCAACGCGTGTCACGCCTCGCCAGGGTTCGAGTCTGAGTCGACGCGAAATCCTCTCGCTTTTGGCAGGCACCGGTGCGGCGATTGGTCTGGGTGCGTGTGCATCAACCGGTTCGCCGTCGGCCGCTGATCTCGCCTTTGCCGATGACGACACCTTCATCGCTGATTACGCGGGTGCCCAGCTACGGGCCCTGATGCGCAACTCAAACTTCACCGACCTCAACAGCGTGACGATTCGCCAGGCCGCCTCGTGGTCCCAGGAGTCAAACGCCACCATCGACTTCGACTTCGACGACCGCTGGCGCGAAACCTTCGCCCGGGTTGTCGCCGACGGCGCCGGCCCCGATATCGCCGAGCTCTACGGCAACGCGACCCACCGCTATGCCAACAAGTTGATCGACGTTTCCGATGTCGCCGAAGAAGCCGAAGCCCGACTCGGCGATTGGTTCGAAGCCGCCCGAGCGGTTGGCGTGGTCGATGGAGTTTGGCGAGCAATTCCATGGGCGTCGACGAGCCACGCGATCAACTTTCGAGAGGATCTTCTCGACGAGATTGGCCAGAGTGCCCCCCAGACCTACGACGATCTGTTACACGTTGCCACCTTGCTACGCGACGCCGGCCTGCCTCAAGCGGCGATCAGCATGGGCGAAGGGGCCACGAACGATTCGGGGAACTTCGCGTACTCGATGCTGTGGTCGTTCGGCGGGCAAGAAGTCGACGACATGGGCAAACGGGTGGTGCTCGATTCCGCCGGCACCCGCGCTGCCCTCGCCTACTTCCGAGAACTGGCCGCCGTTTCGGACCCACGAGCGTTGAGCTTCGATGAGTTCGCAAACAACGCTGCGTTTCTCGACGGATCGATCGCGCTCACCCAGAACGCACCGAGTATCTTTCTCGCCGCCCAACAAGGTGCACCGGCGATCGCCGAGGCGATGAACCACGCCCGGTACCCGGCTGGTCCTGCGGGTCGTCACCAACTGGTCGAGATGAACTCGCTCGGCGTGTGTGACCATTCGAGAAACATCGAGGCGGCTAAGGGCTGGCTTCGCCATGCGATGCGACGCGAATTGCTTGTCGCTCGAGCCTCGGCGTCGTTGGCGTTCTTCGTGCCGCCCATCGGCGGCATCGCTGAAGATTCGGGAATGCCGTGGAACACGGTCGACCAATTGCGGGAGCTGAAACCACTGGACGACGGCGCCCACATGACGGGCTGGCCTGGCCCCTCGTCGGTCGAGTCGGCCCTCGTGTACGAAAACCGCACGATTGGTCGCATGTTCGCGGCGGTGGCGTCTAGCGACGATTCGATCGGCAGCATCGTTCGAACCGCTTCTGACGAACTCGCCCGGGTCTACGAAACCTAAGGGGAGAGGGACTAGTGCTTCATCACGAGAAGAAGTCGACCAGTCCCGAACTCGCTGAGCATGAGCCGATCATCGTCGACGACGAGATGCTGCGGGTTGCTCAGCCCGCGGATCAAGACGCGTGGTTGCGCCTGTGGGGTATCGGTGCGCACCGCGACTACTTCGCCTGTCTTCCAAAGAGCGACGACTAGTTCGTCGGGATTCCACGGCGAGACCACGACCGAGGTAGGTGTTGCTCCGACGCCGAGCGTGGTGAGTGAGCGGGGTACGTCAGCGCACCGCTCGGGCGAGCCGCCGAACTCGGCGACCGGACGGTTGTCGTCGACGCAATGTGGCCAACCGTGATCGGCCCGTCTGGAAACGGCGACAATTTCGTCGGTTCCCGGCTGTCCATCGAAGAGACCATCGGTCATTTCGGTCGCCCAGAGGGTTCCCGACTCGTCGATCAAGTGCGCGTAGGCGTGTTTGAATCCCGAGGCGATCTCAGAGATCTCGTAGCCGATGTCGTTGATGGTGCCGACTTCGAAGAGTCGCCCCGAACCCTGGGTAACCACGGTGTCGTCGCCCGAGCCTCGCTTTCGGCCCGACACGTCGAACAACAAGTTCGAGTCGGTAGCGGTCAGCGTGCCTTGCGACCGGCCGTTGTTGGGAAGGTCGAACGCCTCTACCTCGAGTTTGCCGCCGACCGTTGGCCCGCGGGTGAGCGTTCTGGTCTGCATCACCCAAATTTGGTCGTCGAACAGCGCCACTCCGGTCGGCTTGTCGAGCCGATCGAACAGCACAGTGCGGGTTACTGACTGAGACTCGCCATCGGGCGGGAGTTCGATCCGCGAAACTTGCCCGGTCGCGTCGTTCTCGCCGCCGTTGATCTCGGCGATCACGATTGACCGAGGCTCGGTGTCCTCGATGTAGAACTGGGTCGGCTGAGCGAGATCGGTGAGCACGACCTCGACGTCGAAACCGTCGATCGGGGAAATCCCGTCGGGCGCCGAGGCCGTGTCGGCCCCGCAGGCCGCGGCCACGAGGGCGGCGGCGATGGCGATCGCGATGGTTCGGGTGCGAACAAGGGGCACGGTTCAGTATGGCCCTCGTGACCGCACAATTTGCTCGGGTAACTTGGGGACATGGCTACGTCGCATCCGCCGCACGAGATCAACCCCGAGTGGCTGAACCAGGCCCGGTCGATTGCGTTGGCGTTGCCCGAATCGACCGAGATCGAAACGTGGGGCCACCCGACCTTTCGGGTTCGGAACAAGATCTTCACCGGCATGGGAAGCACCGGCGGATCGGTCGAGTTTGTCGACCCGTCGAAGATGCCCGACTACCCAAGCGGCGAACCGATCGTCACGATGAGTATGAAGGCGGCCCCCGGCGAACAGGAATCGCTGCTCGCCCAAGGCTTGCCGTTCTTCCGACCGAAGTACGTCGGCAACCGCGGCTGGATCGGCATCGTCATCAACGATCGCACCGACTGGGCCGAAGTGGAGGAGTTGGTGCTCGACAGTTACGTAGCGATCGCTCCGAAGAAGCTCAGCAAACTCCTGTTAGCCGAACTCAACAACGAGGCCGAGTAGGACTAGCGACCTCGGAGTTTCTTCGACATCTCGCGACGAGCTTCCATGTCGGCGTCTCGCTTGGCGATATCGGTTCGGCGATCGTGCTGCTTCTTGCCTCGGGCCAGCGCGATCTCGACCTTGGCCCGGCCGTTCAGGAAATACACGCTAAGAGGAACGAGGGTGAGTCGTTCGGCGTCGAGACGAGGGCCGAGTTTGTCAATCTCTTTACGGTGCAACAGCAGCTTCTTCTGACGGTCGGGTTCGTGGCCCATCGCGATTCCCGAATGGCTGTACTGCACGATGTGAAAGGAGTGGATCCACGCCTCGTTGCGGTAGATGTTGGCGTACGACTCGGCCAACTGCACCTTGGCTTCGCGAAGGGCCTTAACCTCACTACCTCGCAGCACGATTCCGGCCTCGTAGGTTTCGAGAATCTCGAAGTCACGGCGAGCGCGACGATTGGTGGCGACGATTGTCGCTCCCTCAGGGATCTTGTTGCCCTTCTTCGTACTTTTGGCTGCCACAACCCCAAGGGTACCGGCGGGAGCTGTTCGAGGATCGGTCGGCGTGGGTTAGAAGGCGCTGCCGCCCTGGTAACGGCCCTCGGGGATGAGCAGGCCGCGCACTAGCGACGCCATTGGGTCGTCGGCTTCGGTGAGCCGATCGGCGACGGCCAGCAGGGTTTCGCCGAGCACCGTGCCGCCAAAGATCCAGTCGTTGAGGGCGTCGTGGTTGGGTGGTGCAGCACCCGGTTGGGCCGCGATCGCCTCGTGGTAGAACGTGCGCAGATCGTCGGCCAGGTGGCGAACTAGCAGTGGCATCTCAAACGCCCACTCCGCGGCGTCGGACGGCGGCTCGGTGATCGACTCGGCTTCGGCAACTACCGCGAGCGCTTTGGCCACGTCGTCGACCTGGTCGGGTCCGGCACCGCTAACCCCGAACAGGGTCCGGCCCCGCTCGGCTCGGGTCTGCGACGACCACGTCTTGAGGCGCCCGACCTCGGCCAGCAGCCGACCCGACAACGTGTCGTCGGTAACCGGACCGAGGTTGAGCGGGCATGCCCACTGGCCGGGGCCCGATTCTTCAGGCATGGGGCCTTCGTAGTCGGCGATGGTGGGTTTGGTGGCCGACTCGAGCAAGCCAAACGCTTGGCGCATGGTCGACTTTTGAAACTCCGAGTCGACCGCCGAGCCGAGCGGCCGGCCGAGCGCAAACGGCACCCAGAGCGCTCGGGTTGGGCCCACCGCTTCGCTCTGCTCACGTACCAAGCTGATCGAGGTGCAGGCCACACCGGCTCGTTCGATGTAGACCGAAAGGGCGCCCACGGCGCCCGTGCAAAGCGGTCAAACCGGTATCAGGATCGCCACGTCGACCCCGTCGGCCGCCAACATGTTGCCCACCTCGGTGCCGGTGTCCTCAAAGAACGCCGGGATGGGCATTGCACCCATGAACGAATAGTGGCGGGGGCTGACCCCGCCGATCTCGTCCGCTTCGGCCATCTCGTGCAACCGCTCGAGCGGAAACGAGATGTTGGGGTCGGTCTGAAACGCGCTGCGGTCGAAATTGGTGCTGATGTGCGAGAGCACAATGTCGCCCCAGTCGGCGTCGGCTGGGATAACCCGGTAGTCGAGCGCACCGACGGTAAACGGGGCGTCGCTGCGCAGGTGTAGGCCAGCGGTCGAGACGATCGCCACGGTCGACTCCGCAAGGGGCCTTGGGGTGATCCATTCGCCGGGCGGGATGCGTTCCATATCGTTTGCCCGGGCCCGCAGGTGTTCGGCCTCGGCTTCGTGCAGATCGCTCAGTCGAACCATGGCCGTAGCGTTGCACATCGGTGGTAGCGGGCGAGAAATTCGTAGTGCACTTTCTGGGTTTTTCCGAGTGTGTCATACCTCTTCGGTACGGTTTGTTGCATGACGTTTACCGATGATCGGCTCCGGTTTGATGACCTGAGTTTCGACACTGTTTCTTCTGCTGAGGCTGGCCCGCGTACCTATGTGGGGATGTTGTCGCCTGGCGATTTGGGGTCGACGTTCGGGCTGATCGAGGACACGTTGTTGGTGATGCCACCGGCTGAGGCGATTGCGATGGTGGGCCGGTTAGGTAGCCGTTTGTCGGCGGTAGAGACCCAGATCCTGGCGGCCAACCTGGCCGACACCGGATCCGATCGCGACACCGAACAGTTAGCGGCGAAGGCGGGTAAGACATCGAAGAAGCAACGTCAGAAGGCGACCAAGCGAGCCAAAGCAGCCAGAAACAACCCTGAACTGGCCGATGAGCTCGCCAACGGCGACATCAGCGAAGAGCAACTCGATCAGCTGGCTGATGCTGATGAGAAAACCGACGGCGCCGCGTCCAAAGACCCTGGCCTGCGGGAGAAGGTTCGGGGGTCGAACCCGGACCAGTCCGGGCCGATCGTCAAAGACTTCGTCAACAACCACAACAGCGGTCGCGCCGAGACTGAGCACGAACGGCAACGACGCCTCCGGTCGGTGTCGAAGTTCCGGACCAAAGACGGACTCCACGCGGTGATGGCCCAAGGTGATCAGCCGACCATCGAAGCCATCTGGAAACTCCTCGGCCAAGACGCGCAGTCTCTCTACAACAAAGACGGCGGACGCGATGTGCCGAATCACAAGCACCCCCGCACCACGGCCCAACGACTCTTCGACGCCTTCACCAACCGCATCACCGGCAGCAGTGGCGGCAGTGCATCAAGTTCGGGTTCGGAGATTGTGCTCACCGCGACCGCGCACCCTGATGGGACCATCACCGACCCGCAGATGCTCGGCATCGGCCCCGTCCCCCAGGGCGTCTTCGACCGCTACCTCTGCACCTCCACACTCGTGGGTGCGGTGTTTGATGGCGACGGGCAGAACCTGTGGCTCGGAAGAACCAAACGGCTCGCCACCCG
>CALHTF010000039.1 GCA_938038815.1 uncultured Acidimicrobiales bacterium | reverse complement strand
GTCGGAGTAGCGCAGGATGGCGTCGCGGGCGGTGTATACCAACTGTTGGATACCGCCCGGGAAGTACATGAGCAGCACGAGCAGGCCAATACTGCTGGTGAGCAACGTGACGAGCTGCGGCGGGTTCGAACCCCAGAACGCGGGCAACCCTTGTACCCAAATCGAACCGAGGATCGGTCCAGCGATCGAGCCGAGGCCACCGATGATGGCGATGGCCACGATCTGAATCGACGACTCGGGGCCGAACACACTGCCCGGGGTGATCGCAGACTGCTGGGTGATGAACAGGCCACCGGCGAAGGCGGCGATTCCGCCCGACAGGGCAAAGGCGAGCAGCTTGACCTTGGCTGGGTTGACTGCCGCGGCCGAGGCGGCGTCTTCGTTCTCGCGAACGGCGATGAGGACCCGCCCAATACCGGTGCGACGAATGCGGGCCACGAGGATGCACACCAAGATGAGCGCAACGAGGCAGCCGAAGTAATACGTCTTTCGAGATGCGCCGAAGTCGAGCGGACCAAGAACCGGTTTGTCGATCGCTCGGGTGGCCGAACTGCCATCGGTGAAGAAGTCGCGGTCGAGCAACCAGTTGGATGCCATGACGGCAAAGGCCAAGGTGGCGACGGCCAAAAACAGACCCTGGACCCGCAGTGCCGGGATACCGATGATGACGGCAGCGACGACCCCCATCATCGTGGCGACAAACAACGCCATGCCCCACGCCATGGTGAACTTGTATTCGACGAACGGCAGCTCGTGGCCCTGGGTCAGCGCAAACAGCGTCATGGCGCCGAGGCCAACAAAGGCGAATTGGCCGAGCGACAACTGGCCGGCCCAACCGGTGAGTAGCGACAGCGACACGCCCACGATCGCCACGATGATGATCGAGGTCCAGGTGAACAGGCGAGCGTTGGAGTCGACGAAGTACCCGAGCAGGGCGAAGAACCCGAAGATGATGGCGAAGCCGATCAGGTTGAACTGCTTCACCCACCAGACCTCTTTGAGTCGACGGGGGATGGCAGCCAGCTGCGGCGAGAGCGACCAGCTTGCATCTTCGTCGGTCTGCTTAATGAACAACACGATGCCGAGCACGGCGAAGAACAAGAACAGATCGACGGTGTCGCGATCGGCGTTCGAGGAGATGAACTGTTCGATCACGCCGATGGCGAGGCCGGCTAGCAGCACCATCGGGAGCGACTTCATCCGGGCGATGAGGCTTACGGTGATCGCTCGAAGCAGCAGCGGAGCGCCGAGCGCTACGGTTCCGGCGCTGGCGGCGGGGGTGTTGAGCAAGGGAGCGAACAAGATGGCGGTCGCCGCGGCGAGGGCACCCGAAACCATCCAGACGATGGTCGAGGTGTTCTTGGGGCTCGTGCCGTAGATCCGTGCGGTGTCGGGGTTTGAGGCGGTCGCTCGGACAGCCAAACCGAACTTGGTGCGATTGAGGAACCAGCCGAGCGCCAGCACCAGGATCGGCACAACGAGCATAACCAGGTACACCCGCGGTCGAAGGGTGATCGAATCGGTAGGGGCGAACTCGCGGTCGAACGGTAGAGGGATGGCGCCTGGTGCCTGTACGTCGGGCAGGTTGATCTTGATCGCGGTCAGCAACTGTGCCGCACCGATGGTCGCGATCAACAACACGAGTCGCGGAGAAGTAAAGAGCCGTCTGACGATGATCAGTTCGATAACCATCGCCGCAAAGGCGCCGAGCAAGATGGCGAGGGCGTAACTAAACCACCAGTTCAGACCTACGTTGACCAGCAGGTACACAAAAAGGCCAAGCGACAGGGCACCGGTTTCGGCGTGGGCGAAGTTAAGTACGCCGGTCGACCGGTAGACCAGCACAAAACCCGCAGCGAGTGCGGCATAGGTGAGGCCGGTAGCGAGGCCGATGAGCGTGCCCTGGGCACTGAACTCGATCGCCAGAACGCCGGCGCCCGACAGTGCGTTCGTGAGGGCGGCGATCATGGGTGGCCTCCGAGGAAGACCGATTGCGCAACATCGTCGGCGGCGAGTTCATCGGCGCTGCCTTGGAACCGAACAGCACCCTTTTCGAGGAACACCACCTGGTCGGCGAGCGACAACGCAATGTTGATCGATTGCTCGACGATGATCATCGTCATGCCTTCGGCCTTGAGTTCCTCGATCACCTCGAGCAGGGCCTGCACCACAACCGGAGCGAGGCCAAGGCTGAGTTCATCGATGATCAGTACTTCGGGCTCGTGCATCAACGCCATGGCGAGCGCCAACATCTGCTGCTGGCCACCCGAGAGGTCGCCGGCCCGCTCGCCGAGCCGGCCATCGAGGGCGGGGAATCGTTCGACCGCTTTTGCGATGCGGGCGTCGGCCTCGGCATCGCTGACATCGGTGGCCAGGATCGAGGTGCGAAGGTTGTCGCCGATCGACAGGTCCGAGAAGATGCCAGCGCCGCCGCGCAGCAGGACGATGCCTTCTTTGAAGCGGCGCTCGGCGTCGGTGTAGGTGATGGTGCGGCCGTTGAGGCGAACGACGCCTCGGTCGGGAACACCGAGGCCGCTGATCGCTCGGATAAGGGTCGACTTGCCAGCACCGTTGTTGCCGAGCAGAGCCAGAACTTCGCCGCGTCGGACCTCGAGGCCTGCGTCGAACAGGACCTGCACGAGGCCGTAGCTGTAGTCGAGGTTCCGGACCTGAATGACCGGAATATCGTCGGGGCTTTCGGCCATGCGCTGGAGTTCGTCGCGCTCTTCGATCAGCTCTTCGACCGCCAAGGAAATGTCGCGGCGGATGAAGCGCGAGCCGTAGATGATCAAAATGCCGCCGATGATTGCGGCGGGTGGAGCCACCACCCACATGGCGGTGCGGTTACCGAACGAGTCCGACAACTGGCCGACGAACAGGCCGCCGAAGAAGCCACCCATCAAGAAAATGAACACCGGCAAGAACGCAAAGGCTTGGGACCGAATGCGGAACGGCGACACCGCAGCGATGATTGGGCCCGACGCAACAAAGGAGGCCGAGATGGCGGCTTGCGCGAGGGCGATCATCAGCACCAGCGCCCACTGGGTCTTGATCTGGAGACCGACCAGGTAGAGCAACCCAGAAGCGATGACGAACCATCCGGCCATGCGCATCATGGCCGGTGGATCTTCGCGGAACTTGCGGTCGAAGAGGCGCCCAACCACGGGCAACACCGGGATGGTGATAACCCAGATCATCGACTCGACGACGCCTCGTTTCAGTGGTCCGAAGCCGTACTTAGATTCAAGGAGCAGATTGAACTGCAATGGGACAGCGATGAGCGCAAAGCCCAGAACGCCGACGCCGACGGCCAGGTAGTAAAAGGTCTTTACTTTCTGGAGTCGAGCGAAAGCCTGGGTTGTGCTGACCGGCAGTTCGTCTTCGGCCTCTTCATCGTTGCTCTTGCCGAACACCGCTTCTTGGTCGAACTGGCCACGCTTGGGCTCTTTGAGTCGGATCGACAGCAGGCCGACGATGACTGGAGGAATGGCGAGCACGAAGAACGCCCAACGCCAGCCTTCGGTTCCGCCCGCCCACGCAGCGACACCGCCGACCAACAGGGGGCCGAGCAACTGGCCGAGCGGTCGGCCCACGCCTTCGAGGGCGAATATTCGGGCTCGGGCCTGCACCGGGTAGCTGTCGGTGAGCAGCGAGTTCGAGACCGGAATCCGGTACGCCTGACCAGCGCCGGTGAACGCGTTAGTGACAAAGAGCTGGAACGGGTTGATGACCGCACCGCTGAGGAACATCGTGAAGGCCCAGAACAACGAGGCCAGCGGGATGATGGTGACCCGCTTGATCCGGTCGGCGAGCGACGCCATTGGCACGGCGCCCAGAACCAGGGCGACACCACCAAAGGAGAGCACGCCGGTGAGCGTGGTGTCGGAGATGCCGAAGGTGTTCTGGATATCGGGGGCCACGACCCGAACGGCTCGGGGCAGGTCGTCGATCACGTTCAGCAAGAACATGAACAGCACCATCGACTTGCCGCCGATAGCCAACGCCTCTTTGACCGACATGGGATCGTCGCCCACACCGGGCAGCAGATCGTCGGGCAGAATCGTCTCGGCGTCGCGTTCGGCCTGGCTGGCTTGGCGACGCGCTTCCTCGGAAAGAACGGCCTGCGCGAGTTCGAGGGCGTTGTCTGACGACTCGACTTCACTCATGTCGATCTACCCCCAATGACTCCCCCGAGACTTCTGTTTGTCATCGGCTTTCGTCGATGACGTTGAGGAGATATTGGTGGGCTTCGGCTCGGGAATCAAAACCCGATCTGTACTTTCCGCCGGGGTTCGGTAACGTCGTGTCACATATTGCGAAGCAATGTTCGTGTCATCTGAGGGGGAACTCATGAAAGCACTACCTGTCCGTTTGCTAGTTTTCTTGGCGGCGTTGGCGGTGATCGCATCCGCATGTGCCGGCGAATCGACATCGACCGATGATGTGGAGACCGATGCACCGGCCGCGACCGAAGCACCGGTCGACGAAACTGACGACAGTCCTGAGCCCACAGATGCGCCGGCCGACGATGTCGAAGACGAGCCGACCGACACCGAAGAGGTCGCGTCAGAAGGGGTCTTCGCCGAAGACTTCCACGGTGGCATCTTCGCCGACTTCCAGGCCGGATACGACCGCTCGACCGATCCGTTCAGCTCACTCGATGCGTTCTGCACCGAACATGAGCCAGCGGTCGACCCAACGAACAGCATGCGCGGTGTCACCGCCGACACGATCAACATCGGGCACGCCTTTCAAGATCTCAGCGTGGTCGCCACTCTCGGCTTTGCCGTGCCGGTCGGCGACCCAGTCTCGATGGTCGAAACGTTCGCCAAGGTCATCAACGAGCAGTGTGGCGGGATTCGTGGTCGGCAACTGGTGGTCGAAACGGCAGTCACTTCGCCGTTGGCCGACGCCGCAGCGGAGAACACCCGAGCATGTATTGAGCTCACCGAGGACTTCGAGTCTGCGTGGATCGTGAACGCCACCGGTGGCGTGAACGCAACCGGCGCATTGTGCATCGCTGAAGAGCACGAAACGTTTGTGTCGTCATCATCGAACCTCGCTGACGAGATCATGGAACGTGGTGGCGATCGAATCTTGACCATCCCGTTGAGCCAGGACGACGGCAACCGTGCCCTAGTTCGTCGAGCTGCCTCTGAGGGAGTGCTCGATGGGAAGACGATCGGCGTCGTGTACCCCGACACTCCGGGTATTCCTGAGGCGGTTGAGGGGTCGTTGATTCCCGAACTCGAAGCTGCAGGGTTCGCTCCAGTGGTCACCGAAGTCATCGGCTGTGAGGGTGGCACCAGCTGTGCAACCGGCCTCATCGAAGCGGTGACCAAGCTGAAGAGCGAAGGGGTCGACGCGGTCTTCCCGCCGTTGAACATCTTGTCGCTACCCGCATTCGTGGCCGAAATGGCAAACCAAGGCTTCGCCCCCGGCGAAGTCACCTTCTTCCAGTCGGCGCTGAACAGCCAGAACGGTGACCTGGTGTCGTCGAAGGTTGCGGCAAACGGTGGCCCCGAAGCCGCCGCTCTCTACAACGGTGCAGTGATCGTCGATACGCCCTACACCGGCCTCTACCAAGTGACCGATACGATCCCGCCGTTCAACGACATGTGTATCAACACCTATGCCGACAACGGTGGCGAGTTCCACGACTTCTTCTCTGCTGAGGAGAACACTCCTTCGGGCATGGTGACGAGTATTTGCACCCTGATGCGGGTGTTGGCTCGTGCGATGTATCACGCGGGCGATAACCCCACGACGGAGTCGTTGGCTGAAGCGGTCCGTAATCTTGGCCCCGTCGACATGAACGCCATGATTCCCGGATTCGTCGATGGCGGCGGCGGAATGATGGCGTGGCCGCAGACGGCTACCTGGACCTCGCCCTGTGAGTACGACGTGGCGTTCGACGAGAACGATACGTGCGTTGTCTCGAGCGGCAACTTCGAGCCTTTCGAAAGGTAATCACAAAGAGATTTTGCTGGCACCGAGGCCGGGCTGGATGGTTAACTTCCATCAGCCCGGCCTCGTTCCGTTTTGAGAAGTTGAAACAAGTGCGGTCTAGAGTGGCAAAAGGTTGACAACTGCATAGGGGGAACTATGAGTAGACGTCATATTCAACTGATGATCATCGCGTGCGTGTTTGCGCTCGTTGCCACCGCGTGCGCGGGCGAGTCGACGAGCACCGAAGAGTCGCCGTCGACGACGGCCGCCGAAGCTGAGAGTCCCGAGGTGACGGACCCGCCGCCCGAAGGTGGCGATGACGGAGATGGTGGAGACAGTGGCGGCGAAGAACCCGCCGAGCCAACGGAGAGCGAGGCTGAGCCAGCATTCGCCGAAGACTTCCACGGCGGGGTGTTCGCCGACTTCCAGGCGTCGTTCGATCGCAACTCCGATCCGTTCACTTCCCTCGAGGCGTTGTGCTTGCCGCACGAGGCAGCGGCTGACCGCACCGACAGCATGCGGGGCATCACCGCCGACACGATCGAAGTGGGTCACATGCGCAATAAGCTCGAAGACGCGGTCGCTCTCGGGTTCGGTATCCCGGTGGGCGACCCCCACGAGATGTTCGAGCTTTTCATTGGATACATCAACGAAGAATGTGGCGGCATCCGGGGCCGGCAGCTCGAGCTGTCGCTTGGTGAGTTCTCGCCGCTCGATCAATCGGCCGAAGCGCTGACCTCGGCTTGTCTTGCGGTCACCGAAGATGCGGCGTCGGTCGTCGTGATGAACTCGACCGGCTACAACGCGACCGGTGCACTCTGTGTGGCCGAGGAACACGAGACCGTCATGATCGGCGGTACCGGATTGGCCAGCGACATCATCGAACGAGGCGAAGGCCGAATCCTTAGTACCCAACAGACCCTTGGCCAGGCGTCGAAGAACCTGGTGAACAAGGCGGTGGCCGATGGCATCCTCGATGGCACGAAGATCGCCGTCGTGTATCCCGACACGCCCGGCATTCCCGAGGTGGTCGAGGGCGAACTTATCCCGGCGCTTGATGCCGCCGGGTTCTCGCCCGCAGTCACCGAGGTTGTCGGATGCGATGGCGGCACGGTGTGCGCCGCCGGACTGGTTGAAGTGGTCGGCAAGTTGAAGGGCGAAGAGATCACTGCGGTGTTTGCACCGTTCAACATCTTGTCGCTGCCCGGCTTTGTGCAGGAAATGGCCACCCAGGGTTTTGCGCCCGGCGAGGTGACCTTCCTCCAGTCAAACTTCAACAGCCAGGCTGGTGACTTGGTGTCATCGAAGGTGGCAGCCAACGGAGGTGTTGCGGCGGCCGAGCTCTACAACGGGGCGTACATCGTCGACAGTGCGTACACGGGTCTGCACAACGTGACCGACACGGTTCCACCGTTTAACCAGATGTGTCTCGACACCTATGCGGGAGCGGGCGGCAACGGGGGAGCGATGTACGACTACTTCTCCCAGGTCGACAACACCCCGGCGGGCATGGTGGGCAGTGTGTGTTCGCAGATCCGGCTGATGGCTCGGATCCTGTATCACGCGGGAGACAACCCGACTCCCGAGTCGATTCTTGAGGCGATCAAGAACATGGGGCCGATCGACATCAGTGGCATGTTGCCGGGCAAGGTCGACGGCGGTACCAACGGCGCCGAGTTCTGGGTGCAGAGCCTGCGCTGGACTTTTCCGTGCGAATACCCGGAGCCCTACGACGAAAACGACACCTGCATCGTCTCCTCCGGCGACTACACCGAAGGCGTGAACTAACCCCCAAACCCCCGAAGCCCCGAAACTTTTGCACTTGAACGGCTCTAGGCCGTTCAAGTGCAATCAGAATCGGGAAGGGGACGCTGGGTATCGCTCCCAGCGTCTCGATTCCCCCGGTGTGGGTCGCCGCCCGGTGCGGTCTTTGCGCTTCGGCTAGGCGAGGCGTTCGGCGGTTTCGATGAGATCGACCAATTCGTCGATCTCATCGCCGCGCATCTGGTCGGCCAGCGCTTCGGCCTCGGCCAGTACCTGGTCGAACGACACGTCGCCGCTGTGTGGGCTTTCCCGCAGCAGCTCGGCGAACGAGGTCACGACGGTGGCGAGACGGAAGGTCTCCTCGGTGTCAGACCATCGCTCTTCGAGGTCGCGCATGCGGATGTCTTCGTCGATCTCGATCACGTTGCGGGTATCGGGATCTTCCCAACGCAGGTGCACTGCACCGAGGGTCTCGCGAACATCGTCGATGTCGACGCCTCGGGCGAAGTCGACCTCGTAGATGGCGGTTACCTGGTGGTTGGCTCCGATCTCGCCGGCATCGACATCGTCGTTGCGGAAGTCGCTGTCGCGAACGCCTCGGTTTTCAAAGCCGATGAGTCGGTACTCGTCGACCACGTCCTCGTCGAACACCACCTGGATCTTGGCGTCGATCGCCACGGTCAGCAGGGTGCTGGTGAGCTCTTCTTCGAACAGCCGCTCGGCCTCATCGATGGTGTCGACGTAGGCGTAGAAGCCATCGCCGTTGTCGGCGAGTTGTTCCATCGTGACATCGTTGAATCCCTGCATGCCGTAGCCGACCGTCACCAGTTGGATACCCCGGTCGGCGTCGCGGCGGATGCCAGCGGCGAGACCTTCTGGGTCGGTGGTTCCGACGTTGGCAATTCCGTCCGAGGCCAAGATGACCCGGTTGATGTCGCCGTCTTCGTACACGTCGCTGGCCAGGTCGTAGCCGGTTTGAAGTCCAGCCTCAAGGTTGGTCGATCCGCCCGAACGCATGCCTTCGATGGCGTCGATGATCTCGTCGCGGTCACGGAGTCGGGTCGGTTCGAGGATGATGCCCGACGAACCGCTGTAGGTGACGATGCCGACGGTGTCGTCATCGTCGAGTTCCTCCACCAGCAAGATGAGGCTTTCCTTTACGAGTCCGAGGCGGTCGGGGCGGTCCATCGAACCAGAGGTGTCGACCACGAAGGTGAGATGGGCGTCGGGACGGTTGCGGTCGCGAACCCGTTCGGCCTGCACGCCGACCCGCACGATGTAATTGCGGTCGTCGAACGGCGACGGGCCGCCGTCGATGCTGAGGCCCAGGCCGTCGTCGTCGGGGTTGTCGTAGTCGTAGTCGAAGCTGTTGATGTACTCCTCGACCCGCACCGATTCGGCTGGTGGGAGCTGCCCCTGTTCGAGGTAGCGGCGGCCAACGGTGAACGAACCGGTGTCGACATCGAGGGCAAAGGTCGACTCGGGGTCGTCCTCGGTCTCGATGAAGTCGCGGATGCCGTTGTCACGGGTTTCGACGTCGATGTCTTCTTCTGGTGCTTGGTATGGCTCCTCAAAGAACCCGTCCTCAACCGCCGAACGCGAGCTATCGGGCTCGAAGCTGAGATCGGCGTCATCCCCCGAGTCGTCTTCCATGGCTTCTTCCTCCATGGCGTCGTCTGATTCGGGGGCCTCATTGAGTTCGATCTGTTGTTCTGGGGCGAAGTCGGCCTCTTCGTCGCCGCCGTCACTGCCTGAGTCGTCGCTGCCCTGTTCGTCGAAGAACGAGTCCCCGGCTGACGATTCGTCGACCGACGAAGTGGCCTCATCGGCGGCGTCGCTGCCACACGCAGAGGCGAGCATGGCCAGGGTGAGGAGTACTGCGAGCAACGCACGTCGGCGTTGCGCACGGGGTTGGGTTGTCACATTTTTGGTCATGTGGGTCAGACGGTGCGCCGCGCCCGTTTGGTTCCCGAGGTTCCATGACAATTTCGTGACGGACATTTCAAACTGACATCTGGGCGCTGGCGACATAGGTTCAACCCATGGCTTTAGACGCACTCCCAGCAACCCACATCGGCACCCTTTCGGCCCGTACCAACGACATAAAGCGGCCGGTTGTGGCCGGTCCGCTCGGCACGAAAGTGGTCGCTACGGTCACCGGCGGAACGTTCGTGGGCCCCAAAATCAACGCCACGACCCGAGAAGGGGTAGCCGCCGGCGACTGGCTGACCGTGATGCCCGACGGCAGCTTCTCGCTCGACGTGCGGGTGTCGTTGAAAACCGACGACGGCGCCGACATCTACGTGACCTACACCGGTTTTGGCTCCCCGAACGACGACGGCACGGCCACGATTCGCACCGCACCACGGTTCGAGACCGGCGACGAACGGTACGCGTGGCTCAACTCGTTGTTCTGCGTAGCGATCGGCTCGACCACCGCCGATGGCGTGGAGTACGAGATCTATTCGCTCTGATCGGGGGCGAGTTTGTCTAGGAGCCGGCTGAGCTCGGCCATCTCGGTCTTGGTCAGCCGTTCGCCAACCAGGCGTTCGATGCCCACGAGATGAACTCGCCCGGCGCGGGTAAATGTCTCCCGGCCCCGTTCGGCGAGGACAACTACGTTTCCTCGGCGGTCGGTTCCGCACGACCGACGCTCGACGACTCCCTTTTGTTCCAGGCGGTCCACCAAGCGGGTAGCGCCACTTCGGCTTAGGCGTCTCCGATCGGCAATGTCGGATGGACGAATGCCGTTGTCGCCCGCCTCATAAAGCATGAGAAGGATCTCGTACTGCTCGATGTGAACTCCGGTTTCCTCCAGGAGCTCTGACGCCAGTTCCTTGTGGGTGCTAGTAAACGCGACCAGTAACGAGCGCCAAGCGGTCGATGCCGGGGTAGTTCGGGTACGGGCCATTACGGCACAATACTCGGCTCGGCCGATGGTTGCGTGGCGCAACTACTCTGGGTATGGTTGCGCCAATCAATAGTTGCATCGCGCAACAAGTTTCGATTCGCGTACCGAGGGAGCACTCTGTGGCCGAGCCAATCATCGCCGACAATTCGCCAAAAGCAGTCAATGTCAACGCAGGTGAGGAGTACCACTGGTGCGCCTGTGGCCAGTCGAAGAACCAACCCTTCTGCGACGGTTCACATGCAGGCACCGAGTTCTCTCCGGTCGCGTTTACCCCCGATGCTGATGGTGAGGCGTATCTCTGTGCATGCAAACGCTCCGGCAACCCGCCCTACTGCGATGGAACCCATACCCAGTTCACCGCCGAACAGGTAGGTACAGACGGCAATGGTGGCGCGCCGGCCGAAACACCGGTTGCGGTGGGAGACTCTGGCGCTCCGACCGCTCGAGCAACGCCTGAAGAGCCGACGGTCGCGTTTATTCACGAACTCGCCCGTGATGGGCTCTCGAAGTTTGGCCACCACGGGCCGATGACCTCGATGGGTGTGCCTCGCAAGGATCTTCCACACTGGGACGACCTCCAGATCATGGCGGCCCAGATGGCCACCAAGCCGTTGCTCGATGAGGACGAAGTGGGCACCGAACTCATCATTGGTCCCAATGCTGACAAATCCCTTCGGCTCGAGATCCCGCTGTTCGTATCGGACATGAGCTTTGGTGCGTTGTCCGAAGAGGCGAAGGTGTCGTTGGCTAAAGGCGCCGAGCTCGCAGGGACCGGTATTTGTTCCGGTGAGGGTGGCATGTTGCCCGAAGAGCAGCAGGCCAACAGTCGCTACTTCTACGAACTAGCCAGCGCGCAGTTCGGGTACCGCGAAGAGTTACTGCCCTTGGTGCAGGCGTTTCACTTCAAGGGTGGCCAAGGCGCCAAGACCGGTACGGGCGGACACCTGCCAGGGTCGAAAAACATCGGCAAGATCTCCGAGGTTCGCCAAATTCCCGAAGGTCAGCCGGCCATTTCGCCATCGACCTTCACCGATCTTGCTTCGGTCGATGACTTCCGGCGCTTTTCTGACCGGGTTCGCGAGGTCACCGGCGGAATCCCGATCGGCATGAAACTCAGCGCTCAACACATCGAGGCCGACATTGGCTTCGCCCTCGATGCAGGCGTCGATTACATCATCCTTGACGGCCGCGGTGGCGGCACCGGTGCGGCGCCAGAGATCTTCCGCAACCACATCAGCGTGCCGACGATTCCAGCCTTGGCGAGAGCGCGTCGCGTGCTCGACGAGCGCGGGGTCAGTGGCGACGTGACCCTCATCATCACGGGCGGTCTCCGCGTGCCGATCGACTTCGTGAAGGCGCTGGCCCTGGGCGCGGATGGTGTGGCGATATCGAACTCGGCCATGCAGGCGGTCGGCTGTGTTGCTGCGCGTATGTGCAACTCCAACAACTGCCCGGCCGGGATCGCCACCCAGAAACCCGAACTCCGCTCGCGGCTCGATGTCGATGCCGCAAGTCAGCGTCTGGCGACGTTCTTTGGTGCGTCGACCGAACTGATGCAGGTGATGGCTCGTGCGTGTGGTCACGACCACCTTGGGAAGTTCACCAAGGGAGACCTTGCGACTTGGGACGACCAGATGGCCAAGCTCACCGGGGTCGAGTACTCCGGGTTCGCCACGCCGTAACGCCGCCGTCCGACAACGAGTTACGTGTCGAGTGCGAAGTCGAGGCCGGCTTTCACCGCCGCGACCTGAGCTTCGATGCAGATCTCGTCGGTGGCCTTTGGGCTATCGGGGTAGACCTCGGTCGTCGTCGTAAACGTCGCCCCGGTCATTCCGGCGCATAGTCCGAGTTCGACGTTTGGGTAGTTGATGACACCCCGCTGGGTGACGTCGCTTCCGATGATCTGGCCAGCATCGTCGGCCGGGGCGATGTGGGTGACTTGCTCTACTCCGGCGATGATCGCCGCTTGGAACCCGGGTTGGGGGTTCTCGGTGTCGCCCACGGTGTAGAAGCCGTCGGGGATGATGCCTGGGTCCGATGCCTTGCCATCTCGGGCGGCGACCGCGGGGCGAAACTCGGTCTCGTCGCTGTCGGTTGTTTCATGAAGGTCGAGGTGCGCCAGAAACGTACGGCCAGCCACCAGCGCCATAAGGTGGGCTGCCTCCTCCGACGGGCTGCTGTTGTAGAACGAGCGGTTGGGGTCGAGGCAATTCGGGTTCCAGCGGTTGATGACCTCATAGCCCCACGGACTTACGCAGGGAGCGACCAACAGATTGAGGCGGTCGCGGTACGACGCGGCAGCGGTCTCCAGGAAACGCAACGCACCCTGCACCCCACTGGTCTCGTAGCCGTGCACTCCGCCGGTGACCAGTGCCCATGGCGCATCAGGGTTTGTCGAGCCGATGGTGACAGCAAAGAGCGGATACCGCCGCGAGTCGATGGGCAACGACCCGTACTGGGCGACATCGAACGAATGACCAAGAACCTCGACCTTGGCCAAAACCTCGTCGCGATAGCTGCGTTCGATCGTGCGAGCCTCGAACCATTCCTGCTTCTCCGAGTCGCCCCAAGGCTCACCCGGAATGCCGATTGGGTAGAAGCGTTCCATGGCCGTGCAATGTAGCCGTCGGCTTGTTCAGAGGTTGTGTTCTTTCCATTCGCTGGGCGACGAACCGCTGACGCGCTTGAAGAACTTGGTGAAGTTCGTCGGTTCGAGGAAGCCGAGCGCCTCGGCGGTTTGGGCGATGGTTGTGTCGGGTAGGCCAAGAAGGCGTTGGGCGGCGAGCACCACCGCTTCGTCGATCAATTGCTTCGGCGATCGCCCGGCATCTCGTTGGCATGCTCGGCTCAGCGTCCGGGGCGAGCAGCCGATCTGCGCGGCATAGTACGACACGGCACGTTGGTCGATGACGTCCTTGTCGAGCAGTGCCCGAAATTCGCAATACAGGTCGCTCCCCGCACCATCAGGGTCGGGCTGGTCGAGAGACAGCCAACGAACGATCAGGTCGCGAAGAGTGCGCAGCGCATCGGTACCGACATCGGTCCGGCGCTCGTGGCCAGCAAGAGCAACAAGCGGTTCGATATCGAGCAGATCGTCATCGGAAAGTTCGATGATGCGCGGCCCGCTGCGCCAATGTGGCGAGTTCGGTCGTGGCTCAAGCACAAACAGGGTGGCGTCGTAGTGCCCTGGCACCCATCGATGTACTTGCCCGGGTCGAATATGGAGCCAGCGGTTGGGGTTGATCTCGGTCCGAGCAAAGTCCACCTCGTGGATGCCGCGGCCGCTTATGCAGCCAATGACCAGGTCAAAGTGCAGCTGTTCGAGCTGGCGCAGCTCGGCGTCGCCCACCCGGTGCCGCAGATCACCGAGGCGAAAACACTCGAACGGCTGCCCCTCGACCGCTGGCCGATAATCGATCCGCCGAGGATCGTTTCCGCTCGGTTGTCCTATTTTGACCATAAGAAGGTCCATATCCTACCTGGGTTTCGACTTCGTTGAGGTCCATAATGACTTGAACAAACCACTAAGGAGAGCCCGAGATACTCACGAACGAGTCCCCCGCCCCACAAAGTTTCAAACCACGTCGAAAGGAACCAAGAATGAAATCGAAGATGTATGCCGAGGTGCAAACCGTCGAGCGACTGAGCCCGAGCATGGTTCGGGTTGTCCTCGCCAACGGCGACCTCGACCACTTTGAGGCTTCCGACGCCACCGACTCCTACATCAACGCTCGATTCCTTCCCCATGGCTCGCCGGTCACGGTGCCGTTCGTCGGCGACGATCTCGATGGACTTGCCCCTGAGCATCGCCCGCGCCCGCGACGCTTTACCGTCCGCCGCTGGGACCAAGACCGACAAGAGTTGACCATCGACTTCGTCGCACATGGCGATGTTGGCTACGCCGGTGCGTGGGCTCAGCGAGCCGAACCCGGCGACCGGTTGCAATTCATGGGTCCGGGCGGATCGTATCGGCCCTCGACTGATGTCGACTGGCATCTCTTTGTGGGTGACGAGAGCGCCTTCCCGGCAATTGCCGCCTCGGTTGAGTCGTTGCCTGTTGGAGCGATAGCGAAGGTGTTCGTGGTGGTCGATGGCCCTGAAAACGAACTCGACATTGAGTCCAGCGCCGACGTCGAGGTGACGTGGCTGCATCGCAACTCGTCCGCCGTCGACGAAGATCTGCTGCCGTTAGCCGTAGCGAGCGCAGAGTTTCCCGAAGGCACGTTCGATGTGTTTGTGCATGGCGAAGCCAGCGAAACGCGAGCGGTGCGCAAACACCTGATCGCCGAGCGAGGGGTCGATCCATCGACCGCATCGATTTCGCCGTACTGGCGGCGGACCTTTACCGATGAGGCGTGGCGCGAAGTAAAGCGCGACTGGATGGCTGAACAGGCGGCTGATGCGTAGATGAGCCGGCTCGTGCGCATCGTTATCGATGTGGGTGTCGCCGGGTTCTTCGTCGCACTCTTCTTGACTCGCGAGGGACCGAACTACACCCCACACTCGGTCATAGGATTGGTCGCCGTCGCCCCGATTTTGCTTCATCTGTGGCCAAACCGGCGATGGATCGCCAAGGCCTGGAGTCGAGATGGTTGGGCCCGCAAGCTCGATATGAGCCGGCTGAATCTGGTGCTTGCCGCTTCGACCACGATCTGCACGTTCACGGGTGTTACGTCGTGGGCTGGATTCTCGGCGACCGATGTGCCGCACACCATTACC
>CALHTF010000038.1 GCA_938038815.1 uncultured Acidimicrobiales bacterium | reverse complement strand
CACCGCACACCCGCTTTGAAGGCGGGGGAGCCCACCAGGTACTCATACACCTCCCTGGGGGTTGTCATCGTACGGGTCGCTCGCCGCTTAGATGAAGCCGGGATGGGTGGTTAGCTCTTCGACTCGCAGGTCTTGTGCAGTCGGTCGCTCTTGCCGTGACCGCCGTTGCAGGTATCGGTACCTTTGCCGCCGACCACTTTGTCGTTGTCGGTTCCGCCGCGCAGCGCATCGTTTCCGTTGCCGCCGTTGAGGTTGTCTTCGCCGCTATCGCCCTCGAGAAGGTCGTCGCCGCCGCCACCTTTGAGCACGTCGTTGCCGCTGCCGCCCCAGATGACATCGTCGCCCCCGGAGCCGCGCAGATTGTCTGTGCCAGCGTCGCCGTAAATGGTGTCGTTGCCGCCGTTGCCTCGGATGCGGTCGTCGCCGTCGCCACCTCGCAACAACACGTCGTGGCCGGGGCCGCCGAGGATAAGGTCGTCACCAGCTTCGCCGAGGAGGAGATCTTGGCCCGACCCGCCTTCGAGTCGGTCGTTGCCGTCGCCACCGCACACGATGTCGTCGCTACCGAGGCCCTTAATGGTGTCGTTGCCGTCGAGGCCAGCCACCACGTCGACCCCTTGGGTCCCGATCAGGGTGTTGTTCTCGTCGTTGCCGATGATGGTCGCTTGCACGCTGTTGCAAAAGATCGGTGGGAGGTCGCTCCGGTCAAACAGGTCGAGCATGAGTTCTTCGCCCGGCGCAAAGAACGAGTTCTGCACGCTGCGGAACCCTCGCCCGGTACTTCCGAGGTCGCCGCCGCCCCACACCCAGCGTTCGTTGTGGCCATACACGTAGCCCCAGGTGCCAAGCTCATGCACCGCCTCGGCATCGGCGAGGATCGCGTCGCCGGTCACCGGCCGGTCGGGACCGGCGTCGGTTTCGGGGTCGTCGCACCACGGCGGCTCGATTGCTTCGTACCGCATCTCGGCGGCGATGACCGGCTTGTCGGTTCGGTCCATAGCGGCAGCGATGATCGACGCGGCTTCTTCCGCGGTGCGACAGTGCGACGTTTGGACCGCCCACACATCGACCCATGGTTCGTCGATGAACTTGAGGATCGCCGCTCGCCAACCAGCGGTATGGAAACCAGTCGGCTGCATCGAACCGGCGTCGCGCAAGCCTTCCTTCATGTTGATCCAGACCTGTTCGTCTTCTGCGTCGGACTCTCGGTCGCACCAGTTGTCGCCGCCCAGCATCCACATCGAAATTGCCGGATGCGAACCAATCTTTTCGCCCAGTTCATGACCGAGGCTGTAGGCGTTCGACCGGTCGAGGGGCCCTTGGTTGAGTTTGCAGATGCCGTCTTGGTCGATCACTTCGTTCAGGTACACCGCACCCCACGCCGCTACCATGATGACGTCGAGTCCGTACTCATGGGCGAGGTCGAGGATGGCAACGGTCCGTCTGGTGTGCGCCGGGTCGAGAACGAACTGATCGTCGTTGTCGAGGCTGGCTGCTACGTCGCCGTACCGGTCGGTGGCATTGAGCCCGCTCTGGTTGAGATACGACATCCAAATGCCGTCGTAGCCCCGGCTGGCGATGTAGGCCATATAGGTTTCGGCCTCATCGATGGTGGCTCGGTTGGGGAGTTCCCAGGCGGTATCCCACACCGGGAAGTCCTCCTGGGCGTGCGCGGGCGAAGCGAGAGCAAGCAGACTTGCGACGCCGAGGATGCACAGCCATAGGGCGACCGCCCGGTGCGTGCTTGTGGGGAAGAACACCGTCTTACGATACGGCGGGGCCATCGGTTTTAGTGGCGTGTCGATGAATTCGTTGTAGTTACAACGTTCCGTCGTTGATTTGCGTCGCCAAAAAGGCGACGTAGTCGCCAAAGAACTTGTCGTGTTGTAGATCGGGTTTGATCGATCGTGCGCGAATTACCGACCGAAGCCCGTCCCATCCGACCCGAACGATGACTCGTCGGCGGTCATGGCCGACCTCCGCCATATTCGGGAATCGGTCCATCCACTCGAGTTGAAACTCTTCCGGCCAAAAGTTCTCCGCGCTCTGGCCAAGGAGAAGTTCGGACAGGTGGTCGTTCTCGTCTGCCCAGTCGGCGGTGAACCGGGCGACCGACCGGACATCAGAACCCTCTTCGGCCTCGAATCGAGCGATCAACATTTGTCGGAACTCCTCGGCCACCTGGAAGGTCAGGTCGCTGCGAAGGTGCTCGATCGACGAGAAGTGGCGGTACAGTCCGGCCGGCGAATAGTGAGCGCGCTTCGCTACCGACCGAACCGAGAGTGACTCGAGGCCGTGTTCGACAATCTGTTGTCTTGCTGCCTCAAGGATGAGGCTCTTGCCTTGCTGTTCCATGATGTCCTCGCGGGGGCGGGGATCATTTCCAATGGCACTACACCAAGTGCTGTAACGGACGATGACCAAAGTAAATGCTGTTCCCGGTCGCAAGTCGTCCCGACAAGATAAGTCCATTTCGACCGGTTGCGTAACGCTACTGGCTAACGCTGTTTATGGGAAGCCAAAGCCCATGTGGACTTACTTTGGGTTACCTCCGCGCCACCAGGCGGTCGCTGCGCCGGCAGCTGCAGCGAGGGCGATACCGCCGCCCACCGCCTTCTTTCGACTCACTCGACCGGGTAGCGGCGCGAGTTCGGTGAAGATACGGATCGGCCAGCCGCGGGCGTTGGCTACCCGGCGCAGCTCGCGGTCGGGGTTCACCACCACCGGGTTGCCGACCGCCGACAGCATCGGCACGTCGGTTGCCGAGTCGCTGTAGGCCCACGAGTTCGCCAGGTCGATGCCGTGGATTTCGGCCGATGCCTCCATCGCCGTGACCTTGTGCCGGCCAAAGGAGTTGAAGTCGATACCGCCGGTGTAGCGACCGGTTTCGTCGAGCTCGGCTTTGGTGGCGATGACTTCATCGATGCCGAGAAACTCGCCAAGAGGTTCGACGATCTCCGACGGACTGGCCGAGACCAGATAGATGCGGTGACCCTTGGCCCGATGCTCGCCGATGAGTTGCAGTGCTTCCTGGTACACGATCGGCTCGATCACGTCGGCCAATGTGGCTCGCACCAGCTGCTGAATTTCGTCTTTCTCCCAACCGGCGGCGATCCGCAACGACGTCTCGCGAAACTTGCGCAGCTTGGCCTCGTCGGCCCCGAACCGCCGAAAGAAAAACTGGGCCCATAGTGCGCGGGCGACCAGCCACTTTGAGATGTAGCCGGCCCGATGGAACGACGGTCCGAACGCGACGAGTGATGCTTTCGCAATCACGGTTTTGTCGAGATCGAAAAACGCAGCCTCCATGGGTACAAAGGATACGAGTGTCGACGAGATGATCGGCGTCAGGTGACAACCGACCCACTCTCTTCAACGAAACCGGTTCGTACATATTCTCGATACCTGTACTTCTCGATCAGTAATCGCCTCTTGCGCATTTCTATCAACCGCGTCTAGGTTCTGGCCTTCGCCGACATTGGTTGGCCCCTGACGCCGGATTTGCCCGTCAGGCTTTGCAGCACCGCTGCCTTTCTTCCTCCCTTAGCCCTCGCGTCGCGCCGGTTGGCGTGGCGTGGTGGCGACCCCTTGAGGAGGGTGCATGTTGACGGTTGTGTGGTCGGTTAAAGGTGGCGTTGGGGCCAGTGTTGCGGCGGCGTCTCTCGCTCGGGCCGGTAGTTCGGCGGGCGAGTGCTTGCTGGTCGACTTCGGCGGCGACCAGTCGGCGATCTTGGGAGTACCGGAGCCGAGCGAGCCAACCTTGGCCGAGTGGGTCGAGTCGCCAAACGACGTTGCCCACGATTCGCTGCGGAGGATCGAAACTGCCATCGCGCCCAACCTGTCGTTGCTTCAGGCAGGTGCCCCTGAGGTGCTCGCCGACGGGATCGATCGGCTGCGACTGGGTCTCCAGCTTCTGAGGGTTGCCGACCGCCATGTGGTGATCGACCTCGGGCGAATCAGCTCGTTGCCCGAACAGGTAGGTAGGGCGGTCCTCGAGTCGGTCGGCGAACACGGCCGGTCGTTGTTGGTAACCACGCCCTGTTACTTGTCGTTGCGTCGAGCCCAAGCCCACGCTCACCGGGCGACCGGCGTGGTGCTCATCGACGATCCCTCACGAGCGCTGCGCAAGGCCGATGTCGAGGCGTGCCTGCCGACACCCGTGGTGGCCACCATCCCGCACCTGCCAACCATCAGCCGGGCCATCGATGCTGGGTTGCTCGTGGGTCGGTTCCCGAGCCCGATGCGTCGGGCGTTGAAGGAGATCGCATGAGCGCCGAGCTGGTCGACCTCATCCATCGCCAGGTGGTCGACGGTCTCGACCCCGGTGCGGCGGTGGCACCGGAACTGGTCGCCGCCGCGATCGCGGAGGAGGCACCACTTCTCGGCGCCGCCCAGGCGACCCACGTTGTGTCACAGGTATTGGCTCGGATCGAAGGTATTGGTCCGCTGGCCGAGGTGTTTGTCGACCCGGAGGTAACCGACATCATGATCAACGGCTCGGGTCCGGTGTTCGTCGAGCGCCACGGCCAGATAGAGGCGCTCGACATCGCGCTCGACTCGGCCTCGGTCAATCGGTTGATCGAGCGAACGGTGGCCCAAGCGGGTCGCCGGGTCGACCCGGGGTCGCCCATGGTCGATGCTCGGTTGGCCGACGGATCGAGAGTCAATGTGGTGGTGCCCCCGTTGGCTCTCGACGGTCCAGTCGTGACGATTCGTCGATTCTCGGCAACCGATATCGACCTCGACGAGGTGAGTCCGCCGGGGGTTGGCCAACTCTTGCGGTGGGCGGTGGGTGCCCGCATGAATGTGTTGGTCAGTGGCGGAACTGGTGCGGGAAAGACCACATTGCTCAACGCGCTGAGCGGGTTGATCGAGCAGAGCCAACGAATCATCACGATTGAGGACGCCGCCGAGCTGCGCCTTCGGTTACCTCATGTCGTGCGGCTCGAATCGCGGCCGGCAAACATCGAAGGTCGGGGAGCGGTGACCATTCGCGAGTTGGTGCGCAACGCCCTGCGGATGCGGCCCGACCGAATCATCGTGGGCGAGGTGCGGGGCGCCGAGGCCCTCGACATGTTGTGGGCGATGAACACCGGGCACGAAGGCTCGTTGTCGACGATTCACGCCAATGGACCGAGCGAGGCGGTGCTTCGGCTCGAGGTCATGGTCTTGCAGGGCGATGCATCGCTGCCGATGTGGGCGGTGTCCGAGCAGATCGGTGCGGCGGTCGACTTGGTCGTTCAGGTCGCTCGATTGCCGCAAGGCCGTCGGGTCGTCGACGTGGCCGAGGTCGCCAAGGTCGACGACCGGTGGACGTGCAACACGCTGCTTGCCGGCGGACGTCTTGCTCGGTTGCCCCGGCGAGCCGCCCGGTTCGGCGATGCCCCCGACGAACGGTGGTGCACGCCGTGAGCGCCGTGCTCTTTGCCGCTGGGCTGTTCGCCGTGCTTTTGGCGCTGCCTCAGCCGGTCCGAGATCTCGAACGTGAGCGCGGCCCGGCTGGAACACATCTGGTCGATGATTGGATAACCAGCCGACTCGTCAAGGCCGACCTCGAACATGTGGCCACCCGACCGTCGGCTGCCTGGTGTGGCGCGGCGTTCGCCGGGGGGCTGCTCGGCGCAATGCTGGGTTCGCTTGCCGGCTTCGTCGTCGGGTTCGTCGTTGCTGGCTTAGGGGTTGCCGGGTTCGTGATGAGCCGGGGCGACCGGACACCACAGCGGGTGGTGACCGCGTTGCCCGAGTTTCTCGAGCAGGTGGCGAGCAGCCTGCGGGCCGGTGCGACCCTTCACGACGCGCTTGGTCGGTCGGCACCCGCCGGCGGGCCGCTTGCCAGCGATATCGCCGCGGTGTTCGCCGTCGCCGATCGTGGGCTTTCGCTTAGCGAGGCGCTCGAGGATTGGGCAACCGTGCGGCCACAGCCCGAGGTTCGAGCGATGGTGACCATGTTGGCCGTTGGACTCGCGACCGGCACCGACCTGTCGTCGTCGTGCGACCAGGCCGCGTCGGTGCTTCGACAACAGGCTCACCTCGGCCAAGAGATCGCCGCCTTGGCAACGCAAGCGCGAGCTTCGGCGATGGTGATTGGTTTGGCGCCCATTGCCTTTCTCTTGGTTGCGACGGCGGCGGGAAGCTCACCGTCGGTCCTGTTCTCCACGCCCATCGGCGCCGCTGGGTTGGTCGGCGGATTGGCACTCGATGTTGTTGGCCTGGTGTGGATGCACCGAATCGTTTCGGCGGTGACGCCATGAGTGTCAGCGTGCTCTTGGTTGGTGGTGGCTTACTGCTCGTGCTTTGGAGCCTGCCGCTGCCAACAACGCGTCTCGACCTTGCGTTTGCTCGACAACCAGTGTCGCTAACCGAACGGCTGGGCCGACGACTTCGGGCCGAGGCTGGACTCGCCCCTGCGGACGCGACAGCCGATCGTCGGTGGGGTCGTACCGTGGGGGTGTCGGTTCTCGTGGTGGTGCAACCGGGCGTGGCGATCGTTGCGATCTTGGCGCTGTGGATTCAGCCCGTGCTCGCCCACCGACGGACGACACGTAGTGTCGACGTTGCGGTGTGGCGGTCGGTCCCTGAGGTCGCCAACGTGATGTCGCTCGCGGTCCGTTCGGGCGCAACCATCGAGCAGGCGATTGGGTTGGTGGGCGACCGGGTGCCCGGGATCGGCGGCACAACCTTTACCACCGCTGCCGCGCAACTTCGGTCTGGGGCATTGATGCTCGATGTGCTCGACGCCATCGACGAGACGCTCGGCGAACCGGTGCGGCCGCTCTGTCGAGCCGTGGTGTCGGCGATGCAGGGCGGAACCGAACTGGTGCCTGCGCTCGACCGAGTGGCCGACGAACTGCGTCGCCATCACCATCAACGCCAGTTGCAACACGCCCACCGGGTGCCGGTCGCGTTGCTGTTCCCGCTGGTGCTTTGCACTCTCCCGGCCTTCGCGCTGCTCACCGTGGTGCCCCTTATCGCTACATCGGTTGGACAGCTCACCGGCTGACCTCGTCCCCGAATGACCCAGCGGCCTCTCGCCCTTGCCCCTTTCGCTACTTCCTCCCAACGAATGCGCCCCAAAGGAGAAACATGTTGCGCTACTACGTCGCTGTCGAATCAGCGATCACCCACAAGATTCGTGAATTGGTCGACCCGACCGACGATCGAGGCCAAGCCACGGCCGAGTACGTGTTGTTGTTGCTCGGAGCCGCAGCGGTCGCGTTGCTGGTGCTGGCCTGGGCGACCAAGACCACCAAGATCGGTTCGTTGCTGAACAAGGTGATCGACTCGCTGATCGCCAAGGTCACCTGATGGGTCCGTGGCGGAGCGGCGGTGTCGATGTTGACGAGAAGGTCCAAGACACCGCCGCCCCGACGCGGCCCGACCGAGGCCAAGCCACCGTCGAGGTCGCACTGCTGTTGCCGGTGTTAGCGATCTTGCTGCTCGGTTTGATCCAGATCGGCCTGCTGGTGCGAGCCAAGGTCCTCACGGTTCATTCCGCTCGCGAAGCGGCGAGGGCGGCGGCGGTGGGTGACGACGCCTCAGCTGGCGCGGCGGCGGGCGGATTGCCAGCCGGAAGCTATGTCGTTTCGGCAACCATTGTCGGCGACCAGGTACGAGCAGTTGTGACCTACGTCGACCCAACGAATGTGCCGTTGGTTGGCGCGTTAGTTCCCGACATCACGCTCACCTCGTCGGTGACAATGCGAAAGGAGGAGTGGCCGAGCTAGCCGAGCGCGCCCAACGCTGCGTCGTAGTTCGGCTCGTTGGCGATTTCGCTAACCAATTCGCTGTGCACAACCTCGCCGTCGGCGTTCATCACGACGACCGCCCGGGCGCAGAGGCCTTCGAGTTTGCCGTCGGACATCGCTACGCCAAACGATTCGAGAAATTCTGGGTTCTTGAACGTTGAGGCGGTCGAGACGTTTTCGAGTCCTTCGTCACCACAGAATCGACCTTGGGCAAACGGAAGATCGGCCGACACGCAGAGCACTGCGGTGTTATCGAGCGCGGCAGCCCGCTCGTTGAAGGTGCGAACGCTCGTGGCGCAGGTTGGGGTGTCGACACTCGGGAAAATGTTCAGCACCAGGTTCTTGCCAGCGAAGTCGGCCTTGGTGACGGGCGACAGATCGCCACCGGTCAACGTGAAGTCTGGGGCTGGCGAACCGGCGGCAGGAACCTCGCCTGCAGTGTTTACCGGGTTGCCGCCAAGAGTGATTTGAGCCATGGGCTTACTCGCTTTCGTGAAAAGGGTTCACCGTACTCTGTAGTCGACGCGGCGCCGCTGGCAAGATCTGGTCGGCGGTTAATGACTCCGGCGATCGCGCAGGTCGATCACGTCGGGGTCGTTGCCTTGATCGGCGAGGATGGCATCGAGCATCAAGATGGCGCCGTCCTTGTCGAGGGGTTCGTTGCCGTTTCCGCACTTTGGAGATTGCACACAGGAAGGACAGCCGTCGGTGCACTTGCACGCCGCGACCACGTCGCGGGTCGCTTGCAGGTGTTCGACCGCGGCGTCGAACCCGAGTTCGGCGATGCCGGCGCCACCGGGGTAGCCGTCGTAGATAAAGAAGGTCGGGTGGCCGGTGTCGCCGTGCAGGGCGATCGACACCCCGCCAACATCCCACCGGTCGCAGATGGTGAACAGGGGTAGTAGCCCAATGGCCGCGTGTTCGACGGCGTGCAACACCCCGGGGATCTGGCCGTCGACAATCGCTGCGTCGGGGAAAAGTTCGTAGTCGATCTCGTACCAGAACGACCTTGTGACCAGGCGGGAGGGCGGCAGGTCGAGTGTTTCGTTGCCGAGGATTCGACGCGACCGCACCTCCTTGCGCTGATATCCGGTGACCTGGGTGGTTACCTCGACCTGGCCCAGGCACAGGCGGGCTCGGCCGAGGTCTTTGGTTTGTTCGACCTTGAGCACCGAGATGTCGATCTCGGACCGAACTTGGGTGTACTCGAGGCCGTCGTCGGGTTCGACGATTGCAGCTTTGTCGTCGAGGTCGAGTTCGAGAACCCGATACGACCGACCCTGGTGCAGATACACCGCGCCAGGGTGCACGACGCTGAACGCTCGACCTTCGTCGACCGTGCCGATGAGCGTGCCGTCGGTGAGGGCGATGCGGATCTCGCCCGACGACCCGCTTCGCAAGCTGATGCCCCGAGCCGGATAACCACGACCCGACCACACCGCAGCCGGCCCGCGGCGACGATGGTGCCGGAGCCGGAACTTGCCGTCGATCACCAGGTCGCGAACGCCGTCGGCCAAGTCGTCGCCCCAGTACCGCTCGTCGGCGTGGGTCAGTGGTTGTTCGTACGCGGCGGCGGCCAGGTGCGGCAAGAGAATGAACGGGTTGGAGGTGTTGATGACCGCCGGTTCGGGTGGCCGGGTAAACAGTTCGGTGGGGTGGGCCATCATGTACTGGTCGAGTTGGTCGTCGCCGGCGACGAGCACCGCCACCGACTCTTGCTGGTCGCGCCCGGCCCGGCCGGCCTGTTGCCACATCGAGGCAATGGTGCCGGGGAAGCCGTTGAGCACGCAGGCATCGAGTCCGCCAACGTCGACCCCCAACTCCAACGCCGTCGTTGCGACCACCCCTTTGAGTTCGCCGCTAAACAACTGCGCTTCGATCTCGCGCCGCTCGGCAGCGAGATAACCACCGCGGTACGGGCGAATCGAGTCGGCATCCTCGTCGGGTAGTCGGCTCGCGATGTCGCTGGCCACCAACTCGGTGCCCTTGCGGCTGCGGCAAAAGGAGATCGTTCGATGCCCGAGCCGAATTAGCTCGGCCGACACCGAGGCCGTCTCGGAGTTGGCGGAGGTACGCGCACCGGTTGCCTCGTCGACCACGGGTGGGTTGAGCAGCGCAAACGATCGGCCCCCTCGAGGCGACCCGTCGCCGGTTACCTCGGCAACTTCTTGGCCACACAGCTCGCTGGCGAGCTCGCCCGGTTTGCCAATGGTGGCCGAACAAAAGATGAACGTGGGTTCGGCACCGTAGTGCCGACACACTCGCATGAGCCGGCGAAGGATGTGGGCAACGTGGGTGCCAAAGACCCCTCGCAAAACGTGAAGTTCGTCGATCACGATGTAGCGCAACCGCATGAGGAACTCCGACCATCGGCCATGGTGGGGGAGTAGCGCAGCGTGCAACATTTCGGGGTTGGTGAACACCACGTTGGCGTTCTTGCGAATCCACGTGCGGTCCTTGGTTGGCGTGTCGCCGTCGTAGGTCGTGCACACCACCTTCTCGAAGCTGTGGGCGGCCAGTGCCCGCACCTGGTCTTGGGCCAACGCCTTGGTGGGGAACAACGCGAGCGAGGTGCCGGGTCGGATCGGGTCGATGGCCGCTTCAGCGATCGGTAGCTGATAACACAGCGACTTTCCCGAAGCGGTGCCGGTGGCTACGGCGACCGAGTGACCGTCGCGCACGAGGTTGATCGCCTCGGCCTGGTGGGTCCACAACGAGTCGAACGTGAGGCGTTTGGCGATGCTCTCGGGCAGGGGCCGGGCCAGTTCGGCGGTATGGGCAGGTCGGGGGCCAAATCGTTCGAGGTGAACCAGGCGTCCATCGGCGGCGAGTTCGTCGAGCAGCGAGTCGAGCGACGGTTCGGTGGCGGTATTTGGGACGGAATTCGCAGTATTGTCGACCAAGGCCACACCCCGACACTAGAGAACCGGTGTGTCAACCGTTGGCCAGTTGGCGAATTGTCGCTCCCATCCTTGGGGTTTTCGGTATTGATCGACCACTTTTGTGCTCGGACTCCGTACGGTAGGAGGGCACGGTTCCGCCAGTCATGTTCGTGCGAAAACGGCCCCCAAACACACAGGAGACGAGCTTGTGGCGCTCGGACTGATGGTTTATCCCGAACCACCATTCACCGTGCTCCAGATCGACGGCGACCTCGAGATGTCGTCGGTGCCCGGCTTTCGCCAAGCCATCGTCGACTCGATCGATGATGGCGACACCAACCTGGTGGTCGACCTCAGCGGAACCGACTTTATTGACTCGACCGGACTTGGTGCGCTGATCGGTGGCCTCAAGCGGGCCCGTTCGGCCGGCGGAAGCCTCGACGTCGTGTGTGCCCAGCCTCGGCTCCGCGAACTCTTCAAGCTCACCGACCTCGACAAGGTCTTTAGCCTGCACAAGTCGCTCGCCGAGCACGTTGCTCATATGGCCGAGGTCAGTCAATGACCACCGACGTCTCGATCAACACGACCAAAGACGGTGACATCGACGAGGTCAAGCTCGAGATCCCAGCCCGCCCCGAGTTCCTCAGCCTCGTGCGAACAGTGGTGGCCGCGGCGGCCAACATCGAGTCGGATTTTCGCGACGACCGCGTTGAAGATCTCCGCATCGCGGTATCCGAAGCCACCACCAACGCCATCGAGGCCCACCAGTTAATCGGCCTCGACAACCGCATCTCGGTTCGGGCCCGCGTGTCGGATGAATCGATCGAGGTGGTGGTTCGCGATCAGGGCAAAGGCTTCGACCGATCCGAACTGGAACAGATGCCAGAGCCCGATTCGCCCGACCGGCTCAACTTCGAGAACGGTCTGGGTATCACGCTGATGGAAACCCTCGCCGACGAAAGCGACATCTCCAGCACCGACGAGGGCACCACCGTGCGGCTGGTCATCTACACCCGCCAATTCCTGTAACAGCGCTCGCAGTTAGCCAGGCCAAAGCCCGGCACTAAGATCTGTCGTTTACCGGCAACGGGAGCGCAATGGCTGACAGCGACAACCGCGACATTGAGATCGGCATCATCATGGGTAGCCAGTCGGACTGGCCGACCATGAAAGAGGCGGCCGACATTCTCGACCAACTTGAGCTCGGGTACGAGACCCGCATCGTCTCGGCCCATCGCACACCCGACCGTCTCTGGGAGTACGGCAAGACCGCCGCCGAGCGAGGACTGAAAGTCATCATCGCCGGCGCGGGTGGGGCGGCTCATCTTCCCGGCATGATGGCGTCGAAGACCCGGGTGCCAGTTGTGGGTGTGCCGGTGCAGACCAAAGCGTTGTCGGGTGTCGATTCGCTGTATTCCATCGTGCAGATGCCGCGAGGTTTCCCGGTCGCCACCATGGCCATCGGTGCAGCCGGGGCAACCAACGCGGGTCTGATGGCGGCGGCGATTCTGGCCACGTCGGACCCGGCGGTTGCCGAACGACTCGATGCCTGGCGGTCGGCGCTCTCGGCATCGATCCCCGAATACCCCACCGATGACTGACGCCCTCGCTCCGGGAGCGATTATCGGAATCTTGGGTGGCGGGCAGTTGGGTCGCATGTTGTCGGTCGCTGCGTCGCGCCTCGGTCTGCGATGCCACATCTTCGAGCCCGGCGCCGCCCCTCCGGCCGGCCATGTGGCCGACCACGTCACCACCGCGCCGTACGAGGATGAAGCGGCGCTGCGAGCTTTCGGCGAATCGGTCGATGTCATCACCTACGAGTTCGAGAATGTGCCCACCTCGGCCCTCGACCTGCTCGAATCGCTCGCTCCGATCCGTCCCGGTCGCAACGCGCTGGCCACTAGCCAGGACCGGCTCGACGAGAAGAACTTCTTGGAATCGATCGGCCTTCCGGTCGCACCCTTTGCCGCGGTCGACAGTCTCGAAGATCTCGAGGCCGCCGTCGCCGAGCTAGGTACGCCATCGATCCTCAAGAGTCGACGGTTTGGCTACGACGGCAAAGGCCAGGTTCGCCTCGCCTCACCCGACGATGCTCCGGGCGCGATCGAGTCGCTCGCTGGTGCGCCGGCGATCCTCGAAGGGTTTGTCGACTTCGATCTGGAGATCTCGGTCATCGCCGCCCGGTCGACCAGCGGACAGACCGCCTGCTTCGACCCCGGCCACAACGTGCATGTCGACGGTATTCTGCGAACCACCACCATCCCAGCCCCGATCGACGAAGCGGTTTCTTCGGCCGCCGTCGAAGCCGCCACCAAGGTGATCGACGCCCTCGACTACGTGGGCGTGATTGGCGTTGAACTCTTTGTGACCGCAAACGGCCTCATCGTGAACGAGTTTGCCCCTCGGGTTCACAACTCGGGTCACTGGACTCAAAACGGCTGCGTCGTCGACCAGTTCGAACAGCACGTGCGGGCGGTCGCCGGATGGACGCTCGGCGACCCGGTTCGCCACAACGATGTGGTGATGGAGAATCTGATCGGTGACCAGATCGATTCGATTTCCACCGTCGCCCAAGACCCGAACGTTGCCGTCCACGCCTACGGAAAAGCCGACACAAAACCGGGCCGCAAGATGGGCCACATCAACCGCGTCGTCCCGAACTAACACTCAGCACCCGCTGCCCCCGAACTGGGGAGGAAACGCGTACCTATAGGTACGAGAAACCGCCCCAGTTCAGAGACTTGCCGGAACTGGGGATGGAACGCGTACCTATAGGTACAAGAACGCGGGCCAGTTCGGATTGGTTGGGGAGTTGTTGTAGCTACGCCTGGAACTTGGGGTAGTAGTTGGCGGCGCCCATGGCTTTGACTTCACTTACCCACTCGCTGGCGTAGGGCCAAGCGTCTTCGTTGCCTTCTTGGGGGCCTTGCCAGAATCGGGCAAACGGGGTGTCGCCGCCGGGTTCGAGCGACCAGGCTTGGCGTTTGTAGGCGAAGTTGTCGGGCACCAGTTCGTGCGCCTTGGCGAAGTGGCCAATGGCGGCGTCGTGGTTGCCCTCGAGCTCGAGGTGGGTGGCCAACGCAAAGTGGGCCTGGCCGAGCGATGTGTTGGGGTCGCGTGGCTGGCTGCGCTCGATCACCGCGTCGGGCGACAACGCGAACGCGCTGTCGGAGCCCTTGGCGACCCAGTCGCGCAGCGCCGCTTCGTACTCTTCGGGGCTGCTTTCGATACCGATCGCTTCGGCCATGATGGCGCCTGCTCGTTCGGGAAATTCGGTCATGCCTTCAAACGGGTTGACCCGCTCGACATCGGCAAACGACGGAGGTGCGGGCGCTGCTTCGGCGGGCCGAACGATGTTGCCCTCTTCGTCGATCCAGACGCTGTTGGGAATGTTGATGATGCCGAACATCGACGACACCACATGATGCTGGTCGATCAGTGATGGATGTTCGGGCGATGCTCCTTCGATGAATCGGCGACACGCTTCGGCGCCTGCGGTATCGATGCCAACGGTGACGACCTCGAAGCCTTCGCCGTGAAGTTCGTTGCGTAGTGCCTGCCACACGGGCAGGTCGGCTGAGCAACCTCAATAGGGCGACCAGGCGATGAGCAGTACCTTCTTGCCGCGCAGCGAATCGAGCTGAAACATGTTGCCGTCGAGGTCGGGCAAGGTCAGGTTGGGGGCGGCGGTGGTGGCCAGTGCCCGTCCGCCAAGGGCTGCTGGGCCGACCGCCCATAGGCCAGCGGCTTCATCGTGGGCCAGGCCCATGCCGAGTTGGGGCGCCAACGTGTCGATCTGCACCGTGTCGCCCGCTGGCTCGGCGAGCGGAATGCACACCTCTCCTTTGCAGGCCCCTTCAGGTTTGAGTTGCCAACCAGTAGCGGCTTCAAACTCGGATCGGTCGACGGTGAGCGATGAACTGATCATGGCGCGACCCTAGGTACTGTGGCGACCGATGGGCGAATTTGTACCGATTGACGATCCGGCCGACCCACGGGTCGACGACTATCGCAAGCTCAACAATCAGATCGCCCGCATCGAGATGGAAGGCGACGAGTTCTTCCTCACCGAGGGGTTTGTGCCCATCGACCGAGTGATCGACTCGGGCCATCAGATCCGCTCCATGCTCATGGCCCCGGTGCGGGTCAAGCGTTGCGCCACCTATCTCGACAACCCGGCTCTCGACGGCGTTGAGGTCTACACCGCCAGCGACGATGTGATCCACGAGATCGTTGGGTTTCCGCTCGGTCGTTGTGTGTTGGTCTCGGCCAACCGTAAGCCGCTGCTGTCGGTCCAAGAGTTGGGTGTGTTGGCCAACCGGATCGTGGTGCTCGAAGGGTTGAACGACAACGAGAACGTCGGCACCATCGCCCGGGCCGCCCGGGCTTTCGGGTTCGATGGCATCCTGCTCAGCCCCAACTGCACCGACCCGTACTACCGGCGGTCGGTGCGGGTTTCGATGGGCGAGATCCTGCACCTCAACATCGCCCGCGCGGCCGCCGATGACTGGCCAGATGCGCTCGACATGTTGCACCAGTGTGGGTTCACCACCTGGGCGATGACGCCGTCGGTCGATGCGGTGAACCTGTGGGAAGCGCCGGTGTCGCCCGCCCTGGCCGTGATCCTTGGCGCCGAAGGCCCTGGACTGCGGCAGGCCACCCTCGCGGCAGCCGACCACCGAGTACGGATCCCGATCACCGATCAGGTCGACTCACTAAACGTCGGTCACGCCGCCGCCATCGCCTTCGCCGCCGCTTCGCGTTAGCTCAGACAACTCCAACTCATGTGCACGCCACCGGACTTTGCCGCCGCAGCGCGCTCGATGCGATGTCGGGGGTACCGACGAATCGAAGAGTTGGTTTCGCATCACAAACCGGTGGTGTCGTCAGAAAACAGGGCGAGCACCGTGACCCACACGCCAACGATGGATAGCACCAACATCACGGCCGAAAGCACGAGGTTCCGAAGTCGCCACATCGGTTCGGACTTCATGGGCCGGTCCATAAGCGCGGTGCTCGGCCCCTCCTGTTCAGTCACAAACCGAGGGTATCTCGCACCCGATCCACGCTGGACCCGGCGGCTACTACTTGCCTTTTTGGCTGGTTCGTTAGACGATGGTGGGAACCACTTCCTGTTCCACCATACAGAACGGTTCCACGATGTGGAACTTACCTGGTGAAGCGGGTATTTCCCTACCTACAAAGACGTATTGAGGTTGTTTCGTGAGCGATTTTCCTACTTCCGCCAAGGTTGTTGTTATCGGTGCCGGCATCGTTGGTAACTGCTTGGTCGGCCACCTGGCCCGCCTGGGCTGGACCGACCTGGTGCTGCTCGACAAGGGCCCGCTGCCCAACCCCGGTGGTTCGACCGGTCACGCCTCGAACTTCATCTTCCCGGTCGACCACAACAAAGAAATGGCCCTGCTCGGCGAGCAGAGCGCCAACCAGTACCGCGGCTTTGGCTTGTCGGTCGACAGTGGCGGCATCGAGGTTGCCCGCACCCAAGAGCGCATGGACGAACTTCAGCGCCGTATGACCTCGGCGACCGCATGGGGTATCGAAGCACATCTGCTCACCCCGGCCGAGGTCAAAGAGAAGGTGCCCTTCATCAACGAAGAGATCATCCTCGGTGGCTTCTATTGCCCGACCGTTTCGGTGGTCGACTCGCTCGAAACCGGCACGACCATGCGCAAGGAAGCAATCGAAAAGGCCGGCTGCCAGGTGTTCGCCAACACCGAGGTACTCGACCTGCTCACCGAAGAAAGCCACGTTCCCGGCCAGACCAAGATCAAGGCCGTGGTGACCGACAAGGGCACCATCGAGGCCGACTACGTGGTCATCGCATGTGGCGTGTGGAGTAACCGCATCGCCAACATGGCTGGCGCGTACATTCCGCTCGTGCCCGCCGTTCACCAGATGGCCGACGTTGGCCCGATGGACGTCTTGGCCGAAACCAACAACGAGATTGGCTACCCGATCGTCCGCGACATGGACACCTTTTGTTACGAGCGCCAGTCGGCTGGCTCGATGGAGGTCGGCTCGTACGGTCACCGGGCGATCCTGCACCACCCCGACGAGATCCCCTCGAACGAAGAAGCCGCCCTCTCGCCAACCGAGATGCCCTTCACCCCCGACGACTTCGACGACCAGATGGAAACCGCCATCGAGTTGATGGACATGCTCGGCGAAGCCGAGATCAAGTACGCCATCAACGGCCTGCTGAGCCTCACGCCCGACACCATGCCGTGCCTGGGTGAGATCCCCGAGTGCCGCAACCTGTGGTCGGCCGCTGCGGTTTGGGTAAAGGAAGGTCCGGGTATGGCCCAGGTCGTCGCCGAATGGATGACCTACGGCTACCCCCGCGTCATCGACGTACACGGTGCCGACATCGCCCGCTTCTACGAAGAAGAAAAGACCGACGAGCACATCTGGGCTCGTGCCGATGAGCACTTCATCAAGACCTACGGCATCGTGCACCCGTCCGAGCAGTGGGAAGGCCAGCGCAACCTCACGGTGAGCCCGTACTTCTCCCGTCAGGAAGAACTTGGCGCCTACTTCTTCAGCGCCCGCACCTGGGAACGCCCGCAGTGGTACACGAGTAACGCCGACCTGGTCGAGCGTTACGGCCTCAGTGAACGCCCGAACGAATGGGACAACCGGTGGTGGAGCCCGATCACCATGGGCGAGCACCTGAACCTGCGCGAGAACGCCGGTATGGTCGACCTCAGCGCCTTCCAGGTGTACGAACTCGAAGGCCCGGGCGCCGTCGCGTACGCCGAGTACCTGGCGGTCAACAAGGTCGACAAGCCGGTTGGCTCGAGCACCTACACCCCGTGGCTCACCCCCGACGGCGGCTTCCACTCCGACCTCACAATGATGCGGGTCGGCGAAGAGAAGATCCGCATCGTCACCGGTGTGTTCGATGGCGGACGCGACAGCTTCTGGGTAAAGAAGTACTTGCCCGAAGACGGCTCGGTGACCTTCAAAGACATCACCATGGAAACCACCACCCTCGGTGTGTGGGGCCCCAACGCTCCGAAGATCGTCGGTGCGCTTACCGACGCCGACCTCAGCCAAGAGGGCTCGCCCTACGGTTCGCTTCGCAACGTTGAGCTCAACGGAATCCCCTGCACCTTGTTCCGGATCTCGTACGTTGGCGACACCGGCTGGGAGATCTACACCGCATGGGACAACGGACCTGCGCTTTGGGATGCCCTCATGGAAGCGGGCGCCGAGCACGGACTGCGCCCCACCGGTGGTGGCGTGTACGGAACCTCGGGTCGCCTCGAAAAGGGCTACCGCCTTATGGGTGCCGAGCTTGAGAGCGAGTACAACCCGGTCGAAGCCGGCTTGGCTCGCCCCAAGGTCAAGGCCGCCGACTTCATTGGGAAAGAGGCCTACCTCAAGGCCCGCGAAGCTGGCGCCGAGGTTGCCATGTGCACCCTCACCGTCGAGAGCCACACCGACTCCAACGGTGTCGAGCGGTTCATGCAGGGCGGCAACGAGCCCATCCTCGACATGGACGGCAACCGCATCGTCGACAGCCACGGCCGAGTCAGCCGAGTCACCACTGCGGGCCCCGGACCGTCGGTTGGCAAGTTCCTGCTGCTCGCCTACCTGCCGCTCGACAAGGCCGTGATCGGCACCGACCTTCAGGTCATGTACATGAACGAGCTGTTCCCGGTGAAGGTTGCCGCCATCGAAGGTTCGGTCTTCGACGACGACAACTCGCGCCTGAAGGCTTAGAGGTATCCAGCCATGGCAGAACTTCGAATTCTTACCCTGATCAAGCGGGTGCCGGCTCCCGGTGCTCGCATCAACATCACCGACGACGAACAGTTCGTCAACACCCAGAACCTGGGCTTCACCATGAGCCCGCACGAAGAGTGCGCAGTCGAGGGTGCGGTGCAGCTCATCGAAGAGCACGGCGGCGAGTCGACCGTGCTGACCTTGGGGCCGGCCGAAGCCGAAGAGCAGCTGCGCTACGCGGCCAGCATCGGCATCAACCAAGCCGTGCTGATGGACAACGGTGGCGAAGACTGGGACCCCCAGCGCACCGCCAAAGCCATCGGCGACGCCATCGAACAACTCGAATCCGAGAGCGGTCCCTTCGACCTCATTCTCTTCGGCAACGAGTCGGCCGATAGCGGCGGCTTCCAGGTCGGTATCCGGGTTGCTCACCGGTTGGGCCGTCCGATGGTCAACGGCATCAAGGGCATCGAGGTGCACGACGACAAGGTGGTCGCCAAGCGCGAGGTCGACGCTGGCTCGGAGGTTTACGAGCTTCCTCGTCCCGCCGTCCTCGGTGTGAAGGAAGGCCTCAACCTTCCTCGGTATCCAACCATGAAAGGCCGCTTGGCCTCCAAGAAGGTCGAGATCAATGCGGTGGCCCCGGCCGCCGACGCGGGCGGCCAAGCCAAGGTGCGCCTTCTGCGCCCGGTCGAGACGGTGAGCGAAACCGTCATCCTTGGCACCGATGAATCGGCGGCCGCTGCGGTTGTCGATCTGTTTGAAGAATTGGGAGTTCTGTAATGACTTCAGTACTGGTAGTAATCGAATCCGACCAGGGTGCGATGGCCCCCGCCTCGCACGAGGCGCTCACCTTTGCCCGCGACTACGCAACGTCGGCTGGCCTACCGCTCAACGCCATCATCTTTGGTGCTGAGTCGGGCATGGCCGCCGAGGCTGGCACCTACGGCGCCGCGACCGTACACGTGGCCGACCACGCGCTGCTCGACGACTTTGGGCCCGAAGCGTGGGGCGAAACCCTCGCCCAGGCCGTCACCCAAACCGCCCCGGCCGTTGTCGTTTCGTGCGGCACCGATCGAGGCAACGAAGTGTTGGCTCAGGCTGCGGCACGACTCGACCTGCCGTTCGTGGCGAACTGCACCGAGGTCGATACCGGTGCGGCCGAGATGACCCGCACCCAGTGGGGTGGCTCGCTGCTCGAACGGGTTTCGCTAAATGCTCCCACCCGGCTGCTGTCGATCGCCCCGCACGCCTTCGACGCGTCGCCTGCCCCCGCACCCGGTGCCGGCATGGTGATGCCGTTTGCGCCGGTGCTCGACGACTCGTTGGCTCGCACCAAGGTTGTCGACCGGGTCGTAACCAGCTCGGGCGTAACCCTGTCGACCGCTCCGGTGGTTGTGGGTGGCGGCCGCGGTGTTGGTTCGGCCGAGGCGTACGCGCCGCTCGAAGAGTTGGCCGAACTGCTCGGCGGCAAGGTCGGTTGCTCGCGGGCGGTCACCAACAACGGTTGGCGCCCTCACTCCGACCAGGTTGGCCAGACCGGTACGCGTATCGCCCCCGAGCTCTACATCGCCTGCGGCATCTCGGGCGCTATCCAGCACTGGGTGGGTGCCAAGGCGTCGAAGAACATCCTGGCGATCAACACCGACGCTGAAGCCAACATGGTGACCAAGGCGGGTCATGCCGTACTCGGTGACCTCCACACCATGATCCCGGCCATCACCGCCGAGGTAAAGAAGCGCAAAGGCTTGTAGCCCAACATGACGGGTGTGCAGTCGATCGAGCGGGCGTTTGCGGTTCTGCGGGCCTTGTCGCTCGGCCCCGAAGGGGTCACCAACTTGGCGAAACAGGTCGATCTTCCAAAGAGCACGGTCGCTCGAATGCTCAGTGCGCTCGAAGCCGAGGGTGCGGTTGTACAACGCGAAGCTGGGGGAGTGTACGAGCTCGGCCCGCTGCTCGATGATCTCTCGCCGGCCGGGCGGGCCGGTACCCATCTGATGCGCATGGCGCGGCCGTTCCTGAACGAGTTGGTGTTTGTGACCAACGAACGAGCCGGGTTGTCGATCCGCGAGGGTCGCGACGTTCTGTTCCTCGACCACGTGTCGGCAGTGAACGAGGTAGAGGTTCGAGACTGGACCGGACTACGGATGCCTTTGCACACCATCGCATCGGGGTTGGTGTTGTTGGCTCACGCCGATGCGGCCGAACTAAACGGCTACTTCACCGAACCGCTCGAGCAGGTCACCGAACACACGGTGGTCGACCCGACGGCGATCACCGAACGGGTGGCCGCGGCTCGTGGGCAGGGGTATGCCTGGACCAACAGCGAGTCGGTCGACGGAATCAGCTCGGTCGCTGCCCCGGTCCGCGGCACCACCGGACTGGTTGAGGCGGCCATCCATGTGCACGGCCCGGCCTACCGATTCCCGGGCGAGCCGGGCGAACAACTGGTTGGCGAAGCCGTGAAGGAAATGGCCGAACGGCTAAGCAACCAGATGTTGCGACTCGACTAAGCAATTGTCCAGTTGAGCAGATTTTGAAAAAATTTCACTGGCTAGGTTACGTTCACTAGTAGTTGCCCAGACGTAAGTCAGGGAAACACCCCCCACGAAGACTATTTCCTTCAACCACCTCGCCTTCGGCGGCCTGCTTCGACCATCCCTAGCAGCGGCGGTAAAGGATGCTCCGCCTATGGATTCTCCACATACTGCGTACTCCGAAAGTCACTCAGCTGTTTGTGCGTTCGGCTTGAATCGCTCGCTTGAGTCGCAACAACGACGCTGCGCCAAACACCGCAATCAATACGCAGATAATGACGTATCCGATCGTGGGAAGTTCACCCGACCCGGCAACAAAAATGTAGAGGTACGGAGCAAGGAATGTCACAAGCACCACCAGGGCCCAAATTTGGATTGCCCGCAGGTCCTTCGCGACGACCACTTTGATCAGCTTTACTTGACCGTACGCATACGGAAACGCGGTAATGATGTCGATGGCCAGGAATACCCAAGGATTTACTCCGTAACGACCGAGGGTTGGCCAAGCTACGAGGGCCCTCGCAACCGAAAACGCGAAAACGCCGACGATCCAGACCCAGCCAAAAGTGCCTACTTTTGCTTGTTGTTCAGTCACCAGCCCTGCTTTTCCGTGGAGGCCGCCTCGTGAGTTGGGAAAAGCGAAATGCCGAAGTAGGCATCGAGGTTGCAATTGCACACAGCGACAGTGACGTCATGGCGGCCCGCCGATTTCAGGCTTCTCGCTATCTTGCTGTTGGACATGTCGATTCTTTGAACAGTGATGGAACGATCGATGACGAATTTGTCGAGGCGAGCACCTACAACGTTGCTCGTGATCGTGAGGGCAGAATCGTAGGTGTGTCGCGGTTCATTCGTCGAACTGAACTCGGTCTGCCGGTGCTCAACAACTTCGATTTGGATGATGGCTGGGCGGAACGCCTTTCGGCTGACGGCGTCGAACCATATGAGGTAAGCGCTCTCGCCACAGACCCATCGCACGATCACTATCAGATCGCTGCTCTGCTTTACCGGCAGTCGATTCGGCTTCTGGAGGGCGAGCCTCAGCGGGTCCACGTGTTGGCGGTGATGGATAGAAAGCTTTTCGCTGTACTGCGTCGGGTCATGAAATTTCCGTTTGAAAAGATCGGTCCGGAGCGGCACTACATGGGTGATTTAACGTTCCCTACTTATGGTTACATGCCGGACGCACTTCAGAGTGTGGTTGACTTGCGCGAAGACACGGCCAGATTCTTTGCCGATCGGGATGATTTGGACGAAATAGGTCAACTGATCATTGACCTTCGCACGGGGGCACCCGCAATAGATCCCACCCGATAATCCGGCAACAGAACGTCATTCATACACCCTCATATGAGGGTGGGCGCGTGCCGATAGTTGGTGATGGCCGATAGCTGGAAGCAATCGCTTCTCTTCAACATCTTTCTGATAGGAGTCGCGGCCGCCGTAGGTGCTTGGATTCCTGTAAGGCTCTTGGTCGCTCTCCTGTTTATTGCGACGGTCGGCTTTCGTATGCGGTCGCTCGACACCGGGCATGTTCAGCCTTGGATGATTCTGGCTGGTGGCGCAGCCTCGAGCGTTGCGGGCGCTATCGGCCGTACCTTGCATGGCGTCGCGGTCGGAGTGGAGTATCCCTTTCCGTCTCCAGCTGATGCCCTGACGGTTCTTGGGTATGTCTTGACGATTTTGGCGATCGTCATCTTTGGACAGCTGCGGTCAGAGAAATCAGATCCCTCAGCCTCATTTGACTCTTCTATTGACGCAGTGATCTTTGCGATCGCAGCGGCGATTCTCATGTTCGGCCTGTTACTGCCGGGCTATCTCGGTGATTCGCTGGTTCCGCAGTCCGAACGCGTGCTCAACGGCTTCTACGCTGGCTTGACCGTTCTGCTGTTTGGGGCGACGGTTCGCCTGGCGATTGGGCCTGGGCGTCGAAGCCCATCATTTTGGTTCTTGCTTTTTGCCTCAATTTCTCTGGTAACAACCGACGTCCTTCTGCTTGCAGATGCGAACGCGACCGCTGCAGCCTCCATCGCAGCGATTCTCGCCATGGGGTTCGGTACGGCCAGCGTCTTGCATCCAAAGGTGACCGAGCTATGTGAACCCATTCAAGGGGTCGAAGCACGACTGCGCGGATCACGGATTGTTGTTCAAGCCACCTCGTTGCTGGTAGTTCCGCTCGCTGTGGGTCTGAACGAGATGTTCGAAATCGATACGGATCTGCTTATTGTGAGCGCCGGAGCGGTTTTGCTCACCGTGGTAAGCGTGTACCGGCTTACACGTCTGTTCCGGGCAAACGAACAACTCGCCACAGCGGTCGCAGTCCAATCGTCAGAACATCGATTCCGTCGGCTCACTCAAGCTTCGGCCGAAGTAATTATGCTCGTCGACTCCGACGATCATGTCAGCTTCGTGACGAGCAATTGCGACCAAGTCTTGGAGTTTGGTGAGTCGCACTACCTCGGAAAGCCGCTTGGCACCACACTCAACGGCCCGGGTGCGCGTCGGGTTGATGAACTAATTGAGAGGGCACGCACGACGCGAAACCAAATGTTGGACGAGCTCTCGTTAGTGAGTGAGGGTGATAGTTGGTGGGCTCGGGTATCGGTTGACGACCATTCACATGACCCTGAGGTGGGGGGAGTCGTGATCACGTTCTCTGATGTAACGGTGCGTCGCAATGCCGAGCAGCGGGTGCTCCGCTCGGAGGCTCGATTCCGCTCGCTGGTTCAGCACTCGAGCGACATCGTAGCGATCATCGACGAGGACGAGTTTGTTACCTACGTATCGCCAGCGGTTGAACGGGTGCTGGGTTATCAGCCTTCGGAGCTTCTTGGCACCAAGGTGGTCGACGTGCTGTCGCTCGATGCCGTGCGTGACACCAGTGACTTGCGTGACCGGTTGTTGTCGGGCGAGACCGTCGAACGCGAGTCGATCGATATCCGCACCACCGCGAAGGACGGTTCGTGGCGCTACCTGAACGTGACCGTGACCGACATGACGTCCGATCCGGCCATCGCCGGCATCGTGCTCAACGTGCGCGACGACACCGAGCGGTTGAGCCTCGAACGCAACCTGCGGTTCCAGGCCAGCCACGACTCGTTGACCGCGCTCGCCAACCGGTCGCAGCTTCTCGACTCCCTCGGTGACGTACTGGCCGACACCACCCGCACCGACGAGATGGTGGGTGTCATGCTGCTCAACCTCGATGACTTCAAGCTGGTGAACGATGCCCTCGGCCACGCGGCCGGCGACCAGGTTCTAGTCGAGATCAGCGACCGACTTCGTACCTCGATCCGTATCAGCGACTCGGTTGCTCGATTCGGTGCCGACGAGTTCGCCGTGCTGATGACCAGCTTCTACGCCGAACACGAGGCGATCGAGTTGGCCGAACGGGTGCTCGAGTCGATCGGCTATGCCATGCCCACCAAGGGCCGCAGCCTCAAGCTCAGCGCCAGTATCGGTATCGCGTACGACACCGACCGCTCAACGTCGGCCGAAGACCTCGTGAAGCAGGCCGACGTGGCGATGTATGCCGCCAAGGACAAAGGCAAGGGCCAGGTTGAAGTCTTTGCCGAAGAAATGCTCTCGCAGGCCGGTGCTCGCCTCGACCTGATCGAAGCGTTGCGTGTCGCGATCGAAGACGAAGACCTCGAGGTTCACTATCAACCGCTGGTCGACCTGCAGACTGAACGGATCAACGGTTTCGAGGCGCTGGTGCGTTGGAACCGACCCGGCAAGGGTCTGGTTGGTCCAGCCGGGTTCATCGGCGTGGCCGAAGACACCGGGCTCATCAGTGCACTGGGGTTGCTCGTGCTACGCGACGCCGCGAAGCAGCTCGCCGAGTGGATCAGTGCTGGCCACGACCTCTATGTGTCGGTCAACGTATCGGCCCGCCAACTGCAAGAAGAGACCATCGTCGACGACCTCACCAAATGTGTCGCCAACTCGGGCCTCGAACCGCAACGAGTTGTGCTCGAGATCACCGAAAGCGTGTTCGCACGCGACAAAGAGCTCATCGCCGAACGGCTCCGCAGCCTGCGGGCCAACGGATTCCGGATCGCCATCGACGACTTCGGTACCGGCTACTCGTCGCTGCAATATCTCCAGCAGTTCGAGTTCGACATTTTGAAGATCGACAAGTCGTTCGTCGATCGGATCGAAACCGGCGAAGACGACGGCGTGATCGAGACCGTCATTTCACTCGCTGCGAAATCCCGAGCCATCACCGTGGCCGAAGGCATCGAATCGGCCGGCCAAGCCCGGGCACTGCGCAGCATGGGATGCGAAGTCGGCCAGGGCTACTACTACGCCCGGCCGATGCCGGCCGAGAAGACCGCCAACGCATTGGCGAGCGAGCCGTTGCCGCTGTCCGCCGCCGACAACCAACCGATTCGGATGTCGAGCAAGGCCATCTCGCCGAAAGCGGCCTAAAAGCGGCGACGTGACGGCGGGTATGGCGAAAAACTTGCATCCGAGCCATATGCCACGCTCGTAAGGTTGGTCGAATAGATACGCCCAGTCGCTAGAATGGAGCCTTCGTGGCTGGACAGTCGATAAACCCCTCAGACAAGACGTTTCTCGGTCGCGACACCGTGGTCGCTCGCCGTGTCGCGCAACCGCTGCAGAACTTCTTCCATATCGAAGCCGCGGGCGGTGTCCTTCTTATTCTTGCCACGATCGTGGCGCTGGTTTGGGCGAACTCGCCGTGGGGCGATTCGTACCACCACTTCTGGGAAACCAAGTTCGACATCACCATCGGTAGCTTCCACCTGGGCGACGAAGCCCACCCGTTCAACCTCGAACTGCTGGTCAACGATGCACTGGTGGCCATCTTCTTCTTCGTGGTCGGCATGGAGATCAAGCTCGAACGGGTAGCTGGTCAGCTACGGGACACCCGGGTCGCCGCGCTTCCGGCCGTTGCCGCTATCGGCGGAATGGTCATCCCGGCGCTGTTCTTCATCGTGTTCAACACCTCGGGCCCCGAGTTCGACGGCTGGGGAATCCCGATGGCCACCGACATTGCCTTTGCGCTCGGTGTGGTCTCGCTGCTTGGCGATAAGGTCCCGTCGACCATGCGGGTGTTCTTGCTCACCCTGGCGATCGTCGACGACATCGGCGCCATTTTGGTTATCGCCATCTTCTACACAAAGAATCTTTCGACCGGCTGGCTGCTCGTCGCCGCGGCGTTGGTCATCTTGGTTATGGTGCTCCGCAACCTGAAGGTCTGGTACACGCCGCTGTATGTGGTGATCGGTGTGTTTGTGTGGCTCGCCGTGTTCCGCTCGGGTGTGCACGCCACCATCGCTGGTGTGGTTATGGGTCTGCTCACCCCGGCCAAGCCGCTGCAAGACGCAGCCAACCTCGACATCTTGTCGCCGTTCCGCCCCGACAACGATGTGGTGCCCGACCCATCCACTGCCCGTCGAGCTCGCTTCGAAGTGCAAGAGACCGTGTCGGTTGCCGAACGGCTCATCAATTCGCTACACCCCTTCACCAGCTTCCTCATCATCCCGATCTTTGCGTTGGCTAACGCCGGCATCGAGATCAGCGGTTCGGCCATCAGCGAAGCGGTCAGCTCGTCGGTAACCATCGGCGTTATCGCCGGACTGGTGATCGGCAAGCCGGTCGGCATCGTCGGTGCCACATTCTTGGCGGTGAAACTCGGAATCTCCGAACTACCGAAGGGCGCGAACTGGATGAAGATCCTTGGCATCGCGTTCATCGCCGGTATTGGATTTACGGTGTCGATCTTCATCACGACCCTGGCCTACGAGTCCGACGTATTGCAGGAACAGGCCAAGCTCGGAATCATCGCCGCATCGATTCTGGCGTCGGTCTTCGGAGCTTTTGTGCTGTCTCGTGGATCGGTTGAAACCGAGGTCGCATCGGCGCCCGAGGCCGAGTATTCGCCCAGCTAGACCTGCTCATCACGGGCTGTCGAACAGACCGTCTTGTGGAAAAAAGTTGGTGCCGAATCGGCCGACCGGGTTGGCTTTTCGTCCAGATAGGTACAGGATCATGCGTCGTGGCCTTCGTTTTGAAGCCATAAAATCTGGTTGGTGCCTGGGTCTTAAAGCTCAGGTTTCCCTGCCGATCAGAAACTTCATGCCGGTCTAGCCAGGCATACCTCTCTTTTCTCCGGCTCGTGTCTGAGCCGCAATCTGTCAACTTTCGGAGAACTAACCCACCGTGACGGCCCTCGTAATTGTCGAGTCCCCAGCCAAGGCCAAGACCATCGCTGGATACCTAGGTGACGACTATGTCGTCGAATCGTCGATCGGACACGTCCGCGACCTCCCTCGTGGCGCGGCCGATGTGCCGGCTGCATATAAAGGAGAGAAGTGGGCCCGAATCGGGATCGATGTCGACAACGACTTCAAGCCGCTCTATGTGGTTTCTTCCGACAAGAAGGACCAAATCAAGAAACTCAAGAAGCTTCTCAAAGAATCCGACGAGCTCTATCTCGCAACCGATGAGGATCGCGAAGGAGAAGCGATTGCCTGGCACCTGCTTGAGGTCTTGAACCCTCAGGTGCCGGTAAAGCGGATGGTGTTCCACGAGATCACCAAGACCGCAATAGAGAAGGCACTCAACGAACCACGCGAGCTCGACCGTCACCTGGTCGACGCCCAAGAGGCTCGCCGCATGCTCGACCGGCTCTACGGCTATGAGGTATCGCCGGTTTTGTGGAAGAAGATCATGCCGAAGCTGTCGGCTGGTCGGGTGCAGAGTGTGGCGACCCGAATCGTGGTCGAACGCGAACGCGAACGTATGGCCTTCATCAAGGCTGGTTACTGGGACCTCAGCGCAACGTTCGAGAACCAGACCGGCGACGAGAAGCAGTCGTTCACCGCCAACCTCCAGTCGATTGACGGCCAGCGCGTAGCGTCGGGTCGCGACTTCGAGCAAGACGGTTCGCAAAAGAACGACGACGTTGTGGTGCTGACCGAGGCCACCTCGGCTGCGTTGGCCAAAGGGCTCGACGGTGTCGATGCCAAGGTCAACTCGGTCGAGCCGAAGCCCTACCGCCGCCGCCCGGCCGCGCCGTTCATTACTTCTACGTACCAGCAAGAGGCGGGCCGCAAGCTGCGGGTTTCGTCGGCGATGGCTATGCGTGCTGCCCAGGGTCTGTACGAAAAGGGCTACATCACCTATATGCGTACCGACAGCACCACGTTGTCGGAAACCGCCCTCAACGCCGCTCGGTCCTATGTAAAGGACAAGTACGGCGACGACTACCTGCCCGACGAGGCTCGCACCTACGCCAAGAAGGTCAAGAACGCCCAGGAAGCTCACGAAGCTATCCGTCCGGCTGGCGACACCTTCAAAACCCCCGAACAGGTCGCTGCCGAGGTTCCCAAGTCGGAGGCCGCTGCCTACGAACTGATCTTTAACCGCACCGTTGCGTCGCAGATGACCGACTGCTTGGGCGAAACCGTATCGGTAAAGCTCGGCGCCAAGGCCACCACTGGCGAAGACGCCGAGTTCTCGGCCAGCGGTACCGTCATCACCCACCAAGGCTTCCGCAAGATCTACACCGTCTCCAAGGCGGTTGACGCCGAGGTCGACGAAGCCGACAACGAGCGTAAGTTGCCCGCCATGACGGTCGGCGATGCGCTCGACATGAGCGACATCGTCCCCGAGGGTCACGAAACCCAGCCGCCGTCGCGCTACACCGAAGCCTCGCTGGTCAAGAAGCTCGAAGAGCTTGGTGTGGGTCGTCCGTCGACCTTCGCCTCGATCATGGGCACCATCCAAGACCGCGGCTACGTGTGGAAGAAGGGCTCGGCGATGGTTCCGTCGTTCACCGCCTTCTCGGTCGTCGGCCTGCTCGAAGGACACTTCCCCGACCTGGTCGACTACGCCTTCACCGCCAAGATGGAAACCGACCTCGACGCCATCGCTGGCGGCTCGGGCGAAGCCATCCCGTGGCTCACCAAGTTCTACTTCGGCGAAGGCGAAATGAGCGAAGGCCTAAAGAAGAAGGTCGACGAACGCCTCGGCGAGATCGACGCCCGCGCCATCAACACCATCCCGCTCGGTGTCTCCGAAGACGGCGAAGCCGTTGTAGCTCGCGTCGGTAAGTTCGGCCCGTACGTGCAGGCTGGCGAGGCTCCGTCGCCCGACGAGAAGCCCCGCACCGCCAGCATTCCCGACGATCTGGCCCCCGATGAACTCACCGTCGAAAAGGCGATGGCGTACATCGAAGCCCCCAGCGGCGACAAAGAACTCGGTATCGACCCCGAATCGGGCCTCATGGTTTACGCCAAGGCTGGCCGGTTCGGTCCGTACGTGCAGCTTGGCGAAATCGTCGACGGCGAAGACAAGCCCAAGACCGGTTCGCTCTTTACCTCGATGTCGCTCGACACCATTACCTACGAAGAGGCCATGAAGCTTCTGTCGTTGCCTCGCCTGGTTGGAGTCGACCCGTCCGACGGCAAAGAGATCAATGTCCAGAACGGTCGGTACGGTCCGTACCTCAAGAAGGGCAAAGACAGCCGCAGCATGGAAAAAGAGGAAGACCTCTTCACCATCACGCTCGACGAATGTCTCAAGCTGTTGGCTCAGCCGAAGCGCCGGGGTGGCGGAACCGCCAAGCCGCCGCTGCGCGAAGACTTGGGCGAAGACCCCGAGACCGGCAAAGAGATGATCTGCAAGGACGGTCGCTTCGGCCCCTACGTGACCGACGGCGAGTACAACGCGTCGCTCCGCAAGGGCGACACCGTCGAGGAGCTGACCTCGGAGCGGGCCGCCGAGTTGCTTGCTGAACGCCGAGCCAAAGGCCCGGCCAAGAAGGGCAAGAAGGCCGCCAAGAAAAAGAAGAAGGCGACCGCCAAGAAGAAGAGCACGGCGAAGAAGAAGGCCACCGCTAAGAAGACGGCGGCCAAGAAGAAGACGCCGGCAAAAAAGAAGGCTGCTGCTGCGGCCGAACCTGCGGATGAATCGGCCGAGGAAACCCCAGCCGAATAGGTCCGGGTTGACGGTTCCTAGAGCCGCCAAATTCCAAGAAAAGTAGTGCGTTAACGCAGGGTGGGTCATTTGACCCACTTCGACCTCTCCTGGTTGATTATCGGTTTGTTTCATGGCACTTTGGGCTATTGCTCGCCCCCGGTGGGCTCGTCTTCCGCTCAACCGAAAGTCCCACTTCCTGTGCAAGGCATATCTCCTCAGGCTCAACAACGAATCGACCGCCTGGAGAAGCAGATCGAGAACCTGCGATTCCAGAACCAGGTGATGCGTCGGCGCGAGGCTCAAGCCCTTGATTTGGCGGAATACACCGCGCAGGTATTCGACGAAGAACGGCCCGAACTGGGCCCGCTGACGTTCGACGGAATCACCTTTGTTGTCGCCGCGTACAACATCCCTCAGCAACTCGAACGCACACTCTTTACCTGCGGAGCCGAGTACCAGAACGCGCCGGCCGATCAGATTGAAATCATCGTGGTCGACAACGGATCGGACCCAGCGGTTGGGAACGATCTTCACGACCGGCACCCGCAGCTGTCGCGGATCCTGCGGTTCGTCGGCGACCCATCGCCCATCAAGGCGCTCAACGAGGGCATTCGCCAAGCCAAGTTCGACAACGTTGCGCTGATCATCGATGGCGCTCACATGTTGACGCCTGGCGTGTTCGCCCGGTCCGAAGAGATCTTCACCCGTTTCGAACGACCGGTCATCAATGTTCCCCAGTTCATGCTGGGCGACGTTTCGCAGAACTTCAGCCACGTCGATTGGGCGTTCGACCGCGAAACCGAAATGCTCGAAACCCTCGGCTGGCCGACCGACGGGTACAGCTTGTTCCGCTACGCCGTTCGGGCGACCGAACTACAAGACCGCGCCGAGCTGCACCACTTCGAGAGCAACTGCCTCATCACCAACAAGACGGTGTTCGACGCGTGCGGGGCGTTCGAGGAGCGGTTCACCGAACCAGGTGGCGGTATGGCGAACCCGGAGATCTTCTGGCGGCTAACCCACGAACCGCTCAACACCTACGTGGTGCTTCCCGGTGAAGGGTCGTTCCACCAAGATCACGGCGGTACCACCACCTCGATCACTCGCGAAGAGCGTCGGGAACTTCTCGAGGACTTCCACGAGAACAACCGCGACATCACCGGGGTCGACGGCATGGAAATCGTTCGGGCCCCGCATGTGCACGGCAAGGTGCCCTTCGCCGCCCAGCACGTGCCGACCATTTCGCACGAGTACGGCATCGAAAAGTCGCGGCTGCTTACCCAGCTGTCGCGGCTTCACATCAGCCACGCCGAGCTGGGCACCCCGGTGCCCCGAATGCACCTGTCGTACCGTCGCCCGGTCGACGAATCGGCCGTGCGCCCGGTCCTGCCCGCGCTGGGTGTGATCGAGGAGACGGCGGCTGCTCAAGGCTGCACGACCGATGATCTCGACTACCTCAAGATCATGCAGCGCATTCACACCGAACACCGCCCCAAGCTCTACCTGGAGATCGGCGTCGCCAACGGATACAGCCTGCAGCTGGCCCGGTGCCCATCGATCGGTATCGACCCGGCGTTTGAGATCAACTGCACCCAGCACTTCCCGACCAGCCTGTTCAAGAGCACCAGCGACGGGTTCTTCGCCAACCAACGACTCTGCGAGAACCGACTAGCGCAAGGCATCGACTTGGCGTACATCGATGGCATGCACCTGGCTGAGTATGTGGTGCGCGACTTCATCAACGTTGAGAAGTGGTCGAGCCCAGGTGGCGTGATCGTGCTCGACGATGTGCTGCCCGAGCAGATCGAAATGGCCGATCGCGACCGGCACTTCAACGCCTGGACCGGCGATATCTACAAGCTGATTCCGATCCTCGCGCAGTACCGCCCCGACCTCAACGTGCGAGTGGTCGAGGCCTATGCCGCCAGCTACCGCAAGGGCCTAGCGATCATCACCAACCTCGACCCGGCCAGCACGGTGCTCGACGAGAACTTCGATGAGATCGGCGAACGGATCGCCGAAGGTGAATTCACCGTCGACTCGATCGCCGAACTCGAATCGCTGGCGACTATGACGCCGATTTTGCAATTGTTCGAGGACGGCTTTGGCCGCACCGAAAAGGATGCGGGCGCCAACTCGAATGCTCCTCAAGCCGCTACGACCCGAGCGAACACCCAGGTTTAGCGGCTCACCAGGTCTTGATACTGGGCGTTGTCGCGGATGTGGCCGGCGGCAAACGGGCACAGCGGGGTGATCGTGCGTTCGCTGTCGCGCAGCAATGCCAGCATGCCGTCCATCAGCTTGCCGGCGTTGCCCTTGCCTCGGTGGGCCGGGATGGTCTCCACGTGGGGCACGGTGACGTTGTTGTCGCGCTCGGAGTAAGTAGCAAGGCTGAGTAGCTCGGTGCCGTCGCGGAGCTCGAACTGGCCCGCCTCGACGTTTTCGGTAACGACCGGCCCGTCGACCGGTGCGGCGTCGTCGTCCTTGCTGGTGTCGGTGCTGTCGGCGGCTGCGAGTTCGGCGAGCTTGGCCGCCAACTGCTCGTTGGTGGGTTCGGTCAGGTGTGAGTCGTCGCTAAAGATGATGACCGGGATGCGCTGCTTGCCACCGTTGCGTTCGAGTACCACCTTGGTTTCGTCGGGGTTCTCGATCAGATCGATGTAGGTGTATTCGACGTTGTTGTCCGCGAAGTAGGCCTTGGCTCGACGGCAGTCGCCGCACCAGTCGGCTCCGTACATAGTGATGCTCATGGAGAGGGAACCCTTCGAAGGTCGTTGTCCTTCCAGTATCTCGGCATCGAGCGGCGATTCCTGTACGCCCATTTGTGGGCGCCGGCGGGCCGGTTGTCGGGCCTGTCGCTGTGGGTCGCTAATGTCGGGAGTCCATGACAGGCAAGTTCATCGTGTTCGAGGGCGGCGACGCCACTGGCAAGTCGACTCAGGCGCGCCTGGTCGCCGAGCGTCGGGGTGCCCATTTCACCTTTGAGCCCGGCGACTGTTCGATCGGTCCGGCCGTTCGAGAGATCCTGCTCAACCCGGCCAACGAGTCGCTCAGCTTTCGGGCTGAGGCGTTGCTCTATGCCGCCGACCGGGCTCAACATGTGGCCGAGGTGATCGCCCCAAAACTGGCGGAGGGCACCGACGTGGTGTGCGACCGATTCATCGCATCCTCGGTCATCTACCAAGGGGTGGGCCGGGGTCTCGGCGCCGACACCGTCTCGGATATTTCTCTGTTTGCCACCGATGCGTTGCGCCCCGACCTGACGGTGCTGCTCGACGTCGAGCCTGAGGTGAGCGCAGCTCGTCTCGGTGACAACCTCGACCGTCTCGAACGGGCGGGCAGCGACTTTCATGCGTCGGTACGCCAAGGCTTTCTCGATCTCGCTCATGCCAACCCCGACTCGTGGGTGGTTATCGATGGCGCTGGTTCGGTCGACGAGGTCTCGGCCAAGATCGACGCTGCGCTTGCCGAACGGCTGGGCGAATGACCGACGTCGCCACTTCGGCCGAACTCGATCCGCTCGGCACCGTTGTTGGTCAAGAGCGAGCTGTCACCCAGCTCCGTAACGCCCTCGCCCACCCGCTGCACGCCTACTTGTTTGTTGGGCCACCCGGTTCGGGCAAACGCCAAGCCGCTGCCGCGTTTGCTGGCGAGCTGCTGGCCGCGGTCGACCCCGAGGGCGCCGACCGCCATCGGCGTCTCGCCGTCGCCGAACAGCACCCCGACTACTTTCTCCTCGAACCCGAAGGCCGCGCCCTGCTGGTCGAGGAAGCCGGCCAGCTCATCACCGAGGCTTCGCGGTCGCCGGTCGAAGGCCAACGCAAAGTTCTGTTGGTCGACCGCTTCCACACCGCCGAGGCACGGGTAGCACCCAAGCTGCTCAAGACCATCGAAGAGCCGCCGGCGTCGTCGGTGTTCATCTTGTTGGCCGACGAGGTGCCGCCCGAACAAATCACCATCGCGTCGCGTTGTGTGCAGATCGAGTTTGGCCCGGTCGCCCCGGCAGCGATCGAACAGCTGCTAGTTTCCGAAGGCGTCGAGCCAACCCGGGCGGCTGAAGTGGCCGAAGCGTCGGTTGGTTCGGTCGAGCGAGCACGCTTGTTGGTAACCGACGAACGCTTTGTGGCCCGTCGCGATGCTTGGCGCTCGGTGCCTTCCCGACTCGATGGAACCGGTGCGGCGGTAGCGGTGATGGTCGACGAACTGCGCGACCTCATCGACGAAGCTCAAACACCACTCGTGGCTCGCCACGACCTCGAGCGCGAAGAGCTCGACAAACGAGAAGAAGAGCTCGGCACCCGCGGCTCGGGCCGCAAGACGCTCGAAGCCCGGCACAAGCGAGAGATCCGTGCGGTGCGCGACGCCGAGCTTCGATTCGGGCTCGGCATCCTGGCCGGTCTGTACCGCGACCGGCTACTCGATCATCCGAGGCCTGCTGTCCTAGCCGCGGCCACCAAACGGCTCACCGACGCTGGCGAAGCGCTCGGACGTAACCCGAACGAAACCTTGCTGCTGCAAGCACTATTCGTGGGGCTTCCCGAGCTCGCAAACGCCGCCGAATAACCTGCTGGCGGCTGTTGGTCGCGGCCGCCATCATAGATACCGTTATGCCATCGCCCGGGTAGCTCAGTCGGTAGAGCAATTCACTCGTAATGAATAGGTCAGGAGTTCAATTCTCCTCTCGGGCTCAAACGTTGCAATAGCAACGAAGTAGCTGTCGCTAGAGCGAAGAAAAGTAGTAGCACACCGCTGCTACACCTGTTAATTTTCGAATCGTGAACAGCCACGGTGACCTAATCGAAGACCTCGTTCCTAGCTTCCGGCGAAACCTCACGGCGCGTAACCGAGCAGAGCGGACCGTGACCAACTACCTAAACGCAGCCCGTACGTTTGCGGAGTACCTCCAAGAGGTCGGCCACAGCGGGCAGGTGCAGGAGATCAAGCCTTCTGATGTGGAGCGATTCATTGGTCACCAGCTCGACACAAAGACCGCTTCAACCGCGGCGACGCGCTTTCGTTGCTTGCAGCAGTTCTTCAAGTGGGCCGAGAAGGAAGGCGAGGTTGCCAAGAACCCGATGGCGGGAATGGTTCCGCCTTCTGTTCCTGAGGCCCCTGTGCCCGTCTACAGCGACGACGAGCTAGCTCGGCTACTCAAGGTAACTGAGGGCCGAAACTTCGACCAGGCGCGCGACAGGGCCATTATCCGCCTCTTTATCGACACGGGCGTGAGGGTCGGAGAATTGACCGGGCTCACACTCGAAGACGTGGACCTCGATGGGCGTGCAGTCGTTGTGACGGGCAAAGGGAGTCGGGTTCGTATGCTGCCGCTCGGCAACAAGGCGACCGACGAGCTCGACCGCTACCTGCGGGTTCGGCGTCGGCACAAACAAGCAGGAAGCCCCGCGCTTTGGCTGGGTCCGAAAGGTGGAGTCTCTGAAAGCGGTATCGCTCAGATGCTTCGACGCCGCGGCAAACAAGCAGACGTTGAGGACGTTCGGCCTCACCGTTTCCGCCACACGTTCGCCCACCAGTGGCTAGCTGGCGACGGTAACGAGGGAGACTTGCAGCAGCTGGCCGGCTGGCGCTCAGATCAAATGCTGCAGCGCTACGGCGCATCCGTGAAGGACGAGCGAGCAAGGGCCGCACACAAGAAGCACTCACCCGGAGATCGTCTGTGAGGATCGTCTGCTCTCGGTGTCAGCGACGCATTGCCGTTCTCGATGGCATGGGGCCGAGTTCATTCACATTTTCGATCACAACGCGGTCGTCTCCAGTCGAGGCCATGGGCAGAGCGCTGGAGCACGCGCCAGACCTTTACGACGTCGACGCGGAACTTGCAGCCGATTGGCCTGTCGGTGCTCTGATCCGAAGACTGCACCCTGTCCGATGCGGCAAGGCCCATCACCAGATCATTGATTTAGAGAAGGCTGTAGCTGCCCTCAGGTCGAACAAGACTGGGTTCGCTGCGGTGACGGATGAAATGTTCCTCAGGAATCCGATGACGAGAGGGCGACTCGAGCGCCAATTCCCAAAGCTCGGAGATGTCCCCGATGAACTGAAAAAGATGCCGCTTCGTGATGTTGTCGCCGCAATGGGCTGGGAGGTCGTCGATGATCCATACGACGAGCCCTTCGGTCGGCTGGTTCGGCCGCTACGACGCCTGCGAAATACAGATGCGATCCCTTCGTCGTGGCTCGATGCAGGAAATTCGTTGACCGATCACCCCGATTACCGGGAAGAACCCCACCCGACGGCCTATTTCGAGCTGCTGGGTTGAGCGCTTCGCGTCGATGTGTCGTAGCGCAGTGCTAAAGTTCGCAGTGAACATTAGCGCCGGTATTTAGTCGCCGACTGCTGGACATTGGCACCCAGCGTGATCTCCAAAGGGAGTCGCGCGCGTGGGTACCCTCACACCGGAGCAAAGAAAGCTCCGAGCACAGTTAGCAGCAAACACTCGGTGGTCGAAACAAGCTCCCGTAGAAGGAACCTCTAAGGCTCGACGGGCCTTTCTTGATCGCTTCGAGGATCAGGTAGACCCCGACCGCAAACTCTCTAGCAACGAAAGGGAGAGGCGAGCCGCTGCAGCACGCAGTGCCTACTTCGCTCGCCTTGCTCTGCGATCTTCGCAGGCCCGTGCAAAGAGAGGGGCTGGCTAGCGATGCCGCACGACATCAGTGTCGGCCGCAAGCCCAAGCAAGTGGAAGGGTAGGTCCCCACACCGTTTGGCCGGACACCTATGGGTGTCCTAGGGGCCTGCTGGAGTAGCTCACCGACCGAGCCTTTGAGATGGCACGCCAGTCATCGACGGCCGGGAATACTGGGAGCCAGTAGGTAGCTCAGGACAGGCACGCCTGAGCCCAGAGCGCTCACCTCTGCGATATGAGGGGAGGGGGCCGGTTGTCATCGGAACCTTCACGCCGATGCCAGCTAGGGAGCGGCAGTAGCCGACGCACTGAAGAACGAAACAACCATGCACCACGCGCACGAGAGGCTTACCGACAGTGAATAGTCGGAAGTGCTCAGGTCAACCCATGACACGGGCCAGAGGTGGATGGCTTGCCTTCCCCTGTCCGAACACGAAAGACGAGCTTAGGAACACGAAGTGAAAGAAGAGCCGAAGAAAGACCAACGAAACCGGAAGCCGAGGGAGCCCGACCCCCTAGTGGCGGCGCTGATGGATTCGCTTTGGTCATCGCATTGCATGGGCAACACCAAAACCGGGTTAAACAAGACGCCCGTCGACGCGGGCAGCGAAGCTCAGATTGGTACCCTCCCAGTTCCGGACCAAGGAGGACGGCCGATCACCCTCACCGAACACGAACTGCTACTGCGATTTGGGGCAGATCTACGACGACGCCGCGGCGGAGGAAACCTGGTGGCGGTTGCGAACCCAGCGGGTCTCAGCAAATCAACAGTCAGCCGCTTGAGCGGGGACTGCGTCGGCCGCGGTACGACACCCTGTTGAAGTTGGCCAGCGTTTTTACTTCTGAAGCACGTAAGAGGGATTTGGCGGATGAATGGTGCAGGGTGATCGGTCCGGCGCTCGCTCGGCCTAGCGAACCTTGGTTCCTGCGCCCTTCCGCACACGCTCGCCGAGGTAAAAAAGTCCCAGCGCTGCCGGAAGCATCAAGATAGCTGCCGGCCACGAGCCATCGTTGCCGTCGACTACGAGGTTGACGGCCAAAACCCAACCTAGGAACAGGCATGCGCCTAGTACCCGGCAAAGAATGGTGACGAACCAATAGTCCCGCTCTGGTTCCGATTCGGTCATGCCGCCAACCTTACCGATGCCGGTTGCGGAGGCTACGTGTAAAGCGGCAGGAAGGGAATCCAGAACAACCGGTAAACCTTTGGTGAGTCTTGCTGTTTCGCCGGGTGACGAGCTGCCTGCCGCAAGCTGGGCATGGTTTGGATGGCTTGGAAGTCGTTGGTATCGCAGTATCTTTGACCACCATTCTTGTTGCGTGCGTGGTCGGCGTGGTAGCCCTTCAAATTGTTGTGGGTCCGAAGTGTCGATAACGCTTGAGTCTGCTTAGCAGGCGCGGATTGCATCCCCCTTCGTCAAGCGGTTCTCAGCAAGATCGATCATGGTCGTGCGGTCACACGAATAGGTGACTGACGAGAGGGTTAGTCGCAACCCGATATCGATACCTTCCAGAGCTAATGCCCCGTCTTCTTCGTCCCAGAGGACTGCGATGACTTGAAGGTATTCCCACGCGTCCTCATCGTGGTACTGCTCACCGTTGAACGTACTCGTCAGGACGATGTTCACTTGGTTGGTTTCGGGGAGGTAGGTGACTTCGTCGACCGACTCTACGCTGCGCTCATCGGCGAATGCCTCAATTACAACTGGCTTTAGCTTGTCAGCAGCCCAGTCTTGGCCAAACTCGTCGTTCTGTTCCTCGGTTAGCTGTCTGGGTGGGGCTTCGGTGGTAGTCGGTGGCGGTGCAGCGTAGTCCCCTTCAATCGACAGTGCTTGGGTCCCTGCGATGAGTTCTTGCTGGGTGACCGAAATGCACTCTTCAACCCATTCCAGGCTGTCAGTCGGCAAGCCCTCCACGAGCTCGTCATACCCGGCGAACTCGAAACAGAGAACGACTGATTCTTGACGTGCGTCTTCCGCGGATATCAGCGGTGCCGACGTCGTTGGTGGTGCGGTGGTGAGAGCAACCGTGGTTGTTTGCAGCGCCGAGCTGGTTGTAGAGCTCAAAGACGTAGTGGTGGCGGAAGCCGTTTCGACACCCTCCACCGCTGGTTCATTGTTGTTCATCAGATAGATTCCGCCACCTAAGAGTGCGATTGCGGCGATCCCGGCAGCCGCGACCTTGCCACGCCGGCCGGTGCCGGTATCGACTGGCGGTGTTCTTTTCGGCAGCGGCTCGGCCGGTGCGTACTGATGCGGTTGGTCCTGTATTCGACTGGATGACGGTGATGTGGAGTCGCTGGCATATGTGGGTTTGGAGACGTCTACTGGAGCTGCAACAGGAGGCTGCGGAGCTGCTGGCAGTGGGGCTTCGGGTGGGTATCAATTGCCGTCTGACGCTTTCCACCAGCCAGGCGATGGTGGTGTTTCTGGCACAGGTGGCGGCGGCAAAGGAGGTTCTAGACCGGGGTTAGACGATGGTGGATACCATTCCCCGTCAGACGCTTTCCACCACCCAGGGCCAGGAGGGCTATCCGAAGGTCGATAGGCGGTCGTTTCGTCCGGATTAAACGGCGTCCGTCTCTCGATCGGGTCGTGCGGTGAACCCTCGTTACCTGGCATACGGAATCCTCTTTGTTCGAAAATCCCGCCAAGTGGAACGCTAGTCGACGCCGAACTGCTGGGGAAATGTGTCACCGGCGCCCAATCGCCTGATCGCATCGTGGGGAAACATGGCGGCCCGGTACATGGTCTTCAAACATGAAATCCGGAAAAGTGCTCTAAACAAGAGGACCGCCGTTAACCCCGCAGCTCTCTGACCTGCAGTGTTACACTTTCGCGCACGGACGGACGGAAATGTAACATCCCAGGTCAGAGCGCTATCGGTCGAAATCGACGGGTGCGGCAGCCGCCAAAAGCCTCAATGGCGATACAAAAACTCAAGTGGGTCACGAGCCCATTTCCTCAGTTGATCTCCAAAAAGGCCTCCAACTATCAGCACCAAAGCACCAATCGCCAACGAGGTGCCGCTGGCGCTCAGGGCGACTCTCACACCAGCGTCTTCACTCTCCTCAGGGAAATACCCAACGAAGTAGCCGACTATCAACACGGGTATCGCCAAGCGCCACCAGTTCCAGCTATTCAGAATCGAAACGACTGTCGTCCGCCACCAAAAGCCTCGAGACCAGCCGAACCAGACCACGCTCAACAGCGTTAGCACCGTCGCCACAACGAGTCCTGTAGCTAGATCGCCTAAGTGTGACATCAGGTCTTCGCCTGTGGCCAGCGGCTCTTGATACGCGAGTAGGACGTAGCGGGTCATGCTCCAACTATCACCAGTTTGTTCGCATCCGGCTACGGGGACACCTCCCCATCCCCGAGGGTGAGTTGGTCGCAATCTTGTGTTGCCCTTGGATATGGCAGAAGCGGGATGACTCGCATGCTCCGCCACTCCCGTAGGCTCCGGTGATTTGTACCCATACGAAGTTAGATCTCCGCCACGAATTCGGACGTCGAGCAGTTCGACGCGCTGGTGGGCTATGGATCGAGAGACTGATCGCCCCTCGCGTCTACGCCACTCGGCAGCCGTCTGACTTTTGCTGGCCGGATTCGTTCGCCCACGTACAACAGGAGAAGACCAATAAGGCCCAGCACAACCACCGCCCACACATCTGGATTCTCAGACGAACGTGCCGCGTACGTCAGACCAAACGAAACAAGGGCAGCGATGCGAAATAGGACAGTGATAAGCCAAAATCTCTCCGTCGTTCTTGCACGCCGATACCCAAACCCCAGAAACTCCGATCCATATCAGCCTTCGACGGCGCGTAAAAGGACCAAAGCCCACTGGGGAGTAGCACCCAACTCATCGTTTCTAACGAATAGTCACTTCGACCCAGGCAGGATGCCCCCAGCGCCCGGCCCCCACCGCGATTGCCTGATTTTCTTGTACATCTGCCCATTCGGCGGAAGTTCAAAGAACCGAACGCACGCCGGCTCGCCTAACAACGGCGGCTCCTCAGCATCGGTATCGCCGCGTCGGAATCACCTGGTCGCCGTGGGCACCAACCCCCGGGTAATAAGTTCGGCCGGTCGACGCTCGCCTACCCCAAACCTAAGAGTTATCCACGTAACGGGCGCCAACCCAGTAGCCGCCAGGGCAGGAGACCGTGCTGTAGGCGCCCTTATTGGCCCACCAGCCGTAGCGGAACAAGGATCCGCCCCCACGGTGCGTGTCACACCGCACAATTATCCGGTGCGCCGAGTTGCGGCAGTAACTTCGGGCGGTAGCTTGATTCACGTTCCAACTGCTGCACGTAGTAACGGCGCCTGCCTCGGGAGGTGAGACCGCGAGGTCAGCGACCACCAGAGATGACGTCAACATCATGGCAGCGCCAACAAAAACTACAGTCAGCTTGAAGAAATGGTTCATCCCTGAGGACCCCTTTGTCGTACTTGACGCAACCTAACATTGTTGTGCCATTCGTCACAAATATCACTAGCTCAAGATCAGAAGGCTTCTCCGTAGGGCGTACCAGTAATTACGGACCGGACGGCGGCCAGCCGATCAGGTGATCCTGTCGAGTCGATGTACTTTTCGGCGGTCGCCGTGTTCGACCAACGGCCGTGGGTTTTGATCACGTTCGCGGGTACGCCGTGGTTGGCGGCCTCGGTAGCCCATCCTCGGCGCAGAGAGTGCGGCGAGACGTCGACCCATGCCGTCACACCGGCGGCTTTGGCCGCGTTGCGGATGATGTCACCGAACGCTCGAGCCGAGATGGCCGTCTGGCGGATTGTGTGGTGTTTCGTGAGTCCCCGGAAGATTGGTCCGGATTCGATTCCGGCGAGCTCGATCCAGTTTCGTACCGCGTCGATCGGGCACAGCAGGCCAGCCGGGTCGCAACTAGCTGTAACCTCGTCGACAGCGTCTCGGTTCCTTGCCTTACCGCCCACGATCTGCACCGTGAGTCGGTCACCGGCGAGCGCTATGTCCTCTACTTGGAGGTTGACGAGTTCCCCGACACGAAGCGCACACGACCAGCCGAGAAGAATCATCGCAGCGCTTCGGGCGCCGGCGAGCGTCGTGTCATCCAGTGATTCGACGATTCGGGCGATGTCGTCGCGTTTGAGTGCTCGGGCTTGCTTCTGGCGTTTCGTGTTTGACTTGGCGAGCTTGTCCAGAGCTGCGCCGACGATCGGGTGTGTCGTGGGATCTGCGTAGCCTCGGGCTTTGTGGTCGGCGCCCAGTCCGGCGATCCTGCGTCGAATCGTAGCGAGGGCGTTTCCTCGGTGCGCCATATCGGCGACCCACGCCGCGACCCATATCGGGTGAGCAGGTCGGCCCGCCGGGTCTTCAACACCGTTTTGTTCAGCCCAGGTCTCCCAGGCTCGCACGTCGGCAGCGTACGCCTGTCGGGTCGATTGTCGGCGGGTGTCGGTTTCGATGAGATTGACGAGCTGCTCGAGTAGGTCCGCTGGTGGCAGCGTGTCGGGTAGGTCGATCGTGTCGGCCTCGGGGATGATTGCGACGGCGAGGCTCTGGGGCGTGTCCATACTCTCCATCTTACCTCAACTTCCGGTAATTTGTACTTACCGGAAGTTAAAGGTCATCCGTCTTATGCGGGAAGTCCCTCGCCTCCGCTCCTCTGGGTTCTGACCTCCAAAGCGTTGGAATGAAACTCGGAATGCATCAAGTTCGCAGCTACCGCAACGATCGAGCCGGAGAAGCCAGCAGTCGCATCGAAGGCACCGAAGCATCAATGTCTGACGTGTTCGATGCGCAGGCGACAGCGGAGGCGGTTGCCGGTGGCATCCGACGACTGTGGCACGAATCGTAGGGCGAGACTTCATAGACGTAGTCGCGTAGCCGACATGACTGAACACCTCGAATAGATACTGAGTCCAAGATGTGCGGGTGTATTCGTGCCGAAGGGCATTCGTTGGTATGGCGACTAAAAGAAATCGGTTACGTCCGACCATATGCATAAGGCCAGTTCAGGGACGGTTTTTGCACTTTGCACTATTGGCGCGGGTCCTTGTTGATAAAAGAAACTGCTTTATGGTGCGACGACCTCTAGGCCCAGTACGGCAGGTACCGCATGGACTTTCTTGCTCCATTAGGATCGAACGGCTTGATCAGCCCACAGTCCACTGCGTCCTTGATGTACTTGGATGCTGTCGCAGCTTGTTTCTTGCTAAGACCGAAACGTCCACGAACGGTCGAATTGGTCATATGTTCGTTAAACACGTACTTGAGGCAGGAGTGAAGGTAGCACGCTCGGTTTCGGTCTTCCGGCGTCATTTTCGATGCTTCAATCGGAGCCAGCAACGTCGCGCGGAAGTTGTCGCCAGCCTGCTCAAACCTAGGCGCGGGGAGCTGAGCCAGTTCGATGGAAAATACCACCTTGTCGATGCCACTACCGCGTTCCTCGCACACGCCGATCCTCCTCATCAGCGAAGCAAGGTTTTCATTGCGAGACCTAGGAGGCAGATCCAACAAGCGTGCAGCTTCTACCAAGGGTTCGCCTGGGTTTGTAACCTCGAGTCGATCGGAGAATATCTCGACCACCGGGCCGGCGCCCGAGACACCGAAGTCCTGGTGTATCAAGGCGTTGGCGACAATCTCCCTTACGGCGATGGGTGGGTACACCTGGACGTCTTTACGCAGAGCCTCCTCGATCACTTCGTTGGTTGGCAGGTTGGAGGAGATGTACTCCATGAGTCCTTCGAAACCAACGGCGTATCCCTTCGATCCAATCTGCTCGGACGCTCCGTCAATCCGGTTGTTTGATGGATACTTGATAACCCGCACCGCCCGTCGTTCAAGACTGGGGAAGTCGCTGAACTTGCGAGCGAACAGCAAAGCTCCGATGTTCAATATCGATAGAAAGCCATCTTCTTGTCTCCGTATAAGATCATCCGCGACCAGTGCCTCGACGATGCCTGAGGCGGTCGACGGCTCCGGCCGTTCGAACAGCTCGAAGTAGGACTTGCCATCGAGCATTTCAAGCACCTCGTCCACCGTGGCACCTGTGACGGCTGCATGGCGCTCGAACGGCGTGTTGTCGAACTTTCGCCAGAGTTCCTTTTCCTTTTCGGGGCAGTCCTTTAGCTGCTTCTTGTAGGAACCGACGCGAATGTACTCGGTACCCCGAAACTGAACAGGGCGATGAACTGCGCATTTGATCTCTAGTACGACCACGTTTCGACCCTCGATCTCGAATTTGCTGAACGAGAAGGCGACTCGGGGTGATAGAAGCCGAACGAGCCAGTTTTGCAGTTCTTCGTTCCCTTTCTTGACACCATCGGGATCGAAGGTCGTACCTTCAATCGAGTGGGTCGCATCATCCACGCCCCATATCAGGTACGCGTATGGCTGGTCTGCAAGGGCCGCCCCATTAGAGAGCGCGGCAATGTACTCGCCGATTGCCTCTGGGTCCGCGTTGTTCAGTTTCAGCTCAACCCACTCAGTCTCCTTGGGCAACGTGAGTAATTCAGGGACCAACGCCTTTAGGTTGACTTCTCCGAGCCTTGCCATTCGCTGGACATTAGTCACGGATGCCGGCGACCGCCTCGCCAGACCATGCGATGCAGCGACTGTGCGTAGCATCTGACGAACCGCTGTCGAGAGACCGATGGTGCCGTATTATCGAAAATGTGGAGCAAATGGCGCAACACCAACCTTCCTCAACGTCGGAATGGTTGGTGTTCGCGTTTCTGGATGTCCTGGGATCGCGGGAGCTCATGCGTCGGACACGATGCTAGAAATAGCCGAGATGCTTGTCGGGCCCCTTGTGTCGGCGACTCAGGCCAACGCTACCTTTACTCCAAACCAGCCCGGACTGGTGGAAGAGATCCTGCAGGAGGCCGAATGGACCGATCAGGTGGTACGGGAGCCGCGACCACGGCTAGCGGTCCGGGTGACAACGGATAGTGTCCTCGTCTATTGCCACCCTGAGACCGGAGCTCTGGAGAAACGAGCGGAGGGTCTCGACGAGGTGCTTCGGTATTGCATTGCTACGTCGGCGAGGTGCTCAGAAGAGGCTGTCTACTTACGTGGGGCGATCAGTTGTGGCGAATTTGTGACCCGTGCTCGCGGGGTACCGGTGTACATGGGCCTCGCAATGCACGAAGCCATGTACTGGGAAGGGCAGCAGGAATGGGCTGGTGTGATGCTGGCGCCGAGCGCCCTTGACTTCCTCTATCGCGGCTTCGATTCTCCAACGCACACGGCCCGCAGAGGAATCCCGTTCGTTGAGTATCTTCGCACGAGATCGACTCACTACCGTCAGTACGACGTCCCGTTGAAACCCGGACACCCGCCTCTTCTGTATCCCCCCGTCGTTGCAGACGTCACACAAACAGCGGGCACGGGGTACACGACGATGTTGCGGAATCGTTATGTGCCACCTAAGCCTGAAGCCGCGCCCGATCCCCGTGCGACGAACAAGCTGCAGAACACGGTTGACTTTGTTGCGGCGCAGGAACGCCGAGTTCGAGCCGCAAGGGTCCGTTTCAATGATTGACCACGATCGGAACCAGGTGAATACGCGAGTTCCGCTACAGCAAATAACTTTGTGCACAGCGCTCATCCGACCGCCTTACGATTGTTGGCGTCGCTGGAGTTAGCACAGCGCTTAGTGCGGAACTTCTCGTAATGAATAGGTCAGGAGTTCAATTCTCCTCTCGGGCTCAAACGGTGCGGCAACGCCACTCTCGAATGCGTATCGGTCGGCGTCCCGTTCGGTCCCAGACAATCCCGCTGTTAGGTGTTGCGGACGCCTGACTATGCGGGCGAAGCTTCGCTTGCAGTTCGTTGTTGCCGCGGAGGACCGGCTGAATGCGTACGTTTTTGAAGTTGCTCGTGGTGTTGACAGTCCTTGCTCCAACTGCGCTAATCGTTGACCCACCCAACGCATCGGCAAACACGTACGATGGTCACTCTCGGGCTCTTGACAGCGAAGACGTTGTATTCATTGGGGTACGAGGTTCTGGAGAAGATCCGGGTCACGGCCTAACCGTCTGGAGATCGTACGAAGGACTCGAGAGAGGCCTGCGCGAGACCGGGATATCGATTGAGAATCGGTGGCTTGAGTATCCGGCGTGGGGTGCAACGTCGGGCATCGCTGGTGATCTGCTGAACGGAACCACGAACTTTCAAGAGAGCTACAGCCTCGGCGTAATACGACTGCATCGC
>CALHTF010000037.1 GCA_938038815.1 uncultured Acidimicrobiales bacterium | reverse complement strand
TCGGCAATCCAGTCCCAGTTACTTGCCTGCTCTGGAAACAGCCCGACGTTGCCTGACTCGCTGAGCTGCATCAACAACCGACTGTCGCCGTGAGACACCGTCCACGGCACGGCATTGACACCCGCAGACGTGGTGCGTGATGCAAGCCCGCTCCACTGACCTTTGCCACCCTGCTTGAGATCGAAGCGGGCCGTGGCTGACTTCCACCGTCCAGCGTCTGCGATGGCGATGCCATCAGCGGCTGGACTGGGCCGGTCCAACAGCTCTGCGCCGAAACGCTCGAGCTTGCGGCCGGCACCGAAGTCCATCAACTCATACTGGTCGGGCGCAAACACGAGCTACGCACCCTCAACAGCGTCACGGATGAGGACCGCAAGATCTTCAACCGCCGTCTCTTCAACCGCCGTCTCTTCAACCGAAAGGTTGATCTGCGGAGTCAAGCGCAGGGTCATTGCCATAGGTCGCACGGTATCGTTTTGCTACCAATTTGGGCTGCCGGGCTCAGCGAAACAAGCCGGAAGTTCGTCGATTCAGTCTTGAAACTCCGGTGGGCGGCCTTGATTGCGGGCCCGAACCGCCTCTTCGAAGTTCTTCGTCGTAAGGCGAACATAGAGTTGGGCATGAGTTTCCATCTCAATGGCGGCCCGAAGGCTGCCGATCTCGAGACCGGCCCACATCGTCCGCTTGGTCAGCGCGGTGCCCTGCGTACTCCAGCCGTTGATCTGGTCGGCGAGGTCGAGCGCTTCGTCGAGCAACGACTCGTCGGGAACGATTCGCGAAACCAGCCCGATGGCGGCCGCCTCCTGGGCATCGACGTCGCGCCCCGACAACATGATCTCCATGGCCCGCGACGAACCGATCGCCCGGGGTAATAAGAAGCTCAGGCCCAACTCAGTGGCGGTGAGGCCATTGTTGATTCCCGCCGCCCGGAAGTACGCCGACTCCCCCGCCAAGCGAATATCGGCCCCCAACGTGAGGCACATGCCACCGCCGATCGCCGCACCGTTGATAGCGCAGATCACCGGCTGAGGCATCCGCTGCATCGCCGGCACGAGGTCGGCCAAGACCGACATGGCCTTGGTGGCGATGCGGGTGAGGGTCATGCCGTCGATGTTGGGCGGTGGGCCGCCGTCGTTGCTGGTGTCAGCGCCCGAACAGAATCCTCGACCGTTACCGGTGAGCACCACACAGTGGGTGTCGTTGTCGGCCGCCACGTGCTCGAACGCCTCGTGAAGCGGCACCATCAGCTCGAACGCCATCGAGTTCATACGCTTGGGGTTGTTGAGCGTGATGACCGTCGTGTGGGGTCGGGGCTTGTCGATCAAGATGAGGTCGTTCTCGGTGCCAGAAGTCATACCGCGATACTAAGGAGGTCTTCTGCCCGGCCTGAAATACAGAAAGATTTGGCCTGTGAGCTGGGCAAATGGCCGTTACTGGGTCTTTGACTACTCACAAGAGACCCCCGCTTCGTAAAATGGAACATGGCTGGAAAGCTGAAGAAGAATCTGAACCTCTTCGATGTCTATGCGATGTCGACCGGAGCAATGTTTAGCTCCGGGCTTTTTCTGCTGCCGGGCATTGCCACCGGGTTCACCGGCGACAGCGTGTACTTGGCCTACTTCGCCGCGGGATTCTTGATCCTTCCCGCGATGTACTGCATCGCCGAGCTCTCGACCGCCATGCCCAAAGCCGGTGGAACGTACTACTTCCTCGACCGGGCGATGGGCCCACTGATGGGCACCATCGGCGGGCTTGGGTCGTGGGTTGCGGTGGTGTTCAAGAGTGCCTTTGCCCTCGTGGGTATGGGCGCCTACCTGGGCATCTATCTCGACCTGCCGTTCACCTTGCTGGCGATCATCTTGACGATCGTTTTTGGCCTGATCAACGTGATTGGCGCCAAAGAAACCACGCTGCTTCAACGTATTCTCGTTGGAGCGCTCGTGGTGATCCTCGCCGCCTTCATTATCTTGGGCTTGGGCGAAATCGACGGTGTGTCGGCGCTCAGCCCCAACGAAGGCGCCGACCAAGGCTTCTTCCGGTCTGGGGTCGCGGGCTTCATTTCGACCATCGGCCTGGTTTTCGTCTCTTATGCCGGCCTGACGAAGGTGGCGAGCGTGGCCGAGGAGGTCGAGAACCCCGACGTCAACATTCCCCTTGGCATGACCCTGTCGCTGGCCACGGCGACCATCATCTACACCTTCGGGACACTCATCCTCATCAACGCTTTGGACCAGGCCGAACTCGAAGAGAGCCTGACCCCGGTCGCTGACGCAGGCGGGGTGTTCCTCGACTGGGCACCGTGGGATCTCGGCGTGGTGCTGATCGTGGTCGCCGCCATCGCCGCCTTCGCCTCGACCGGCAACGCGGGCATCATGTCGGCGTCGCGGTATCCGTACGCCATGGCCAAGGACAAGCTGATCCCGGCCAACCTCGCCGAACTCGGTCGTTTCGGTACGCCGACCCGATCGGTCGCCATGACGGTGCTCGCCATGATCGTCGTGCTGAGCGTGTTCGACGTGGAGGCGGTCGCCAAGCTGGCGTCGGCGTTCCAGCTGGTGTTGTTCGCCCTTATATGTGTGGCGGTGATCGTGATGCGCGAGAGCCGCATCGATAGCTACAAGCCCGGTTTCAAGGCCCCGCTGTATCCGTGGCTTCCGATTGCCGGGGTGCTTATCGCCCTGTGGCTGATCAGCGAGATGGGCCTGCTCGCCATTGGCTTCACGGCTGCGCTGCTCATCGGCTGCGTGATGTGGTACCGTTTCTATGCCGCGGAAAACGTCGAACGTCGAGGCGCCATCTTCCATGTGCACCAACGCCTCGGCGAGCAGAAGTTTGTCGGCCTCGAACGAGAGCTGATGACGATCATCCACGACCGCACCGAGGCCGAAGACCTCTCCTATGAGGCCCTCATCGCCCGATTCTCGGTCAACGACGTTCAGCAAGGCAGCTACAACAAGGAGCAGCTCACCGAACTGCTCACCTCCACCACAATCGAACACCTCGAATTCGGCGAAGTGGTCGCCGAAACACTGCGAGGCGAATGGTCGTTCCGCCCGATCGGCGCCGGGGTTCACCTCTCGATCACCACCCGCAACGATCTCACCCAACCCGAACTGGTGGGCTGTCGGTTCAGCGGTTCGGCCACTCTCAACGTCGAAGGAATCGACGACGGCGCCGAGGCAACCAACGGCGACCAATCCACCGCGCCGCACACGCTACTGTTCCTGGTTTGCCCGGACCGCCCGGTCGGCCTCGACCTGCGACTCGCCGGCCACCTGGCCGAGGTCGTGCAAAGCGACCACTTCACCGAACGTTGGCTCCACGCAACCGACGACAAGGCACTCAACGCCATCTTGATGCGCGACGACCACTTCTACCACGGGCCAATCGAAACCCTGCCGTTCCTGGTCGACCAGCTCGGCACACCGGTCGGCGAGCTCGAACTTCCGCCATCGTGCATCCTGGCGATCATCGAACGGGACGGCGAATTGATCATTCCGACCCCCGAAGTTCGTCTCCTGGCGTTCGACGGGGTGGCCGTCATCGGCGATCCGGCCGACATCCAACTTCTCAACGAAGGCCTCGACCCGTGGGAGGTCAAACAGACCGCCCTTGCCGAGGCGAGCAGCGCAGCTGAAGCCGAGGGTTCTTAAGCAACTACCCTTAGGACCCGATGAGTTCAGAGCCCACCTACGACGTCGTGTGGCCCCGGTCGCCTCGGGGCGTACAGCAACAGCGCCGGGCACCACGACTTGAATCACTAGCCGGCAAACGGGTGGCGTTCCTGTGGGACTACCTGTTCCGAGGTGACGAACTGTTCCCGGTGCTGGCCAAGGTGCTGAGCGAGCGGTTCGAAGACATCGAGATCGTCGACTACCCCGAATTCGGCAACCTCCATGGAGCCGACGAGAAAGAACGGGTTGGCCGTTTGCCGGACGACCTTCGGAGTCGGGGCGTCGATGCCGTGGTTTCGGGGATGGGTTGTTGAGGCAGCTGCACGCCCGCCGTGATGCGGGCCGCAATCGCTGCCGAGTCAGCCGACATTCCCTCGGTTTCGATCGTGTGCGAAGGGTTTGCCGGACAAGCGTCGGCCACGGCTCGCGGCATGGGATACGACGGTTTGCCGCTGGCGGTCACCGTTGGCCATGTCGATGCCCAGTCGACCGAAGAGATGATCGCCAACTTCACCCGGACGACCATCGGCGATGTCGTCGCCGGGCTGACCGGCGACGACTCGACCGCCGCCACGGAGAACACCGAGCCAGCAGCGCTCGACATCGTTGCCTCGGGAACGATCGACGAGGTCAACCGCCACTTCCTCGATAGGGGCTGGAGCGACGGCAACGTCATCACTCCACCAACCCAAGACCGGGTCGAGCACTACCTCGAGGGGTCGGGCCACGATCCGTGGAAGACCGTCGGCGTGTCGCCGTCGGCTGGCCGCGACTTCACTATCTGGTCGATTGCGGTGAACGCAGTGATGGCGGGGTGCCGACCCGAGCACCTGCCGATCCTTATCGCCATCGCCGAGATCCTCGCCGATCCCAACTACGGGTCGGAGCACTCTGGCAACACGACCGGCGCCGACGCGCTGATCATCCTCGCCGGACCAAACACCGAGTCGCTGGGGTTCAACTCCGGCCCGGGCGCCCAACGCGAAGGAGCCCACGCCAACACCAGTGTCGGTCGATGGCTGCGGCTGTATCTGCGAAACGTGTGCGGTTTCACCGCCGCCGAGCACGACAAGGCCACGTTCGGAAATCCGGCTCGTCCCGTTCTGACCGAAGACCATACCCGCATTACTTCGCTCGCCTCCGAGGTTGGCTGGGCATCGGTAGCGGAGCAGCTCGGCCACGACGGCGACGGCGATGTGGTTTCGATGGCTCGTATGAATAGCGGACTGTTGTTGGGAAGCGTTTTCGGCTCGACCCCCGAGGAGATCACGCCGTACCTCGCCAACGGACTCGCGCGGGTCGCCGCCTGGGATCTCACCCACGTACACGGACTCGGCACCGAGCAGTTTCAGCCGCTACTCGTCATCTCGCCGTTGCTCGCCCAGACCTACGCCTCTGCGGGCTGGGGGTTGGCCGAAATCCAGGCCGCATTGTTTGACCAAGCGCGCATCCCTGCCCACCTCTTCGAACGGTTTATCGGCGACTGGACCAACCTCACCGCTGGTCGACCAAAACTTGCCGACCTGGCCGCCGAGGGCACGATCCCTGCGGTCTTCGGCGAATCGAACGACCCTGACCGGCTGGTTCCGGTCGCCGCTCGACCCGAGCAATTCCTCATCGCCGTGGCGGGCGATCCGAACCGCGCGAACGCCTATGCGTTTAGTAACGATGGTCCGCATGGTTGGTGGACCACCAAAACGGTCGATCACACCCCAGCCAGCGACCTGGTGTGCAACATCGGCGGCGCTGAGCATCCCTAGCTGCCCCATGTGGGAAACGGCCTGGCGGAGCAACTTGTGAAAGAACGATCGTTCGGTACACTTTTGGCTTATGCCAGCACGAACGATCGATGATGAAAGCCTCACCGATGCGGTGGCCAAGGTATTCAGTCGCCACGGCTACGACGGAGCGAGTATCAACCTGTTGTCCGAAGCCACCGGCCTCGGTCGAGCCAGCCTCTATCACCGGTTTCCGGGCGGCAAGGACGAAATGGTCACCGCGATCATCGATCGGGCCGCCGAGCACTACAACAAGGCGCTTGCGCCAGCGTTCGCTGAAGGGCCTCCGCTCGAGCGAGCGAAAGAGGTCGCCAAAGGCCTCGACGAGTACTACGCCGGCGGAACCCAGTCGTGTTTGATGGTCGCGTTGAGCATCTCGAACGCCGAGAACCGAGCGACGGCCGGCCGATGCCTCGACTCGTGGGCCGAGGCGCTCACCCACATCTCCCGCGACTCGGGCCTTACCAGAGCCGAAGCGGACGCGGCGGCGATGGACGTGGTTGCGGCGATCGAAGGGGCCATGGTCATTGCGGTCACCAGCGGCAAAACCGAAGCGTTCCAGCGGGCGCTCGCAACCATGCCCGAACGCCTGACCACCGCAAAGTAGTTCGGTGATCATCGACGCATGGTTCCTCGGGGGAAACGCCCAGCGAGTTTTCGGTCTGTAAGCGCCCCTAGAGGCCTGGATCGACGCCGGTCATTTCGATCGAGAGGTCCCACAGCCGCTTGGCCTTGTCGACGTCCCTGCTCGCCTTGCTGGACCCAACTTGTTTCGCCGGTCCAGAAAGTTCGCCGAGTCGACTGGGCCCGAAGTACTGGCCCCCAGCAACTCCAGGGGCCGTTGCGGCCAGTTCGGTGGGCCAGGCCCCGGCTTCGGCCGAATTCACCAGCGGCCCCATCGACTTCCACGCGAACGCCAGCGGTTTTGAGAGATGGCGGGCTAGCTCCGTGCTCGACCCGCCGGGATGCACGGCAACCGCAATAGTCGACGAGCCCTTGGCCCGCAGGCGCCGGTCGAGTTCGTAGGTGAACAGCAGGTTCGCCAACTTGCTGGCGTAGTACCGCTTTCTCGGGTGGTAGTCGGCATCAGCGTTGATGTCGTCGAAAAAGATCTCGCCGCGCCCCAACCGGTGCCCCGAGCTCGAGACGGTCACGATCCGGCTTTTAGGGGTGGCCTCGAGCAACGGCAGTAACAACCCGGTGAGGGCAAAGTGGCCCAGATGGTTCACCCCAAACTGCGACTCGAACCCGTCGGCGGTCAGGGTCTTGGGGTTCCACATCACCCCCGCGTTGTTGACCAACACATCGATTCGAGGCTCGGCCGCAACCTGCTCGGCGGCGTAGCGCACGCTTGCCAGGTCGGCCAAGTCGAGATCGATCAGGCGCATGTCGGCCGCTGGATGAGCGGCGACGATGCGATCGACCGCGTCGTTGCCCTTTTCGGCGTTTCGGCACCCCAGCAGCACCCGGGCGCCCTTGCCGGCGAACACCTTCGCCGCCTCAAAGCCGATACCGGTGTTGGCGCCGGTGACCAAGAATGTCTTGCCGTTCTGGTGGGGCACATCGTCCTGAGTGAAGTTTTTGATCACGGCAAGCTCCCGATGCAGTGTTGAGGCAGTGTTGAAACAGTGTGCGGCTACCCGTCAGCTTAGGGCGGGAAGGAGTCGTCGAATCCGCTCGGCGAGGGCTTCGTCGGTGGCGAACAGCACCCCGCGGTGGTGCATGAACGTGGAGTCTGCCCGGTTGAGGTCGAGTGCATCGCCATGCATGTCGGTGGCGACTGCGCCGAGCTCGTGGAACACGCAGGCGGTAGCGGCGAAGTCCCACAAACTGCCGCCCCCGGACGGTCCGGGAAACTTGAAGTAACAAGCGGGGCCGTTGGCGAGCACCCCGTAGGCGTTCATCACGGCACCACGGGTTTCGTGAAACCGCGCACCGTCGAGCCCGAGTTGGTTCGCGATCTGCTCGACCGAATCGACCAGTTCTGCGTGATCGTCTCGGGCCGCGAAGCTTCGATCGGCAAACACCGAGAGCTCGTGGCCCGCGCCTCCGACTCCCCAGGGTTCGCCATTGCGCCACACCCCTGCCCCTCGAACCGCATGAACCAGGTTGGCCTCGATCGGATCGTAGATCACGCCAATGTGAGGAACTCCGGAGCGATCGACCAGCGCAATCGACACTGCGTAACCCGGCAACCCTTCGATAAAGGGCAACGTGCCATCGACCGGATCGACGCACCAGAAGTAGTCAGCGGCGAGGCGGCCCCCATCGTCGACTCGCTCCTCGGTGAGCAGGGCGAGTTCGAACCGAGCAAGCGTCGGGGTCAGATGGCCAACGATGATGGCTTCGCTCTGCCGATCGATCTCGGTCACGACCTGGGACGCCAGGCTCGACCCGGTGGATTTGTGCTCGACCGTTCCCGGGCGAGACTCGGCGATCATCTGTGCAGCTTCGGTGGCCGCCCGAGTCGCAACATCGGCCAGGTACGTCAGATCGGGGGTTGTCAGCTTCACAGAGAGTCCAAGACTTCCTGGGCCAGGCGTTCGCTGTAGCGGTGCAGCTTCCAGTGGCCGGGACTCCACCCCTGCAAGAACCGGTAGAAGTCGGTCCAGGCCAGCGGATACAGGGCCCGCCAGTCGGCTTCGAGGGCAACGAGGTCGACGGTCTTGCCCATCCGGGTCACCGCCGCACCGAACAGGTCGAAGTACCGGTCGAGCAGATCCGGGGCCAGCCGTTCGCTCTCGTCCTCGTCGAGGCAGCTGCTGATGAAGTAGGCAACATCCTTCATGCCACAACCCCCGCCCACGTACTGAAAGTCGACCGCCGCGGCGTTTCGTCCGTCGGCGCCAAAGCAGAAGTTCGCTAGCTTGGCATCGCCATGCACGAGGGTCTGAAACGGACTCTCGGAGAGGCGACGATCGATGGTTGCCGCTGCGCGCTTGAGCGGACCGTCGGCGAGGGCCTCAAACTCGTCGGGCCGGGTGGCCAGGTGCCAATACGTGCCGGTGGCCCACAACCCTTCGGGGTGGTGCCCGAGAAAGGTGGCGTGGAAGGTCGCCAGCCACGACAAACAGGCGTCGATCTCGAGCTCGTTTACCCGTTGGCGTCGTCCGGCGAATCCCGAGGTGTCCAAGTCCTCCAGAACCATCAGCACTTCGTCGTCGCGGCGTTCGAGCAGCAGACACAGCGGCACTCGACACTCGTCGGTGCACTGCCCGCTATAGCGGCGGTACCACTCGGTTTCGACCCGGTAGGACTCAAGCTTTCGTTCATGCGAGATGTCGGAGACCCACCCATAGGGATGGGTCCGATCATCGGGCCAGCGAACATGCTTGACGATCACGCTGGGTCGTACGCCACCCTCCACCCGGCACCGCAGGATCTGGCCGTAACCGCTCCACAGACTCTGCACGACCGTTGCCCCCACGATCGCTTCGGCCTCGGCGCCTTGCAGCACCGCTCGCTCTAACTGTACGTCCAGGTCGGCGTCGTCGGGCACGCTCACCGGGCGAACACTAGCTGCCCCAATCGTCGCCGCTCAGCCTTTCGCGCACGAGCACCGCAGCACTACTGTCCGCACAGCGGGCACCGTTTTCTTCGCTGCCCGTGACAACCATCGACTGCGGGGGCAACATGCGAATTGGGATTCTTACCAGCGGCGGCGACGCACCCGGAATGAACGCGGCCATACGGGCGGCGACGGTGGTCTCGCTCGCTCTGGGCCACGAACCGGTCGGTGTGCATCATGGGTACCGAGGTCTGCTCAATGGCGAACTTCATCCGCTCGACACCATCCAGGTCGACGGTGCGCTCCGCAGCGGCGGCACGATCTTGCAGTCGGCCCGTTGCACCGAGTTTCACGAGGCTAAGGTGCGCCAGCAAGCCCGCGATGTGCTCACCGAAGCCGGCATCGATGGGCTCATCGTGATCGGGGGCAACGGGTCACTGACCGGGGCACTCCATCTGAGCAACCCAGCCGAGGCGGGCGACTGGCCGGTGCAGGTGGTTGGGATCCCAGCGTCGATCGACAACGACATTGCGCTGACCAGTCTTTCGATCGGCGTCGACACGGCGATGAACACCATCGTGGAGGCGTGCGACAAGATTTCCGACACCGCCAGCGCCCACGATCGGGTGTTCTTGGTCGAGGTTATGGGCCGCGAGTGCGGCTATCTAGCGATGGCGAGCGCGGTCGCCTCGGGAGCCGACATGGTGTTGTTCCCTGAAGCCGACCGAACCGACGCTGAGCTGGTCGAAGCGGTGGCCAATGCGGTCATCGCCGTTCGAGAACGAGGCGGGACCCAGAAAGTCTTGGCCATCAAAGCCGAAGGCATCGAGACACCGTCGGACCGCCTCAAAGAACTCATCGACGTCGAGTTGTCCACTCGAACTGGCGAAGCCGTGGTCGATATCGAAACCCGGGTCACCGTACTTGGCCACGTGGTTCGAGGCGGCCGACCCAGCGCGTTCGACCGCCTACTCGGCAGCCGCATGGGAAACGTCGCTGTGCGGTCTTTAGTCGATGGCGCTCAC
>CALHTF010000036.1 GCA_938038815.1 uncultured Acidimicrobiales bacterium | reverse complement strand
CGTCAAGAACTGGTCAAAACTCGCACGCTGATGCCCAACGACGAGGGAACCCTCCGCGAGCTCGAGGTCATCCGCACGGCGCTGTGGCAAGCAACTGACGCCGACCTGCTGAACGCCAACCCACCAAACTGCTAGCGCTCTGACAGGTAGGGTGCCGGTTGGTACCCTCGCACCCATGACGGGACGACGGGCACGAGCGGTTTCATTCTTCGCGGCTGCATTTGCGGTGGCAGCGTTACTGCTGAGCGCGTGCGGCGGCAGTTCGTCTCCGGCGGGTCTCGACTTCGACGACGACAACCCCGACAGCAAGACCGACCTACCGACCTTTGGCGACGATGCAAGTGGCGACAGCAGCGACGAAACCAACGTCGCCACCGTTGCTCCGTCGGTGGCTCCCACAACCCCTCCCCCACCCGCGACTACTGCCGCACCGGCCCTGGCGCCCGAGCTGGTTGTCGATGCGACCGGCGAGGACTTCGACCGGATCTATCGCGAGCTCGACGGCGCTCGGAGCTACCTGTTCGCCAACCCCACCGCGGGCGATGCAGCGGTCTACGCCGGTCCCCGAGGCGGCACCGAAGTTCATCAGTACATGCTGGCCAACAAGTACCGGGTCGAGCATGGCCCAGACCACAGCTACACGATCGACCAAGTGACCATGCAGGCGCGGGTCGGCGACAACAATGTGCAGCTGCTGGTGGTCGATACCAGCACCGGCACCAGCACGGTGGTCGACGAGGCGGGCACCGTCAAACACACCACCGCCCCTCGAGAACCCGCCACCCAAACCTTCTTCGTCGAACTCGAACGCGAGCCCAATGGCCCGTGGCGCATCGTTGGCGACACCATGGTGAACTCGATCGAAACCATCACCGAAGACGCACCCGCGTTCGCACCTGGTTCGCTGCCACCGGTGACCGAGACCACCGAGATCAAATCCGGCACGGTCACGACCAAGACGGGCGAGTATGGGTATTCGACCCACTGGTTCGTGGCGGTCGACGGGTCGAGCTGCACCGAAGCTCGCATCCTGTATGACTCGGGCGAACCTCGGGTCCGGTACGCGCAGTGCTTCGAGAAGGCACTGGGCGACGCCATGGTCGAGAGCGGCCGGTTGTTTAGCATCGATACGATTTACAACCGCTTCCGTCTCACCGTGTTCACCCACTACTCGGCCGACGTTCCGATCAACACTCGCTACGGCTTTGAGAAATCGCCATTCGTGGCCCTCGGGGTGAACTCGGCCGGCGAGAACTTTGCGGTCGACGTGGCGGTTTCGGGCGAGCGAGCATCGTCGCGACGGCTCACCGCCAACGGCAACACGATCGCCGACGACACGTTCTTTGGCGAGTTCTTCTGCGGCGAGTGGGGTGCCAACCACACCGTTGGCCGCACCGCTCTGGCCGCCAACGGCGCCGAGGGCGAAACCCGCCTGGCGAGTCGCGATGCCCTAGTTGCCGCCATTGGCGAACACGTCGATGCCGCCTGGTACACCCCCGACGTTTCGACCCTCGATGGCGTGCCACCAGCCGCATTTGTGCCCGGAGCCATCATCGACCTGCCCGAGACCCCCGATTGGCACACCGTCGAAATCGTCAACCCCGACGCCGACTTCGCCAACACCACCATCACGTGGGCCTTCGCCCTCGATGCCGACGCCGACGGCTGGTTCATCGCCGCCTGGGGTGTGCATCAAGCCTGCTAGGGGCGATCGATTCCGCCTCTACGGCCCGGCGTTGCCTTCGTTGTCGCCCGTTTCTTTGGGTTGTTCCGCGCATCGTGAGCTAAAACCGATGCAACGAGAACACGTTCTATCCCGGGGGAAAACCCATGTCCGATCAAAACATCTCGAACGATCCGTACATCATCGTTTCGAGCGACACGCACGCCGGTCTCCAATGTGAGGAGTACCGCGAGTATCTCGACTCGTCGCTGCACGAAGAATTCGATGTGTATGTCGCCGAACGGCACGAACACCGCCGGATCAGCGAAGAGATCAACGCCGACTTCATCAAGCAGTGGGAAGGCGACAACGAGGAAGGCCTCAAAGGCGCCTACGACCCGGACATTCGCGACAAAACCCTCGACGCCGACGGCATCGCTGGCGAGGTCATCTTCGCTGATGGCGATGCAGTAACCGGCCAGGAGTCGCCGCCGTTTGGCGCTGGTCTTGCCGCCGGTCAGATCACCGACCCGAAGAAGGCGTTCGGCGGTGCCCGGGCGCACAACCGGTGGCTGGTCGAGTTCTGTGCCACCAACCCAGCTCGTCGAGCTGGCGTGGCGCTGGTACCGATCCTGCACGGTGTTGAAGAGTCGGTCAAAGAGATCGAGTCGCTGGCCGGCAAACCCGGCATCAAGGGCATCATGGTGCCGACCATGTGGCACGACTTCCCGGCATACGGAAGCGGCCACTACGACAAGGTCTGGGCGGCCTGCGCCGAGGCGGGTCTGGTCGTGCACACCCACTCGGGCGAAGCCGACTTTGAGAGCTACGGCGAGAACGTCGCCATGTACATCCGTGAGGTTCCGTTCTGGACCCACCGCATCCTCTGGCAGCTGCTGTTCTCGGGCAAGTTCGACCAGTTCCCCGGCCTCAAGTACGCGGTGGTCGAGTGCGGCTCGTTCTGGGTCGGCGACATCTTGTGGAAGGCCGACGTCAACTTCGGTGCCAGCAGCAAGATCAAGAAGATGGGCTCGCGTATGAAGGGCCTCATTAGTCGCCTGCCGTCGGAGTACTTTGGCACCAACGTGTTCATCGGTGCCTCCACGATGAGCAAAGAAGAGATCCGTCGTCGCCACGTCAACGGTATCGACGCCCTGATGTGGGGCACCGACTACCCGCACCCCGAGGGTTCGTGGCCCAACACCCAAGAGCGCCTCCACAACGATTTCCAAGAAGTATCGATCGAGGACACCCGCCGACTGCTCGGCACCAACGCCATCGATTGTTACGACCTCGATGTCGAGGGCCTTACCAAGATCGCCGCCGAAATCGGCCCGACGCCCCAAGACCTCAACCAGAACCCCGACCTTCGCACCCCGGCCGATGCCCAACGCACCGCCCGCTGGTGGATCGACGAGTACGGCTGCGAGCTGCAGTACTAAGCGCCGTCCGACAAGAAGAGAGAAACCCGTGCAGCTTCCAGAGACCGACCATCACATCGTCATCTCGGCCGACTCCCACTGTGGCGCCGCCCTTCGCGACTACAAGCCGTATCTCGAAGAGAAGTACCACTCCGATTTCGACGAGTGGGCCGACTTCGTCGAGGAGGCGACCAAGCGGTCAGACGAACGGATGGCCAAGAGCGCAGCCGCAACTGGTCGCAAGCCTCGCAACGTAGGTATCGACGGCGACCCGGCCGTCGACGGCGACCGCAACTACTCGAGCGAGCGCCGCTTGCGCGAGCAGTCCGAAGACGGCGTGGTGGCCACCGTGTTGTTCCCCAACACCCAGCCGCCCTTCGCTCCCCCGGCGGCCAGCCAGTTTGAGGCCCCGCCCTACAGCGACGACATGGATAGCCGGTGGGCTGGGCTGCGGGCCCACAACCGGTGGCTGCTCGATTTTGTGAACGAAGCACCCGAACGCCGCGCCGGTATCTGCCAGATCTTCCTCGGCGACGTTGAAGGTTCGGTCAAAGAGATCGAGTGGGCGGCCGAGAACGGCCTGCGAGGCGGCATCCTCGTGCCCGGCGCGCCGCCGGACTCACCGTTCGATCCGCTGTACTCGGCCAAATACGACCCGATCTGGGCGGCGGCGCAGGCCAACGGCATGACGCTGAACCACCACGCCGGTGGGGCCACCCCGAACTTCGGCGATCACTTCCCTTCGTCGCTCGCCGTGTTCATGCTCGAGGTCACCTGGTGGTCTCAGCGGGCGCTGTGGCACCTGATCTTTAGCGGCGTCTTCGAGCGTCACCCCGAACTCAAGTGGGTCAATACCGAGACCGGCACGGCGTGGGTTCCCGAAACCCTCGACCGCCTCGACAACTTCTTCCACCGGATGAAGTACAGCGAGTATGGCTCCGAGTCGATCTTTGGTGGCATGGCCGTCGCTGGCCTGTCGATGAAGCCGAGCGAGTACTGGCAGCGCAACTGTTACGTGGGCGCCAGCTTCTTGCGGCCGATCGAAGCCCCGCTGTGCAGCCAGGTTGGTATCGACAACATCATGTGGGGTTCGGATTACCCCCACATCGAGGGGTCGCATCCGTTCACCAAGGAACACCTGCGGCTCACGTTCGGCGATCTCACGATCGAGGAAACAACCAAGCTGCTCACCACCAACGTGTGCAAGGTCTACAACTTCGACCCCGAAGCCCTGTTGCCGTTGGCCGAGCAGTACTGCCCTACCAAGGCCGAGGTGGCCACCCCGATCAGCTACGCCGACATCCCCGATGAAGCCAAAGGCTGCCCGGGCATGAACCCGCTCAACCAGGTGCAACCCGTCTAACCAAACTGAATCAGGTGTCTGCACCCGATTCAGTTTGATCGGGTTAACCGCGGCTGCGGATCTTGAGGTTGGCTGAACCGTCGAAGGTGTCGGTGCTCAGGCCTCGGAGAATAACGGTGCAGGAGTCGGCCTCGGCCGGAACCCGCAGGCGTTTCCGGAACCGTTCGCCTGGCTCGACGGTTGCCTTGTTGCCGCGTTTGGCGACAACGTTGCCGTCGGCGTCGAAGCAGCGCAGCCGGAACCGAACCTCGATACTCGACGTGCTCAACTCGTTGTTGTTCACCACGACCGCTAGTCGTTTGAGGCTCGCCATTTCTGGGGCGCCTTCGTAGTCGACCGACAGTGCGGCGCCCGTCACGGGCCGTGCTTCACGAATTCGCACCTGGGCGTCGGTGTTCCATTTACTCGACCCATCGTCGACGCGAACGGTTCCGGTCGCTCCCTGGGTTTCGGCCGCGTCGCCGGCGGCGAACACAAGTCCTTCCTCGGGTACATCCCATTGGGCGGTCACTTCAAAGGTTCCGTCGCTGCCCACGGTAACCGGCGTTAGCTGGGAGATATCACACGTATCACCCGTGGCATCCTTCTCGTCGTCAACGTCTGGACAGGGCAGAATGAAGATGGCCAGCCCCGGCGTCCAGTCGCGGCCAGTAATGGTCACGTCTTGCAGTCCTGGCGCAGGCACCGTTGCCGTCAGCGACGGCGCGGTCGGTTCCTCGGTTTCGACGAAACCAAAGGCCACCTCGCTAATCGCGGCGTCGCCAACCACAAAGAACAAACCACCCGCCGGTATAAACCACTCGACTTGAGCAGTAAAGGTGCCATCTTCGTCAACGAGAATTGCGGTCGGCTCGGTGATGTCACAATCCTCGGCGCCTTGGATATCTTCGACCGAGTTGGCGTCGGGGCACGGCACCGCAAAGAGTGCGTTCCCAGCGGAGAAGCCTTCACCTTTCAGCCGGAGCACCTGCACCTCGTCGGGTACTGCCTTGTCGACTGAAACAGACGGGCCTTGTGTCTGAGCCGCAACGGGCTCGACGGCTGCGAACAGCCCAAGAACCAACGCCAACAGGCCAACCAGCCGAATCGAAACCGAGTTACGAGAGAAGTGCGCCATAGCGCCACGGTAAACGTCGTTCGACCACATACCAAAAGGCTCTGCCGCACCTGCAAACTGAATCAGGTGTCTGACACCTGATTCAGTTTGGTTAGAACTTGAGGTTGTTGGGGGTGGGGTTCTCGATGTCGAGCAGGCGAGCTAGCGCGTCGGTAACCATGTTGCCGACAGCCGGGTTGGCCTCGTCGGGCACAAGTCCGGCACCGACCAGGCGGTCACCGAGACGGATGAAGATGCTGGCGAACCGCATGGCGGCAAACACTTCCCAGTAGTGCGGGTTGAGGACCTCTCGGCCCGACACCTGCTCGTAGTAGGCGACCATCTCTTCGCGGGTCGGAAACCCTTCCATGCGCTCGGCGCCCACGTCGTCGAAGGTCATCCGGTCGAACATCAACCACCAGCCCATGTCGGCTTCGGTGGGCGACAATGCGCAAGCTTCCCAGTCGAGCACGGCGGCCGCTTCGTAGTCTTTCCAGATGATGTTGCCGTGGCGGGCATCGCCCCACGACAAACCAATGCGGTCGTCGCCGGGGTCGTTGGCGGCCAGCCATTCGAGGGTGGCGTCCATCACCGGGTGTTCGCGGCCGGCGAGCTCGCGCTCGACGTACTGGCGGTAGATCTCCATCTGGTGACCGTGGGTGGGTTCGCCGGTGCCGCTCGCGTCGAGCCAGTCGAGACCGGCCGCTTTCCAGTCGATGGCGTGAATCTTGGCCATCGCTTCGAGGCCGCTCTCGTTCATCCGGGTGCGATCGGCCGGTGTGGCTTCGTCGATCAGGAAACCCTCTTGGGAGTAACGGGGATGGTCGGCCGGCACCACGCCGTCGACATGGCCCATGGCGAAGAACGGGCGGTCCATCACTTCGGTGTCATAGGGCAGCAGGGGCGGGATGGGACAGGTCGAATGCTCAGCGACCGTAGTCATGACCCGATGCTGAAGCTGAGCCGACACCTCACACGCTGGGGTCTGAGCCGGGAACATACCGCCGTCGGGCGGTTCGATCCGGCCCACAAATTTGTCGGAGGTGGCTTCGCCGTCGACGGTCCACTCCACGGTGAACATCACCGTCTCGTTCGAGAATCCGGTCGAGACCGGGATGTCGAGATCGTTAATGGCCACATCGGTGCGATCGGGAAACTGGGCGGCGAAAAACGCTTCGAGTTTGGCGTTGTACGCGCTGCGGTCGACGGTGAACTTCGGTGCATGCGATTCTTCGGTCACGCTGCCTTGATTAGCAGATGCTCTCGCTAGTTGTCAGGCCCGTGCGCGAGACTCTGCCCATGGCTGCATTCGATCTTCGAAAGAACCCAGTCCACCTCGGACTCGGCGCAACGATTCATAACCTGCCCGAGTTCACCGGCGACATGTCCTGGTACGCCGACTACGGAGCCAAGTTCGGCGATGTCGATGGCGACGAAGGTCGACTCGTCACTATCCACTCGTTCACCGAAAGCTGGGACTCATGGGAGGTGCACCCGCGTGGGTCGGAGTTAGTGGTGTGTATCGCCGGTGCGATGACCCTGATTCAAGAGGTCGACGGCGAGCATGTGCGCACCGAGGTCACCGCGGGCCAAGCGGTGGTCAACGATCCCGGTGTGTGGCACACCGCCGAGGTTGCTGAGTCGGCCACCGCGTTGTTCATCACCGCAGGCGCCGGCACCGAACACCGGCCGCTGTAAGCGTGGCCGATCTCAAACTGGGTTACGGCCTAGAGCTCTATCGCGGCGCAAACCTCGAAGTGCCGGTGGCTCAAGTTCAACGCTGCGAGGAACTCGGCTACGACGTCGTGTGGACCGCCGAGGCCTATGGCTCCGACGCCATGACTCCCCTCGCGTACCTCGCCGCAGTAACCAAACGGATCAAGCTCGGTACCGCCGTTGTCCAAGTTGCCGCTCGCACCCCAGCCGCCACCGCCATGCAGGCGATGACCATCGATGCCATGGCTGGCGGCAATCGAGTCATCATCGGCCTGGGAGTGTCTGGCCCACAGATCGTCGAAGGTTGGTACGGCCGCCCGTGGGGATCGCCCAACGGCATGCTCCGCGACTACGTCGCCATCATGCGCCAGGTATTTCGACGCGAAGCACCGGTGGCTCACGACGGCTCACAGATCCAACTGCCCTACACCGGGCCCGGCTCGATCGGCCAAGGCAAGGCGCTCAAGCCGATCATGCACGGCAACCCCGATATCCCGATCTGGCTGGCCTCGGGTGGGCCGATGAACACCGCCCTGTGCGCCGAGATCGCCGATGGTTGGCTGCCGATGGGTTACGGACCCGACGGCGCCGAGGTGTTCGCCGAGCCGCTGGCCAAGGGGTTCGAACGGCGCGACCCACGACTTGGTCCGGCCGAGTCGTTTGAGATCTTCACGAACCTGACCGTGGAGATCACCGACGATGTTGCGGCCGCCATCGCCCGGCGAAAGCCACTGCGAGCGATGTACGTGGGCGGTATGGGCAGCGAGTCGCACAACTACCACCGCGACGCCATGGCTCGAGCCGGATTCCCCGAAGAGGCCCACAAGATCCAAGAGCTCGTGCTTGCGGGCCGCCGCGACGAAGCGGTCGCGGCGATGCCCGACGCGTACATCGAACAAGGCTCCCTATTCGGCGACAAACAACGAATCGCCACGTTGTTCGACACTGCCGTGCCTGCCGGAACAACCGGTGTCACGATCCGAACCGAACAACCCGAAGCCCTAGAACTCATGGCCGAACTCGCCGGCACCCAAGACCAAACAAAACCCTGACTCCAAAACCCTGACTCAGAGTCACGTGACAACAACTGCACCACGACCCTAGGTCAACACACGAGCAATCCGAGAGGCACTATGGCCGACTACCACTTCATCGAGATTTCTGAGCCGGCAGCGTTGGTTCGCCACATCAAGCTGAACCGGCCCGACAAGCGCAACGCCATCTCGACCCCGCTGCGTACCGAACTACTCGACGCGCTGCAACGCCACGACACCAACCCCGATGTTGCGGTCACCATCGTGTCGGGCGCCGGACCGTGCTTCTCGTCGGGCTACGACATCAGCGGCGGCCTAATGGAGGACCCGCCCATCTACAGCGCGCCGGGCGACGGCCAATGGACCCGCCAGGCCACCGAAAGTTGGTTCAGCATCTGGGATCTCGCCAAGCCGGTAGTCGCCCAAGTGCATGGTTATGCAATGGCCGGAGCGACCGAACTCGTGTCGGCCTGCGACCTGGTCTACATGGCCGACGATGCGGTGATTGGCTACCCCGTCGTGCGGGTCATGAGCCCGCCCGACTGGCAGTTCCACACCCCGCTGGTCGGCCTTAGGGCGGCGATGGAAATGATGCTCACCGGCAACACCTACTCGGCCGCCGACGCCGTTGCGGTGGGGTTCGCCAATCGGGCCTATCCGGCCGACGAACTCGACGAAAAGGTGCTCGAAATGGCGATGGCGGTAGCCAAAGTGCCGAGCGACCTCCAACAGATCAACAAACGGTCGGTGCATCGGTCGTTCGACGTGTGGGGCGCGCGCGCTGCGATGCGAGCAGGGCAGGAATTTCAGGCCCTGGCCGGTCACCAAGCGTCGGTACAGGCTGCCAAAGCCGACCCAAAGGCGGCGATCAAAAAGGCGTTTGACTAGGGGTTATACACCTCCTCATGATTTTTGGAAGAAATCGCGCCAAAAACCGAACCAAACGCCGGCCCCAGAAGTCTGAACTACTAGTGGGCGCGGGTACGGCGGCGTTGTTCAGCAGTACGCTTTTGCCTGCGGCCCACAACCCAATCCCGCATGTACGAGGACGAAACTGATGACCTGGCGACACCTAGTAACGCTTCTGATGGCATTTTCGCTCATAGCCGCCGCGTGTGGTGGTTCGAGTAGCGATGCCGCCAATGGCGACTCGACCGACGTGGCGACCGGGGAACAAGAAAGCGATTCGGACGATTCTGACGCCGAAAGCAGCGACTCCACCGACGAATCAGCCGACGACACCAGCAGCGAATCGAGCCCCGAAGAAGAGTACGAATCGCCGCTCGGCGAATTCCTCGGGTTCACCGGCTTTAGCACTAGCGAAGAGGACCGCGCCGAACTCGAAGCCGAAGAACGCGAGCGGCAAGAAACCATCGCCTCGTGCATGCGGGCCCAGGGATTTGAGTACACCCCGATCGACCCGTCACAGAGTTTCTTTTTCGAGGAGTCCGACGAGTTTGAGGACTGGGGTTCAGAGGAATGGACCCGGAAGTGGGGCTACGGCATTAGCACCATGGCGTTTAGCGAATCACAGGTGAGCGATGGCGTCCTCGGCAACAACTACGAGAGCCAAGCCGAAGCCTCGGGGTTCGACCCCGAGAGCGACCCGAACTACGTCTACCAGCAGTCACTCACCGAACCCGAGCAGGAGGCCTACCAAAAGGCCCTCTACGGCGAGTTCCCCGAGCTTCCCGAAGACGCTACCGACGAGGAGTGGGCCGCCGCCTACGACAACTTTGAGCCAACTGGTTGCGAAGCCCAAACCTACGCCGACGACCTGGCCGGTGAAGCGTTCTATACCGAGTTCGGCGACGAGCTCGACGCCATGTGGGAAGCCCTCGAATCCGATCCGCGAATCGTGGCCAAAGAGGCCGAGATCGAACGCTGCGTCACCGACAAAGGTTTGATCTACCTCGGCGACGGCGAGGAGTACACCTACTTCGAAGACAAGATGCAGCCGATTTATGAAGCGGTCTGGGAAGCCGAAGCTAGCGCCGGCCCCGACTTCACCGACGAAGAACTCGAACAAATGACCGACGAGGAACTCGACGCCGTCTTCGGTGACTTCGAACCGCCCAAGCTCACCCCTGAACAAAACGCAGAGTTGAAGGCCATCCAAGAAGAAGAGATTGCGTTGGCGGTCACCGTCTTGGAGTGCGGCGGCGGTTGGGAACAGCTCGAAGCGACCTTCAACGATGTCCGTATCGAGTACGAACAGCGGTTCCTCGACGAGAACGCTGCGGCCCTTGCGGCCTACAAAGAGTCGGCAGGCAACTAGTCAACGGCCCTGGTCACACCAGTAGCGTCGGGGAAACATCATGGGTAGGAGAACCGTTCTTGGCGTGGTGACCGTGGTCGCCATCTTGTCGGCACTGCTGGGATGGGCCGCGGGTCAGCGGATCTCCTCACCTGCCCAGATCGCCGCCGAGACCGCGCCGCCTGAAGCGTCGCTTATCACGGTGCCGGTCGAGTCGATCCAGCTGTCGGTCGATGTGATTAGCCGAGGCACCCTCGAGTTCTCCGACACCGAGTCGCTCGAGGTGCAGCCCACCACCATCGACGGAACCACGATCATCACCCGCACCGTGGTCGAAGTAGGCGACGAGCTCAACGAGGGCGACGTCATGATCGAGGTGGCTGGTCGGCCGGTCTTTGTCCTCGAGGGCGAACTCCCCGAATATCGCGACCTGTTGCCCGAGAGCGACGGACCCGATGTGCTCCAACTCGAAGAGGCGCTGTCGCGGCTGGGCCTTGACCCGGGCGAGATCGACGGCAAGTACACCACGGGCACCGAGCGAGCGCTCGAAGCGTTGTACCTGCGCGCCGGCTACACGGCGAATCTGCCCGACGCACAAGAGCTGAGCGAGATTGAGCTCGCACGAGATTCACTCGACGAAGCCCGCGACAGCTTGGCCGAGCTGCAACGGCAAGGCCAGGGCGACGACGGTGGGTCGGTGAGTGGGATCGTTCGGGCTGAGGAGAACCTTAAGACCGCCAAACGAGCGCTCGATCGGGCCCACGCCGATCAGGCCTCGGCAAACAGTGCGGCAACGGCCGAGGTTGAGGCGGCGAATGAGGTCGAACGCTCGACGAAGGCCGAACTCGACGCGGCGAAGAAGCGCTTAAACGCTGCCCGCGACGGCGAACACCCCGACACCGGCCAACCCGCTTCCCGGGCCGAACTCGACGAACTGTTGGCGGTTCGCGACGCCGCTCGAGCCGCCTACGACGAAGCGGTTCAGGTCCGCGATGACGCCGTTTCGGCCAGCCTGCGGGTGGCGAGCGACCAGGCCGAGTTTGTCCGGCTGGCCAAAGCCGAGGTTCGAATTGCGGAGGCCGAGTTGAGCGATGCCCGGTCGCAGGCGATGGCGTTCGACGGTGGCGACTCCGACGACAACGCGATTCAGCGGGCTCGCGACCGGGTCGCCGATGCCCAGAAGGATCTCGCCGAGGTCGAGGCCCGAGTCGGCACCACCTTCCCCACGGCCGAGTTCCGGTTCCTCCCAACCCTTCCCCGAACCGTGCAGCGAGTCTTCGCCGAGCGGGGCGACGTTCCATCGGGGTCGGTCATGGAAGTTTCTGGTTCCGGCGTGTCGATTACCGGAAGTATCTCCAAGGTCGACCGGCCGCTGCTCAACGTAGGCGACACCGGAATCTTCGACCTGCCCGACCTGGGCATCGAAGTTCCGCTCGAAATCTCGTTCTTGGCCGATGATCCGGGTGGCGGTTCGCTCGGCGACGACCGGTTCTTGATGCGCATGAAGCCAACGGGCGACAACGTGCCCGAAGAGGCGTACGGGCAGAACGCCCGGGTCACGATTCCGGTTGGCTCGACGGTTGGCGAGGTACTCGCGGTGCCGCTGGCTGCGTTGTCGGCCGGAGCCGACGGCAGCAGTCGCCTCGAAGTCGAAACCTCGCCCGGTGAAACCACATTCGTCCGGGTAAGTACCGGGCTGAAAGCGCTCGGCCTTATCGAGGTAACGCCCCTCGACGGCGACGAGATCAACCAAGGCGACCGAGTGGTCGTCGGGCGCGACAATCCAACTGGCGCCCGCGCCGGCGACGAACCCGACGATGCGGGCGACGACGAAGAGGACGGCGGGTGACGAGCCCGGTTGTCGAACTCGAGGGCGTTACCCGAACCTTTGACTCGACTCCCCCGGTCGAGGCGCTCAAGTCGACCAACCTGACCATCTCGTCGGGCGACTACGTATCGATCGTTGGCCCATCGGGCTCGGGCAAGTCGACGCTGCTCAACGTGCTCGGGTTGCTCGACTCCCCCACCGAAGGCGTGTACCGACTCGACGGCACCGACACCTCTCAGCTCGGCGAGCGACGCCGAGCGGGACTTCGAGCTACCCGAATCGGCTTTGTGTTTCAGTCGTTTCACCTGCTGTCGCACCGCACGGCGACCGAGAATGTCATGTTGGCCGAGCTGTATGGCGGCCGCGATCGCAAGAACCGCAAGGCCCGAGCACAAGAGTCGCTCGAGAAGGTCGGCCTTGGGCATCGACTCGACGCCTTTCCCCCAACGATGTCGGGCGGCGAGCGCCAGCGGGTTGCCATCGCCCGTGCGCTCACCGCCGAACCGTCGCTGCTGTTGGCCGACGAACCCACCGGAAACCTCGACACCGTTACCTCCGAGGCCATCCTCGAACTGTTCGACGAGCTACACCGGTCGGGCCTAACGATCGCCGTGATCACCCACGATGTCGATGTGTCGTTGCGGGCGCAGCGCCGGGTGCGGATCCGCGATGGGGTCGTTACCGAAGACACTCTGCCCGCCAAGGCCGATACTGGTCAGCGTTCGGAGTGGGATGCGTTGATGGAGCGCGAGTCGGCTACCGGGGACGAGCTGGAATGAGCGACGAACAACTCATCCCCATCGCCCCGCTCGACGGCAAACCCCACCCGGTGGTGGCCACGTCGCACTTTGGCTTTCGCGACCTGATCTCCGAAGCCATAACCGCCCTCACCGCTCGCCCCGCCCGTACGTTGCTCACCGCCCTCGGCACCATCCTCGGCGTAGCGGCCCTGGTAGCCACCCTGGGCTTGGCCAAGACGGCGGGTAGCCAGATCGTCGGCCGGTTCGACGAGCTCGCCGCCACCCGGGTGAGCGTCGAACCCGAGGACCGATCGTTCGGCGCCGACCAACGCACGATCAGTGTGATCCCGTGGGATTCGGGCGACCGACTGCAGCGCCTCAACGGCGTGAAGGCGGCCGGCACCAAGTCCGATGTCGATGTCGGTAGCCGGCTAGCCCGGGCCGTGCCGGTCATCGATCCGCTGGGCCAGACCGAATTTCAGGTCCCGGTCATCGCGGTTTCGCCCGGCACGTTTGCGGCCGTGCGGACCACGCTGGAGACCGGCCGGTATTTCGACGAGGGCCACAACGATCGGGCCGACACCGTCGCACTGCTCGGACCGAACGCGGCCGCCCGCTTGGGGGTGACCCGAGTCGACAACACACCGGCTATCTTCATCGGCGAACAACCCTTGGCGGTCATCGGCATCCTCGAAGACACGTCGCGCGAGCCCGACCTGCTGAGCGCCATCATCATCCCCGACGAAACCGCCCGCCTCTACTTTGGTCTCAGTGCCCCGGCGTCGGTCGAGGTCGATGTCGAGGTGGGCGCCGCCGAACTCATCGGCAGCCAGACGAGCATCGCCCTGTCGCCTAACAGCCCCGAACTGCTGCGGGTGCAGGTGCCGCCCTCGCCACGCGGGGTGCAAGACGATGTGGCGACCGACGTCAATTCACTCTTCCTGCTGCTCGGCGCCATATCGCTGTTGGTCGGCGCGATCGGTATCGCCAATGTCACCCTGGTTTCGGTGCTCGAGCGAACCGGCGAGATCGGTCTGCGTCGAGCGTTAGGTGCCACACCCGGCCAAATCGCCCGCCAGTTCCTCACCGAATCAGCATCGCTGGGCGCGCTGTCGGGGCTCATCGGCACCAGCCTCGGCGTACTCACCACCGTGGTCATCTCGGCCACCCGCGAATGGACCCCGGTGCTCGACCCGTGGTTGCCGATCGTCGCCCCGATCATCGGCGCCATCATCGGCCTCATCGCCGGGGTGTATCCATCGCTCAAGGCAGCGCGCATGGAACCGGTAAACGCCCTACGGTCGTTCTAGTACTCACATGAAACTTCGTCTTGCCCTGACCGGCGGGATCGTCGTGTCGACCGTTGCCTACCTCGGGTTGGTGTTGGTCGACCGTGCAGACGCCAGCCTGCGCGAACGGCTGATCGACCGGACCATCCTGTTGTACCTTCTCGCGTTTGTGGGTTTTGGGCTCGTGGCGTGGCGTAACGAGGTTCGACCGCTCGACAAGCGGTGGTTGTGGCTGGTGCCGATTGGGTTTCGGATCGTGCTGGCGTTCACCACACCCACCCTCAGCGACGACGTGTACCGCTACCAGTGGGATGGACACCTGGTGGCCGAAGGGGTCAACCCGTACGCGTACCCGATCCTGGCGCCCGAACTCGACGGGTACGAAACCGACGCCCGCTTGGCCGCCAACAACCCGGCGCTCAGTTCGCCGTACCTGCCGGTTGCCCATGCCGTGTTTGCCGCGACCGACACCCTGCTGCCCGAGAGTCCCCACTCGTTCCAGGCCGTGATGATCCTGTTCGACCTGGCGATCGCCCTCGGGTTGGTGCAGCTGCTGCGGTCGGTGGGGCTCGGTGAGCACCGGGTGCTGCTGTATCTCTGGAATCCATTTGTGATCATCGAGGTCGCCCATGGCGCCCACCTCGACGCCATCATGGTGGCCCTCACCGTATGGGCCGTGGTACTCACGCTGCGCTCCGGAGCGGTTTCGAATGCGGCGGCGGTGGGCGCACCGGTGCTGCTTGCCCTCGCCACGCTCACCCGCCCGCTGCCAGCGCTGTTGTTCCCGGTGCTGTGGTGGCGGTGGTCGTGGGCCCAGCGCATCCTCTACGGGGTTGTGGGGTTGGCGGTGCTCCTGCCGTTCAGCTTCGGTCCCGGCTGGGGGCTGTTCGGCGACCCGACCGGCACCGGCGTGTTCGGGTCGGCTCGCTCGTATGCAAACACCTTCCGATTCAACAGCGGCGTATTCCACTGGATCGACGAACTGGGGGTCGACGAGCAGTTGGCCCGCCAGATCGTGGCCGGCGCCCTCATCGCCGTGTTGATCGGCGTCTGGCTCAAGGCTCGAGCGGTGACGTCGGACCGGGCACTGGTGCGCCTCGCCGTCGTGCCGATCGCCGCCTACGTCGTTCTCACGCCGGTGCTGCACCCGTGGTACGCCCTGCTGGGCGCCGCGCTTTTGGTCGTGGTGCCACCAGGGCCTGGCGAGTCGCTCCGCCGGTGGCTGCTGCTCGCCGCCCCGATGTACTTGTTTGCCACGTTCATCTTTAGCTATCTCACCTACCGCGACCCGTTCAACTACGGCGAGGTCGAATGGGTGCGACTCCTCGAATGGGGTCCGACCGCAGTGCTTGGGGCGCTCACCCTGGTTGCCGCGCGGTCGCTCGATGACCACGACCACACCCGCCAGGCCTCCACTAAGGGTGCCAACAGCGCTACCGTTCGCCTGTAATGGCTTCGGTACTCCTCGTCCACCCGCTGTTCTTGTCCAAGAGCCCGGCCGAACAGGCATCGTCGAGTCCGTACTTCCCCCTTGGCCTGTTGTACCTCGCCGCCTATGTTCGCGAAGCCGGGCACCAGGTGGCGATCTTCGACGGAACGTTCGAAGCCGACGAGTCGGCGTTTGCCGAACGACTCGCTGCCGAGTCACCCGACATCGTGGGGATTTCGGCCGTGCTTCCCACACGTGACATGACCTTCGCCTTGGCGGCGACCGCCGCCGAACACGGAACACCGGTCATCGTCGGCGGCCCCGACGCCACCCTGTCGCCCGATACCTACCTCGCCCAGCCGGCGATCGACATCGTGGTCCACCACGAAGGCGAGCAGACCATCGCCCGGCTGCTCGATCTGGTCGACCAAGGCCACCTCACTCTCGATCACCTCAACGACGAACCCGGCATTGCGTTCCGCAGCGCCAACCGGCCCGTGCTCAACCAGCCCCGGCCACCAATCGAAAACCTCGACGAACTACCGCTGCCGGCGCGCGATCTGATCGACATGGATCGGTACCTCCAAACCTGGGAAGACCAGAACGGGTACTCGTCGATGACCATCGCCACGTCGCGTGGGTGCCCGTACGGATGCGAGTGGTGCCGCCACTCGGTGCACGGCCAGTCGTTTCGCCAACGGTCGCCCGAAAGCGTGGCCGCCGAGATGGCCGCACTGAAACAGACCTACAACATCGACCGGCTGCGCATGGTCGACGATGTCGACGGCATCGAACGCGAATGGTTCGACGAATGGGCAAGCCAGGCCGAGGCCGCCGACGCCGCTATTGCCTTTGAAGCCCTGAACGACCTCGAACGCCAAGACCTCCCGCTGCTCGATGTTCGCGACAGCCTTTGAGCGAAGCGCAACGTTTTCTTCCCCACCGTGAGTGGGGATCTACACGCTCCCCCCTCTGACCCATAGTGATGGCTAACGACGCTGATTTCTCGGTAGACGACAGCCCATTGGGTCGCCAGTCGTGGCGTTCGGCGTCGGCGCCGATGTGGCCGATC
>CALHTF010000035.1 GCA_938038815.1 uncultured Acidimicrobiales bacterium | reverse complement strand
GCGCCGATCATGCCACCCTCGCCGGCGCCGCGAGCGTCGTTCTCGCCATCGGTCAAGGTCTCCATGTGTTCGATTTCGATGTTCGGGATCTCCATGGCGGTGGGGATCAGATAGTCCATGTAGGTGCCCGACAACAGGTTGGCGTTTTCGTCGTAGTGATGGCGCTCGTAGAACACTGCACCCACGCCTTGGGCTACGCCACCACGCACCTGACCGTCGACCACGCCCGGGTTGATGATTGGGCCACAGTCCTCGACCACCAGGTAACGAGGGATCTCGACCTGGCCGGTTTCGAGGTCGATATCGACCACCGCGACGTGGGTAGCCACCGACCAGCCGCCGTTGCCGACCCCGTCGTAGTCCATTTCCTCCACAAACACCGGTGAGCTTCCAGACCCCTTCTCCGACGCGACCTTCTTGGCAACGTCGGCGTAGGTGATGCCACGAGAGGGCACCCCGGCGACGTGAATGTTGCCGTCGACGATCATGATGTCGTCGGCCGAGGCTTCGAGCATGTCGGCGGCGGTATCGACCACCTGGTTCCGCAGCTCTCGAGCCGTCATGCGCATCACACCACCGCCGAGCGGGCCGCCCCGGCTACCGCCGGTTCCGAGCAGGCTGAACTGGGTGCGATCGGTGTTGCCCCACACGATCTCTACATCTTCCATCGGCACGCCGAACTCGTCGGCGGCCACCTGTTTGTAGGTGGTTTGGTGGCTCTGGCCATGAGGGCTTTGCGATGTGTACATCACGATCCGGCCATCGGGTTGAATTTCGGCTCGGCCGGATTCACTGAGGAACAAGTCCGACCCGGGCTGCGCGGAGGTAAAGAAGTTTGGCGGGCCAGGTGCGGCTTCGTGGAAGTTGGCGATGCCGAGGCCGAGCTTGTGGCCCCGCGCTTCGGCCTCTGCCTTGTCTTTGGCGAGCTGATCGAAGTCGATCATCTCGAGCGCTCGGTCGAACGTCTTGGCGACCGACATGGTCTCGTCGAGCGTTGGGCCGGTGATAAACGCTGGTGGCATAGAACCTTCGCGCATCACGTTCTTGGCTCGAATGTCGACCGGCGACATACCGAGCTCTCGGGCCACCTCGTCGAGCATGCGCTCGCGGACCCAGGTCTCGTTGGCCCACGGGCCACGGTAGGGAACAACCCGACCCTTGTTGGTGGTGACGATCCGTCCGGTCAGCTGGTACGCATCGAGATGGTACGGGCCCGGGAAGTAGAGCTTCCACAACAAGGTGATGATGATCGCCGAGATCGGGAATCCGGAGTACGCGCCACCGTCGATCGTGGCGTCGACCTTCATTCCCTTGATCGTGCCGTCGTTATCGACCGCCATCGAGATCGTAAACCGCTCCTCGCGGGCTTGGCCGCCATCGAGCAGGTTCTCGACTCGGTCCTCGATCCACTGCATCGACCGGCCGAGCTCGCGCGCGGCCGCCGCAACGGCGACATCTTCGCGAGCGACCGGACCCTTCGACCCGAACGCACCGCCGATGTCGACCGCTTTTACGGTCGGGAAATCCTTGGTGGCCAGCAAGCCAGCGCCCATCTTCGCCATGTGTTTAGGCAGCGATTTGTCTTTGGCCAGCTGCGACTTCTGTCCGGCCGGATCCTGAGCCGCCAGTTTGTCTTTGTTGAGGGCGAAGAAGTCCTTGGCTGCCGACCCGAACGCCGAGCGCCGGTCGCCGTTGCGCAGAAACTTGCCGAAGCTCTTCGCCGGACCATCGGTTGCCAGCATGGCCGCCAACGCCCACTTCAGGGCGTGGGGCGACTGCGACGTGTTGTAGATGTCCATGTGGCCGGTCGAGTCGATCTCGACCAGAGTGCCCCGGGTCTCCATGGGCTGGTTGGTTTGGCGAGGGCAGTGAAAGGTCTTGGTGATGACCTTTTCGGCGCTGGCGAACACCCCCTCGACATCGCCGTAGGTGTTGGTGTTCTCGCCCAACACGTTGCCATCGGCCAGCTCCCACAGCTTGGCGCGCCCGGGTTCGAGGGCCGCATCGATCGTGCCGATCGCTGGTAGGTCGGTGTAGTCGACCTCGATCAGTTCGAGCGCGTCTTCGGCGATGTACCGAGAGGTCGCCACCACGAGGGCGACCGGGTCGCCAATGTGGCGCACTTTGTCCTCGCTCATGCACTTGTACAGCGGGGTGTAGAAGCCCTCGTCCATGAACATTGGCACGAAGGGGTTGGTGACGGCGTTTAGTTCGGCGCCGGTGAAGATCCGAACGACGCCAGGGATCACCGCGGCGGCGGTTACGTCGATCGAGTTGATCGTGGCGTGGGCGAACGGACTCCGCAGGAACGCAACGTGTAACACGCCCTCGGGGTTGCGGTCGGCGACGAATTCGCCTTTGCCGATGAGGAACCGTTCGTCCTCGACCCTCTTTACCCGCTGGCCGACAAAGCCGAGTCCGGACTTCTGGGTATCGGGATCTTGGGTGGTGCTCATCACTTGCCTCCCTCGGTGGTTGCCGAGCCGAGCAGTTTCACCGCGGTCTCAACTCCGTCGATGATCGACTGGTAGCCGGTGCATCGGCAGAGGTTGCCGCTGAGCTCTTCGCGAATTTCCGCCTCGGTGGGTGTTGGGTTGTCGCGAAGCAGCGCCACGGTGCTCATCAAGAACCCGGGGGAGCAGAAGGCGCACTGAAAGCTCATGGCGTCGTACATGCCCTGTTGTATGGGGTGGAGCGTGCCGTCGGGGTTAGCGAGCCCTTCGATGGTGGTGATCTCGGTGCCGTCAGCCTGCACGGCGAGCATCAGGCACGCTCGTGACGGTTCGCCGTCGAGCAGGATCGTGCACGCGCCGCAGACCCCGTGTTCGCAACCCAGGTGGGTGCCGGTGAGGCCGATCTCTTCGCGGATCACGTCGGCCAGCGAGCGGCGAGGGTCGACCTCGACCGACTGGGATTCACCGTTGACCGTAAGGTTGATGGCGAGCTTTTCGCCGAGTGGGGTGTGTACCGAAGGAAGGCTCATGCGGGTACTCCGATCTGCGCGGCGGCCTCGGCGAGGCCCCGGCGAGTAAGGACGGTGGCTATGTGGCGCCGGTAGTCAGCGGTGGCGTGAATGTCGCCGTCGGGCTCGAGGGTTTCGCCCACGATCCGAGCGGCCTCGGCAAAGGACTCCTGCGACGGAGCTTGGCCCACCAACGCAGCTTCAGCTTCGGGGATGCGGATGGCGGTGCTCGCCACGGCAAAGAACGACAACGCCGCCTTTTCGATCACCCCGTTCGGTGCATCGACCATCGCGGCGAGTCCGCACATGGCGTAGTCGCCGTGGCGTCGGCTGATCTCGACGACGGTGCCGCCGGCGGTGGGGCTCCATGCGGGGAACTGCACCTGGGTCAAGATTTCGTTCGGCTCGATCACCGTGGTGAAAAAACCCTGGAAGAAGTCGGCGGCCGCTACTTCTCGGGTGCCGCCAGTCGATGCGATGGTCATCGTGGCGTCGGTCGCCAGGCACACCGCCGGCATTTCGGCGGCCGAGTCGGCGTGGGCGATACTGCCCACCACCGTGCCCCGGTTGCGGATCGCCCGGTGCCCAACATGGGGCAGCGCTGCTGCAACCATCGGTGCATTGGCCGCAACCTCGGGCGACTTTTCGGCCTGGGCGTGCCGGACCATCGCCCCGATCGTGAGGCCATCGTCGGTGTTGATGGTCTTGAGCGAGTCGATCGTGCCGATGTCGATGACGTGCTCGGGACGGCCGAGCCGCAGGGCCATCACCGGCAGCAGACTTTGACCGCCGGCCAGGATCTTGGCCTCGTCGCCCAGTTCGGCGAGCAGCGCTAACGCTTCGTCGAGCGTGGCGGGCCGGTGGTAGTGAAACGGAGGGTTCTTCAAGAGCTATCTGCCTTGCCGTGGATGGGCTGGTGCTCTTCGAACCATAGGCTCGCCGGTCCGCCGGCGTACCAGCCCGACTACAACGAGTCGTCGATCAACAAGCTCTGGTTGGCGTGGCCAATACGCCCTCGTTCGTCGAACAGTTCGGTGTTCGATTGCCCAACCCCGTTCGCTTCGACGTAGCAGTGGGTGTCGATCGCTACCCATTCACCCTCGGGTAGCCGGTGGAGGTGAATCGTCAGGTCGGGGTTGATGAACAGCCACGATCCATAGGGGAGTGGAGCCGAGACACCGTTGCCGAAGTCGCTGGCCGCCGCCACTCGCACCAGGGGCGAAATCGGGGTGTCGGCCAGCACCGGCACGAGCAGTTTCACCCAGTCGACCGCCGGGCCGTGGTCGACCCAGCTCCCGTGGGCGAAGCGATGCTCGGTGCTATGGGAGTGATACCGGGTGAGGTCGTCGCCGACCTGCCAGGAGGTGGTTTTCGGTTTCGATCGAATCGACTCGTTCGGACCTTTGGCTGGAGGAGTACGCGGCCCTTCTTGGCTGGCGGTTCCTTCGGGTAGCACGAGCGTCTTGGTACGAATCTGGGCGAACCGGGCCGAAGCGACACGTCGGTCGCCGGCGTACAGGTCGGCTTCGATCAAGCGAATCTTGCGGCCGGCACGAACGACCCGAACGTCGGGGCGCAGCGGGGAGAGCGGCACGGGCGCCAGCAGTTCGACGGTGAGTCGGCTGGCCTGCATCGCCACGTCGCTTGGTACCGACTCGCATAGGTAGGCGAGCAGCGCGGTGGCGGGGCCGCCGTGAAGCGCATCGTCGGTCCAGGGGCCTCGACTGTGCCCGGTTGGGGTGTAGTGCTCGCCGTCGAAGGTGAACAGAGCGTGGGGTTCAGACGTCATAGGCCACCCGTACGCCGAGGTTGCCGGTCGAGCTATCGGGAGTGTTCGAGCTGCGGGCCGAATTGCGGTACCGGAAGCAGTAGGACGGGTTGCATAAAAACGACCCGCCTCGCATGACTCGAGCGACCGGCTGGGCTTCGTCGAACCAGCTGTCGCACCACTCCCACACGTTGCCCACCATGTTGTAGAGCCCAAAATTGTTGGGGGCGTAGGTGTCGACCGGTGCGGTGTCGTACCAGCCGTCGTCGAGCGTGTTGTTTGTCGGAAACTCGCCTTGCCACACGTTGCAACGGTGCTCGCCGGCTGGAGTTTCGTCGTCACCCCACGGGAATCGCTTTTGCACGAGCCCGCCTCGGGCCGCGCACTCCCACTCGACCTCGGTGGGCAGCCGCCCACCGCGCCAGGTGGCATAGGCGACGGCATCGTGCCAGCTGACGTGCACCACCGGATGGTCGTCCCGGCCGTCGAGCGTGGAGTCTGGGCCGTGGGGTCGGCGCCAGTCGGCGCCGAAAACTTGTCGCCACCAGGGGGCCGATGCCACGCCTCGGGTCGGCTCGAACTCGTCGGGAAGTAGGCCACCGAACACGAACGACCAGCCTTCGTTGGTGGCGGTGGTTTGGTACCCGGTGGCCTCGACAAACTCGGCGAATTGGTGGTTGGTAGTGGCCGTTGCATCGAGGGCGAACCGCTCGACCTGTACCTCGCGAACCGGGCCCTCGCGGTCGCCCGGATACCCAACGTCGTCGTCGGAACCCATCGCGAACGTGGCGGGCTCGATGGTGATCGGCGTGCGTGTGGGCATTGCGGAGATATTACGCATCGGCTCCGCGTGAGCTAAATAGAGAAGATGGCCGTGACCGATATGTACAGTCCAGATCACTACGTTGACTCGCCGCCTCACGAGTTGTTCGACGAGCTTCGAAACTCCCAGCCCGTGTACCGCCAGGCAATGCCCGACGGTACCGAGTACTGGGCGGTCCTGCGCTACGACGATGTGGTTGCGGTGGCCCGCGACGCCGAGACGTATTCGGCGTCGCTTGGTGGAGTGGTGCTCGAAGACCTCGACGAGTCGAGTCTTGAGGCGATGCGCGGGATGCTGTTGGCGATGGATCAACCCCGCCACGGTGCGCACCGCAAGCCCCTGAGCCCAAGCTTCAAAGCCCGGATCATCGCCGAGATGGAGCCCCGGATTCGAGAGATCTGTGCCTCGATCCTCGACAATGTGGGCGACGAACCGCTCGACTTTGTGCACGACGTAACCGCCAAGCTGCCGTCGCAGGTCATGGGCGAACTCATGGGTTTACCCGAGGGCGACTGGATGAAAGTGCACGAGATGGCCGAGCGCAACACCAGCGGCCAAGACCCCGATATCGTCGGCGACCCCGATGCCGAGAACCCGAGCGTGTCGATGGCGATGTACGCCATGGGCCTCGCCGCAGAGCGGCGGACCATCGACCCCAAACCCGACCTCACGTCGCTGATCCTCGATACCGAAATCGATGGTCGCTTCATGAGCGATGTCGACTTCTCGTTCTTCTTTGTGCAGATGGTGACCGCCGGGAACGACACCACCAAGACCATGTTGGCCGGTGGGCTCGCAGCGTTGCTGGGCCACCCCGACCAGATGCAGGCCCTACGCGACGATCGGTCGAAGCTGCCCGGCGCGGTCGAGGAGATCCTGCGGTGGGCCAACCCGCTGCACTACTTCCGCCGGACCGCAACCGTCGACACCGAACTGCGCGGCCAAGCGATCGCGGCGGGGGAGAAGGTGGCGATGATCTACACCGCGGCCAACCGCGACCCCGAAGTGTTCGACCGGCCCCACGAATTCGACATCACCCGTTCGCCGAACCCGCACCTCTCGTTCGGCATCGGCAATCACTTCTGTTTGGGTGCCCACCTCGCTCGCCTCGAAGGCCGGGTGTTCTTCGACGAGTTGTTCAATCGGTTCGAGAACATCGAGTTGGTCGGCGAACCAAAGCGGCTCCGCAGCAATCTCAACAACAGCCTCAAGCACCTACCCGTAACGTTGAGCTGACCCGAGAGAACTGACGGAAAGCGGGTTAAAGTCCGGAGCGCCAGCGCAGGATGAGGGGCACAGGCAGCGGGACATAGCGAAGCGCCGGAGCCGGAGGCGGAGAAAGGTAGGATGCGGAGCATGGCTACAGAGATTGATTTTTGGGTTGACCCTATTTGACCGTGGTGTTGGGTGACGGCCAGGTGGGTCGTCAACATCAGCGAAGAGCGCGACCTCAAGGTCACGTGGAAGCCAATCAGCTTGTTGATCAAGAACAAGCCCGATCCGAGCAGCGACTACTTCGCTGCGATCGAGAAGACCCACAACATGTTGCGGGTTCTCGAGTCGGTGCGGGCGGCCGAAGGCGAGGGCCCGATTCAGGACCTGTACTTCGCCATGGGCACCAAGATTCATCACGACAAGGAGCTCGACTTCGACCTTGCCGAGCTGTTGACGTCGCTCGGCCTCGATGCAAAGCACGCCGACGCCCTGACCGACGAGTCGTTCGATGCGGCGATCCAGACGTCGATGGACGATGGCCTCGGGCTTACCGGCGACGATGTCGGCACGCCGATCATCGCCAAGGTCAACGCCAAAGGCCAGCGGGTTGCCTACTTCGGGCCGGTTATCACCAAGGCGCCTCCGGGCGATGATGGCCTCAAGCTCTGGGATGCGCTCGACGCCATGATGGACATCGAAGGGTTCTGGGAGCTCAAGCGAACCCGCACCGAAGGCCCCGACTTCGGCGAACGGCCCTAACGGCCGTGCAAACGCCTCGTAGCACGACCATCTATGAACTGGTGGGCGGAACCCCGTGGTTCGAAGGGCTGATCGACCGGTTCTACGACGCCGTCGACACCGACCCGGTGATCCGCCACATGTACCCCGACGATCTCACCGAGTCGCGCCAGCACATGGTGGGGTTTTTGCAGCAGTACTTTGGCGGCCCCACCACCTATAGCGAGGAGCGGGGCCACCCGCGCTTGCGCATGCGTCACGCGCCGTTTGTGATCGCGCAACCCGAACGTGACGCCTGGTTGGGGCACATGATCGCCGCCGTGCAGGCGGGCGACCTGCCAGCCGAACTCGAGACCGAGATCAATCAGTACTTCGAGATGGCGTCAACCCACATGATCAACGCCCACTAACCCGAACTGGCACGCGTTCGCGTACCTCTAGGTACGCGTTTGCTCCCCAGTTCGGGATTTGTGGGGTGTGCGGGTTAGCGGCGGCGTGGGACTTCTCGGCTGCGGACCGGGATTGGGTCGCCGATGCGCAAGCCTGGGCCGCCGGAGCCCGGGCGGTTGTTCTTCCACTGGTCGAACCAGTCGGGGATCTGCGGGCCGGCGAGGCGACGCTTTTCGCGTTCGGCCCGGCGTCGTTCGGCGCTTGCACCTCGCATCACAAAGAACGACAACAAGATGGTCCAGAGGCCGCTGCCGGTGCTGGCGAGCAGCTGGACGATACCGATTCCAACACCGAAGAAGGCGATGTTCTTGCCCAGGCCGGCCGCGCTGATAGTGGCGTCGAGCCGGTCGCCGCTGCGGTGCCAGAGGTACGCCTGAAGGATGCGTCCGCCGTCGAGCGGTAGCGCCGGGATGAGGTTGAACAGGGCCAGACCAGCGTTGACGATGCCGAGGTAACCAAACAGCGCCACCACGAGGTCGGCCGCACCGAGCGATGCTGTTGCCCAGGCCGCCACCAGGCCGCTGATGGCGAGCGCAACGCTGACCGCTGGGCCAGCGGCCGCGATGGCAAAAGCGGCCCGGGCGTCCTGCGCCTCGGACTTGAGGCGCGCCACGCCGCCGAGGAGCCACAAGGTGATGCCGTCGACCTCAACCCCGTTGCGTTGGGCGACGAGTGCGTGGCCAAGTTCGTGGGCCAGTACCGAAGCGAAGAGACCGAACACGCCGAGCAGCGCCACCACGAGGTAACCGGTCGACGAGGCGCCGGGGACAAGCGTGGGCAGGAGCTCGCTGGCGATTGAGGTCGCGGCGAGGAATCCAAAGATGAGCAAGCTCCAGTGAACGCCGATCGACATCGATCGGAGCGTGCCGAGGGTAAAGGTGTTTTGCACCGTAGGTAGTGCCTTTCATAGACCTCAGGGCGAGGCCCGAGGAGGGGGATGAAGTGCGTTCGCACATTCGTTCTTAGGTTCAACCATTTGGGTGTCGAAATTAATTCCAACATGAAAAATCAAGGATTGTCCGCCCTTTCGTCATCCCAGCAGAATGCCTACGTGCTCGACACGTCTGTGCTGCTGGCCGAGCCATCGGCGCTGCGAGCGTTTGGACGCCATGAAGTGGTTTTACCGTTGGTCGTTCTGATCGAGTTGGAGCAAAAGCGCAACCATCCCGAGCTGGGCTGGGCAGCGCGGAGCACGTTGCGAGAGCTCGAGCGTCTTCGGACCGAGTACGGACAGTTGCAAGATGGCGTGCCGGTAAACGACGATGGCGGCACCGTTCGAATCGAGTTCAATTACGTCGAGGTCGAAGGAATGCATCATTCGTTCGTCGACGGCTCGAACGATTCGCGGATCTTGGCGGTAGCGCGGGGTCTGGCCAACGAAGGTCGCAACGTAACCCTGTTGTCGAAGGATCTTCCGCTGCGTCTTCGAGCATCGCTGGTCGAGGTACCCGCCGACGACTACCGGGGCGAAGTTCTACGCGAACCAAACTGGACCGGCATCGAAACGCTGGAAGTCTCCTCGGACGTCGTCGACGAACTTTTCGAAAACAAAGAGGTTCCGCTCGACGACGAATACCCGGTGAACACCGGCATCATTCTCCACGCGGGCGAATCGCAATCAGCGCTCGCCCGGGTGAGCAGTGATGGTTGGGCTCGCTTGGTACACGGTGAGCGGGAGCTCTTTGGTGTCCGAGGTCGAAGCAGCGAGCAACGGATCGCGCTGGAGCTGCTCGCCGACCCGACGATCGGGATCGTCAGTCTTGGTGGTCGTGCCGGTACGGGTAAGTCGATCCTGGCGATCGCCGCCGGACTTGACGCCGTGATCGAGCAGCAGACCCAAAGACGGGTCCTGGTTTTTCGCCCGTTGTTCGCGGTGGGAGGCCAAGATCTGGGGTACCTGCCCGGCGACTCCGACGAGAAAATGTCGCCGTGGGGAGACGCAGTAAGCGATGCGCTCGACGCAATTGCGTCACCGGCAGTGATCGAAGAAGTGCGAGAGCGAGAAATCATCGAAGTGCTTCCACTCACCCATATTCGAGGTCGAACCTTAACCGACAGTTTCATCGTGATCGACGAGGCTCAGAACCTCGAACGGTCGGTGCTGCTGACTGCACTGAGTCGCGTGGGCGAGAACAGCAAGGTTGTGCTTACCCATGACGTCGCCCAACGCGACAATCTCCGGGTCGGGCGCGACGACGGAATCGTGTCGGTCGTGAATGCGCTTCGAGGTCACGGCCTGTTTGCCCATGTCACCCTGCAACGCTCTGAACGTTCCGCGGTCGCCGCATTGGTGACCGACCTTCTCGACGCAGGTCTCGAATCGCAGACGGGTGCAAGCTCCTACCGAGCTAGCGCGTAACTCGCGCCCACCTCAATTCACCCGTCGCACCACACGAGCACGTCAACTCCTCGCGAAATAGTGGGACCGCGTAAGGTCCAGGCTTATGAACGATCGGGCTTTGTTAGAGCTACTGGTGCACGACGACCCTTCTTCCTGGGAGGCGGCGGGTTTTGTGTTGTCGGGCCCCGATGCGGTGGTGATCGACGGTGTGACCGTGCGCCTTGGCGGTGAGCGCGAACCCCGCGGGATTGTCGGGTGGGCACTCGAAGGGGTTCGCCGCGAGATCGACGGCCTCGCCGTCTGTCCGCACACGCCGATCGAACCGAAAACCGATCATCCCAACGGCGTGACCACCATCGATCATTTGGTGATCGCCACCAACGACTTTGGTCGTACCATTCCCGCTTTTGAACAGGCGGGCCTCGAGGCTCGCCGCACCCGGACGTTCACGATGGGCGGTACCGAACGCCAGCAGACCTTCTTTTGGGCCGGCTCGGTGATCCTTGAGCTCATCGGCCCAGTGGCCGCCGAACCCGGCGCGGCCATCAGCGGGTTCTGGGGTCTAGCGGTCAACACCGTCGACATCGACGCCAGCGCCGAGTATCTGGGCGAACGACTCGGCACCCCGAAGGACGCCGTGCAGAAGGGTCGCCGCATAGCGACCCTGCGCACCAAAGACCTCGGCATCTCCACCCCCGTGGCGTTCATGACGCCACACCGGTAGCCAAAAGTAAGAACGCGGGGTCTGACCCCGCGTTCTTACTTTTTTGACGAAAACGAAACTGGGACGGAGCCGAAGCTCCGTCCCAGTCGCAGTTTTGCTATTCGGTGGCTAGGCCACCAAAGGGTTAGCCGCCGAAGCTGCCACCCTTGCCTTCTTGGTCAATAACGTCGCCGACCGGGTTGAATCCCAGTGCGCCGTCGACGACCACTACCTCTTGGATCTGGGCCGATTCGGTCCAGTAGGCATCGTTCACGCCGTCAAGCTTGAGCGAGCCACCCAGGAGAGTGTCGTTGTTGGTGTCGGCGTTCCAGACAGCAGCCATCAGGTTGACCCGGTTCAGGCCACCCGGAAGGGCTGCTGCGCTACGCAGGATGTCGGTTGCGAACTGACCGTAAAGAACACCGGTCGAGAACGAACCGTCGGCGCAGGTGACGCCGCCGTAGGTGTCGAGGACCTCTTCAATGAGCAAGATTGCTGGATCGTCGGCGTAGGCCGGGTCTCCACAAACCTTGTTCGAGTTGGTCATACGAACAGCCGATCCACCGTCGGCCAGAGCAGCTGCCTGGTCGATAACTGGGGTGAAGAACGACGACAGGTTGTTGCAGGTGTAAGACATGAAGACCCGCGGACGCCATTCAGCAGCAGCGAGGTTACCCACGGTCTGCGGGCAGAACGCTGCGGTGGTTCCAATAACGAGGACATCAGCGTCCGACGCGATGAGGGTACTCATCTCGTTGGTGATGTCAGGTGCGGCTGGGTCGTGAAGCTGCTCTTCAATAACCTCGACGTTGGCGCATGCCTCAGCGGTCGCCATCGTGCCTTGGTAGGTCTTACCGAAGTCGTTGTTCATGATGAGCGAGGCCACGGTTGCGCCTTCACCGAATTCGTCGATGATCGCACCACACCAGATCTCGGTTTCGGTGACGTAGTTGAGGATGTTACCGACGGTCCATGGCCAGTTGGCTGGGTCGCCCCAGAACGGGAAGCCCGAGCTGTTGAACAGCTGCGGTACACACGCTTCGTCAGTAATTGGACGAACCGCCGCGTTGATCGGGGTACCGATGGTGTGCATGAAGGCGAAGATGTCTTCGGTCTCCAGCATTTCTTCCACGTTGGCTACCGCACGACCGGCTTCGTAACCATCGTCACGGGTGACGAGGGTCAGGGTCTTGCCGTCGATCGGGTCGGTCTCGTTGATGTAGTCGAACCACATCTGCATACCTTCGCCAATCGCACCGAACGCTGCGAGCTGTCCGGACTGGGGAAGGGATTGACCAATGCGGATCTCGTCGCCGTCAACACCGGTGAGGGCGTTCCAGTCATCGGGGCAATCGTCAAGTTCGAGCACGGTGCCAGCGGCGACCTCTACTGAACCTTCGGTGGCGAGGCCGTCACTACCGCCGGCGTCGCCGCCGTCATCTCCACCGTCGTCGCCGGAATCGCTGGTTTCGGTGTCACCCGAAGATGCATCATCATCTCCGCTGCTTCCGCATGCACCAGCGACGAGCGCAAAGCTCATCAGCAGTGCAAATATCTTCAACCATGTTCTATTCATAGCTAGGTATTGCCCTCCATTGTTGTCCAAAGACGAACGAGAGCACGACCAAATTTGCGGTCTCCCCCGAGCGCGTTCGTCACCGTACTACCTCGTCTCGGGCGTTACCAGACAGCTCACAAGATCAACTTCAAGTTGTAACTTGTGTCGTGCAAGCTCGCGCTTGTAGCTTGCGGGGCAAGGGGAACGTGCGGACTACTACAGGGGAGTCGACGCTCAGTGTCATTGCTGGATGTGTCTGGAATTACCGTAAAATTCGGCGGCATCACCGCTCTTGAAGATCTTTCATTCACGATTGAAGAGAACCAGATCTGCGGGTTGATCGGACCAAACGGAGCAGGCAAGACCACGCTCTTTAACGTGGTGAGTCGGATTTATGATCCGACGGAAGGCTCGGTCACCTTCGACGGGCAAAACCTGCTCGAACTTGCGCCGCACCAAATTTCTGAGGTCGGGGTCTACCGCACCTTTCAGAACCTGGCGCTCTGGCCTGGGATGTCGGTTATCGAAAACGTGATGGCCGGCGCGCACACTCGGTCGAAGCAGAATTTCTTTTCTTCGATGGTGCGCCTGGGCCTCAAGAAGGAAGAGCGTCAGCTCAAGATCGATGCGTGGGATGTACTCAAGCAGCTCGATCTCGAAGAGTTTGCCTTTGTTCAGTGTGCCGGGCTGCCCTACGGAACCATGAAGCGTATCGAGCTTGCTCGGGCACTCATTGGTCGTCCGAAGCTCTTGATGCTCGACGAACCGGCAACCGGATTGGTGCACTCGGAAGTCGACCAGCTTGGCGACGTGATCAAGATGATCCGCGACGAGTTCGACCTCACGATCTTGTTGGTCGAGCACCACATGGGCTTGGTCATGAGCATCTCGGAGAAGGTTGTCGTACTGAACTTCGGTGTCCGGCTCGCCTCCGGCGACCCGTCTGAGATCCAAGAGAACCCAGAAGTAATCGCCGCCTACCTAGGAACCCCTGCATGAGCCCAATGCTCGAAGTAAAGGACCTTCGCGGTGGCTACGGCCTCGTGAAGGTGTTGCACGGCCTGGACTTTCACGTTAATGAATCCGAGGTAGTGGTCATCCTCGGCGCCAACGGCGCGGGCAAGACCACCACGTTGCGGGCCATTTCGGGAATGATCCAAACCACCGGCTCGGTGAAGCTGGCCGGCGAGGAGATCAACTCGGCCAAACCGGCCGACATCGTGCGCAAGGGAGTAGCCCACGTCCCTCAGGGTCGCGGCACCTTCCCCGAACTGTCGGTTGAAGACAATCTCACCGTCGGGGCGTATGCCCGTAAAGACAATGAAGTCCAAGCCGACATGGACAAGTGGTACGAGATCTACCCGGTGCTGTTTGAGCGCCGAACCCAGACCGCCGGATCGTTGTCGGGCGGCGAGCAACAGATGCTCGCGGTAGCCCGGGCGCTCATGAGTAGACCCGAGTTGGTCTTGCTCGACGAGCCATCGCTCGGTCTTGCGCCGCTTATCGTCGAAGACCTCTTCGAGCGCTTTGCCGAGATCAACAAAAAGAGCGGCACGACGCTGCTCGTCGTCGAGCAAAATGCCCAGCTTGCGTTGGGTATTGCCGACCGGGCGTACGTGCTTGAGGCGGGAACCATCGCCATCGAGGGCGACGCCGCCGACCTTATTGACGACGACACTATCCGCAAGGTTTACCTAGGAATCTAGATGCAACTTTTTGTACAACGACTCTTCGATGCCCTCGCCAACGGTTCGACCTACGCGCTGGTGGCGGTAGCGCTGGTGTTGATCTTCAAAGCGACCACGCTGGTCAACTTCGCCCAAGGCGAGTTGGCGATGTTGGGGGCCTTTGTCACCCTCGTGCTGGCGTACGAACAAGGAATACCGATGTGGCTGGCGGTCTTCCTCGCCATGATCATCCTGGGAGTGTTTGCCGCTGGCGTCGAGCGGGTGCTTATCCGGCCCTTTGACCCGGCCGACCACCTGCCGTTGGTGATTATCACCTTGGGCTTGTTCTTAGGGATCAATGCCATGGCCGGCATCGTGTGGCGCTTTGACCCACGGTCGTTTCCCGAGCTGTTCCCGTCGGGTAACGCCTTTACGTGGGGCAGTGCCTCGCTTCGTTGGTACACCGTGTTCACGGTGCTCACCGTGCTCGTCACGATTGGTCTTCTCCAGCTACTGCTGAACAAGACCAAGATTGGTTTGGCGTTCCGAGCGGTGTCGTCGAATCTCGAATCGAGCGAGCTGGTTGGTATTCGGGTAGGTCCAACCTTGCAGTTTGGTTGGGCGCTGGCCGCGGCGGTCGGCACGTTGGGGGCGGCGGTGTATGTGGCCGACCCGTTTCGCCAACTCGAACCCTCGATCATGTTGCGGGTGCTGATCTTTGCGGTGTCGGCCGCGGCGCTCGGTGGCCTCGACAGTTTGTGGGGTGCGCTCGCCGGCGGAATCGCTATCGGCGCCATCCAGTCGCTGGTGGTTCCTTATGTCCCGTTCATCCCGAACGAACTCGGCCTTGCCGCGGCGGTTGTCGTCTTGATGCTGGTTCTTCTCGTCCGACCCGCCGGGTTGTTCGGTACCCCTGCGGTCAGCAGAGTTTAGGAGCGTTTGACAATGCCAATAAAAATTCTTGCTGGTTCATCCCAACACCAGTTGTACAAGGTCATCACGTGGTCGCTCTTCGCGCTGCTCGTGGCTGGTGTGGCCTTTGCCTATGTCGACGTTGGGTCGATCAGCCTTGGCGAAAACAACTACAACATCAGTCTGATTCGACTCAACAAAGCCATTGCGTTCGCCATAGCGATCCTCGGCTTGCAGGTCGTGGCTGGTTTCACTGGGCAGCTAGCGCTCGGCCAGAGCTTCTTCTTTGGTATGGGGGCATACGCCTCGGCCTGGTTGATGGCCGATCACGACTGGCCATTCCTGCTGACCTTCATCGTCGTGGTGCCGCTGTGCTTCGTCATCGGCATCGTGATGGGGCTTCCGGCGCTTCGGATCCAAGGTCTGTATCTGGCGCTGGTCACCCTCGGGTTTGCCGCGGTGTTCCCGGCCATCGTGAAGCTCGACCGGTTGTTCTCGATCACCAACGGCGTTGGCGGTAAGGCGACTGGTCCCGATGGTCGCAAGTACAAGCTCGAACCACCCGAGTGGCTGCCCCTCGATGGCATCGCCGAGACGTTGCAGAAGATCCCTCTGTTGGGCGGCTACTTCGGTGATGGCGGCATCTCAAGCAAACAAGAGGAGCGCATGTGGGCCTTCATGATGTTCACGCTGATCGCCGTTGTTTGCTTCTGGATGGTGGCCAACTTGATCAAGAGCCGCCAGGGCCGGGCCATGCGTGCGGTACGCGATAACCCGACCGGTGCAGCGGTATCGGGCATCGACCTCGCAAGGACCAAGGCAATGTCGTTCGGTATTGCCTCGGCGCTCGGTGGCGTCGGCGGAGCGGTGTATGTGGCCGAGGTTGGCTTGGCATCGCCCGACGACTTCACCCAGCTGCTCGCCATCAACTTCATCGTCGGCCTGGTGGTCGGTGGTGTCGGCACGCTGTCTGGTGCGGTGGTCGGCGGCCTCGTGATTGCGCTGGTGCCCGACTGGGCCAGCTCGACCCAAGAGGTCGGGTTCCTACCCGAACGATGGCTCCAGGGCCCGACCGGTTCGCTGATCCTTGGTCTGTTGCTGATCTTGCTCACGTTCTTCTTGCCCGGCGGCATTGTGTCGGCGGCCCGAACCCTCAAGAACAAGATCGTGCGGATCATTCCCCGAGGACCCAACGGCGAAGTGCCGGGCGGCGCCTCGCTCGCGACTCCGGTAACCGCCGACGACACCCCCGACGAGCCAGACTCGCCGGTCGATGAGTTGGTCGGCGCAGTCGATTAGCTGCCCACCGGCCTAACCAATCCGCAGGGTTTTCCCTCGAAATAACGCAACGATCGTGCCGTCGCCTTTGGTGACGGCACCGTCGTGTACGGCATTGCGAGCCCAGAACGGGCTGGTGAGCGTTGCGGTGAGTTCGTCGCCTTCGTGGGCGGCCGCCACGAAGTCGATCGACGCCGACGTTGCCACCGCGGTTGGTCCGCCGGCGTTGCTGCGATAGGCCATGGCGGTGTCGATCAACTGAAAGATCACCCCGCCGTGGCAGGTGCCGAACGGGTTCAACATGTCGGCGGTGACCGTGAGGTGCGTCGAGGTTTGCCCGTCCGGTCCCTCGGAGGCTTCACCAAGCGAAATGCCGAGCGACTGCGCCGCCGGGTCGGTGGTATGAAGCTCTTCCGCGTTCATCAGTGGCTACGCACCAGCCGGCCGGGGCGTTCGCCGGTGTCGGTGTCGTTCATGCGGGTGATCGTGCCGTCGACCATGGTCATCAGGTAGCCGCTTACCGGCTGGAGAAGCCGGAGCCCGCCTGCCGGAAGGTCGGTGTGGGGGAGTGGCGGTGCCACGGTGAGGTTGTCGAGATCGATCACGTTTACATCGGCCCGCATACCAACCTCGAGGCTGCCTCGATCGGCCAGACCGTAGAGGCGAGCGTTGCGCCGGGTCTGCTTCTCGACCAAGAACTCGAGTGGGATCTTCTTGCCTCGGGTGCGGTCGCGGGTCCAGTGGGTCAGCTGCGTGGTGGGCATCGTGCCGTCGCAGATCAGCTTCACGTGAGCGCCCGAGTCGGCGAGGCCGGTCACGGTGTTCGGGTCGGACAACATCTCGTAGATGGCGTCGAGGTTGCGATCGACGAACCCGGCCCCGTAAAGCGCCGTGAAGTTGGTGCCGTCGCCCTCGCAGAGGAAGTCGTACATCGCCTCGGCGGGCGACACCCCAAGCTCGTTGGCGATGTTCATCATCATCTGCTCGTCGCCGGGCTCGTAGTTCACCGCTTGGTCGCGCAGCGGGTACTGGATCGGGATCGACTGGAACAACGAGTTGAACATGTTTTCCATCGAGCCGGGGCTCTCGGGCGGAACATCGCCATCGGCCATGATCGCGGATTTGCGTTGAGGTTCGCGCATAGCGGCCGCCCGTTCAGCGACCGGGAGGTCGGCGATTTCGAGGTACGCCGGGCGGCGCATGAAGCCGTGGTAGCCGGCGAGGCCCGACAACAGCCCGATCGGTCGGGACGCAACCTGAGGGTAGAGCTGGGCTCCCTGTGCGTTTTGTTCAGCGGTGAAGTCGAGCACCGCCCGCCAGTCGGTAGGTCGGTCGCTGTTTTGCACCGTGGTGAAGGTGACCTTCTGGCCACTGCTGTTCGACAGCTGGGCGAGCATCTCGAGCTCTTCGTCTTGGGAGAACCGTTCGCCGCCCAGGGTTTCGAGGTCGCCGATCGACGACGACGAAATCGCTTCGATAACCGCCCCGCCGCCATCGGCGATGCCGAGTGCGATCTGTTCGAGTTCTTCTGCGGTGGCGTAGGTGCCGGGCACCGCCGAGCCGTCCATCGACCGGTGAAAGATCGTGCGCGAGGTCGAGAAGCCGACCGCGCCGGCGGCAACCGCTTCGGCGGTGAGCTTGCGCATGGCGGCAATGTCGTCGGCGGTGGCGTCTTCGTTGGCGACACCCCGTTCGCCCATCACGTGGAACCGCAGTGCCCCGTGGGCGATCTGGGCGCCGACATCCATGGCGTAGGCGCGGGTCGACAAGAAATCGAGGTACTCAGGGAACGACTCCCACTTGCCCCACGGAACACCCTCGTGCAGTGCAGCGCCGGGAATGTCTTCCACGCCTTCCATCAGTTCGATCAGGGTTTCTTGCTGGCCTTTGGGGCACGGTGCGAAACCGACCCCGCAGTTGCCCATCACCAGGGTGGTCACGCCGTTGCTGAACGACGGGTCGAGGGTGTCGTCCCAGGTCGCCTGCCCGTCGAAGTGGGTGTGCACGTCGACCCAGCCGGGCGCAACGATGGCGCCGTCGGCCTCGACGACCCGGTCGCCTTCGAGCGATCCGCCAACCGCAGCGATCTTGCCGTCGGAAATGCCTACATCGCCAGCAAAGGCATCGTTGCCCGTGCCGTCGACAATCGTTCCGCCCGAAATAACCACATCAAACTCAGCCATAAGCCGAGGTTAGCGGGCGTCCAATCGGCGGCGTTAGGTCAACCGGAGTTAGTCCCGAGTAAACGGGACCGAGTGCTCCCAGTCGGCGAGCAGGGTTCGCAGGCCGGTGAGTAGCAACAGCGGCTGATCGAGCATCATGTGGTGGCCAGCGCGGGGGATCACGATAACCGGCGCCACCCGGCCCAGTTGGTCGTACATGTACTTGCCAATTTCGTCGGTTACCAGGCCGTGCTCGGTGCGGAACACCGCCACCCGGCAAGTGATTTTGGCGAGGAGTTGGCCGGGTTCGGAGCGTTGGGGAATGAACAGGCGGTTGTCGAACTTCCAGGTCCAGCCGCCGTCGACCTCTTTGAGTGAGTGCCAGGCGACATAGGTCTTGATGTAGGGCTCGTAGAACTTCTGGGCCGGAACGGTGCGCCACTTTTCGGTCGCCAGTTCGCGGGATGGATAGACCTTGGGGTTCTTAAAGTCGAGGCCTCGTTTGCCGCGCTCAACCTCGGGGTCGGGACGCGACACGGGCGAGTCGAGCACCACGGCACCGCCGATGTGTTCGCAGTGGTTGGCGGCGGTTGCGATGGTGACGAATCCACCCATGCTGTGGCCGACCACGATCGGCTTGGGCAACATGTCGGCGTCGTTGATGACCGCCACAACTTCATTGGTCCAGGTGTCGAGCGAATACGCCTCGCGCCATCCGCTGTCGCCGTGACCCGAAAGATCGATCGCCACCACCCGGTACTCATCGGCGAACAGGGGCGCCAGGAAGCTCCACCAGTAGATGTTGGCGCCACCACCGTGAATCAGTACAAGGCCCGGGGCACCTGGTGTGCCCCAAACCTTGTAGTGAATCGCTGCACCTTCAACCTCGACGGTAGCTTCTGTACCGGTGTCGGCGATCGCCTTCTCGAACCATGTAGGTCCCGCAAAATCCATCCCGCCAACCTACCGCCCCCGCCCCGAAATTTTTGCAGTTGATCGGCCCAGAGCCGCTTAACTGCAAACAGAACGGGTTAGTCCTCGAGTTCCTCGGTGAGGCGTTCGAAGTCGGCCATGGCCTTCTCGGCGGTTGCCTTGGCCGTTTCGTGCTCGGCGATCAGCTTGGCCATGAGGTCTTTGTCTTCGTAGGTCTCGGGTTTGGCCAACTCGGCTTCGAGTTCGGCGACCGTGGCTTCGGCCTTCTCCCACTTGCGTTCGGCGGCGCCGAGCTTCTTGCGCTGCTCTTTGGTGTTCCGATGCGACGAGTTACGAGCTTCGGCCTCGCTGCGCTTCTTCGCCAACTTGTTGGACTTGCTGGTGCTCGGCTCAGGCTTGTCGGCCTTTTGGGTCTGCGGTTCGCGCACCACCATCGAACCTTGCGGCGCAAGCACGTCGTCGGGAACCCCCTCATGCCAAATCGCTTTGCCGTTGCGGACTTCGATGATGGCGTCGGCCACGTTGCGGATCAGGTGCCGATCGTGGGTGACCAGCAGCAGGGTGCCGGGGTAGGCCGTGAGAGCGTCTTCGAGTACGTCGCAGCTCGGCAGATCGAGGTGGTTGGTGGGCTCGTCGAGGATCAGCAGGTTGACCGGGTCGGCCATGGTGCGGCCGAGCGCCAATCGGGTGCGCTCGCCGCCGCTCATGTCGCCCACCATTCGCTCGCCTGCTTCGCCCGGGAATCCAAACGAGCCGAGCAAGGTGCGGAGGTTGCGGCCGTCTTCTTTGAGACCGAGCCGGAAGGCGTCCCACGCCGACTTCAGCGGGTCGAGTTCGTCGGCCTGAAGCTGCGCGAACTGGGCAATATCGACGTTGTTGCCGATGGTGACTGTGCCTTCGGTGGGTTCGAGCTGTCCGAGGATCACCTTGACCAAGGTGGTCTTTCCAGCGCCGTTGGGGCCTACCAAGGCAACCTTGCGGCCTCGTTCGATCACCAAGTCGACACCGTCAAGGATCGGTGTCTCTTCGTCGTCGTAGGCGGCCTTGACCCCTTCGACCTGCACCACGATCCGCGACGACCGGCGCGGTTCGGGGAAGGCGAACTTGGCCTTGAGTTCCTTCTTGGTCGGAACCTCGATCGCCTCGAGCTTCTCCAACGTTTTGATACGGCTCTGCACCTGACGGGCCTTGGTGGCCTTGTACCGGAAGCGGTCGACGAACTTGGTGACCTCGGCGACCTTCTTGGCTTGGTTCGCCGCGGCGGCTTCGATGATGGCCAGGCGTTCCTCGCGCTCGACCACAAACTCGGCAAACCCGCCGACGTACTCGTCGACCCGGCCATGCTGAAGTTCGATGATTCGGTTGGCGATGCCATCGATGAAGTCGCGGTCGTGGCTCACAAACAGCAGTGCGCCAGCCCATTCGGCAAGGTGCGCTTCGAGCCACGCTTCGGAATCGATATCGAGGTGGTTGGTCGGTTCGTCGAGCACCAACACATCGGGCTCAGACAGCAACAATTTCGCCAGCGCAACGCGCATCCGCCAACCACCCGACAGATCGGTAACTGGGCGGTCGGCGTCGTCGGGGGCGAACCCGAGGCCCGAGAGCACCCGGTGGGCCTTGGCCTCGATGGCGTAGCCGCCCTGTTGTTCAAAGCGGGCCTGCGCTTCGCCGTAGGCCTCGATGACCTCTTGCAGTTCGTCGCCTTCGGTCGTGCCGAGCTTGGCCTCGAGTTCGTGCAGTTGGTCGGCGAGCTTGGCGATCTGTTCGTCGCCCGCCATCACCTCTTCGATCACGGTGCCTTCGGCCTCGGTGGCGATCTCCTGGGGGAGGTACCCCATGCGCATTTCTTTGGGGTGATGGATCGCCCCGGAATCGGGTTTCGATAAGCCAACGATGATCTCGAGCAGCGTGGTCTTGCCCATACCGTTGCCACCGACGAGCGCGATGCGCCGCCCTGGCGACAGCTGCATGCTGACATCGGAGAACAGGGTTCGAGAACCGAACGCCTTCGTGAGCGCATTGGCGGTAAGCACAGCCGCCGAGTGTAGCGACCGAGGTCCCATGGCGACCTCACGGGTGGCCTCTGGTGGCTGGCCGCTCTTGGACTTGGCGCCGAACCGATATCCTCACACGGTGACCAGTGACAGAAAAGGCCAGATAATCGGCTTGTTGTTGATCGTGATAGCCGCCATGGCCGGCTACATGTTCGGCGCGGCCGATGACGACGAGGTAACGACCCGATCCGACACGCCAGCGGCGGTCGAAGAACCGTCCGATACCGAAACCGACTCGAGCGCCAGCGACGACGGCGGTTCGGGCGAGATCGACCGAACCCAAGAGTCGGTCAGCGGTCTTCCGCCAATCTGGATCGACGATCTTCCCGACGAAGCACTCCTGACCCTCGAGCTCATCGACGCCGACGGTCCCTACCCGTACAGCAAGGACGGTTCAACGTTTCAGAACCGCGAGGGGTACCTGCCCGACCACGATCGTGGGTACTACCGGGAGTTCACCGTCGACACGCCAGGTCTCGATCACCGCGGCGCTCGCCGGATCGTGGGTGGCGCCGGCGGCGAGCTGTATTACACCGACGATCACTACGACAGCTTCTCTGAAATTATGGACTGGTAACCAATGGCTTCCGACCCAACCCCACAGCCGGTCGAATTTGACGACGTACTCGAAGGCCGGATCGCCAACGGCATCTATCCGCTCGCCGATTCGTCGCCCGTAGCCGATATGGCATCGGCGGCGGCCGCATCGGGCTGGCGTTTACTACACCTCGACTGCGCAGCGATCACCACAAAGGACCAGTGCCTGGCCGGGTGGAGCGAGGCGGCCGATTTTCCCGACTGGGTCGGCACCAACTGGGATGCCCTCGCCGATGCCCTTGGCGATCTGTCCTGGCTGCACGCCGAGGGCTACGTGGTGCTGATCGAGAACGCCGAAACCTTCGCTACGGCCAGCCCTCGCGACGCCGCAACATCGGCCGAGATCGCCGCCGAGGCGGCTACCGAATGGGCCGACAACGGAACCCCGTTCGTGGTGCTGACCCGGTAGCTAGAAACCCTTGCTGACGTGTTCGATCCACCACTGCGGCACGTTTGCGGTGATGTTCTCGAGGTTGGAGTAGTCGTGCCAGCGGGCGATCTTGCCGTCGCGGAAGGTGAAGATCGAAACGTACGGATGGGTGAACGCCTCACCGGTATGGAACTGCCATTCTTCGGCGTGCTCGGTCACCACCACATCGCCTTGGGCCACCATCTGGCGCGGGTGGTGAATGTAGGCATCGAGCGGGTCGAGACCGAGCCGCAACATGTTGATCAGTTCTTCGGGCCCGCGTGCCCCAGCGCCCGCCGCGCCGATGTCGTCGTAGTGCACGTCGTCGGTGAAGAAGGCCATCATGGCGTCCCAGTCGCGGCGGAAATGGGCGGCCCAATAGTCGGCGGTCACGGCGACGTTGGGGTTTGGGTCTTGGGCGGAGTTGATGGCAGGGTCGTCGGCTGACATGGGACCAGCATACGCTTCGACCCCAGAGGAGAAACATGATGGACTCAAAGCGTGAGTGAAGACCTTCGTACCTATGTCGCCGAAGTCGGCGATGCACCCCGCTCGCTCAAGGTGCACGGGTTTGTTCGCAGGTTTCTTCAGGTGGTGGCGTTTCGTTACTTCAAGGTCGAGTTGGTGAACGCCCACTACCTCGACACGCCCGGAGCGACCATCATCGCTCCGGTGCACCGGTCGAATCTCGACAGTCCGCTGGTCGCCGCCGCCATGACCCGACGCTTTCGGGTGTTGTCGAAAGAATCGTTGTTTGCCAACAAACCCGTGTCGTGGTTTATCGCCGCCCTCGGCGCGTACCCAGTCGAACGAGGAACCGCCGACCGCGAGGCGATGAAGGTAATGCGGAGCTTCCTTGAGCGTGGTGACTCCTTGTTGGTGTTCCCCGAAGGAACCCGTCAGTCGGGCCCGCAGGTCGGCGAGATCTTCGATGGCACGGCGTTTCTGGCGTCGAAAGGCCAAGCCAAAGTTATTCCGGTCGGGATTTCGGGCACCGAAGACGCCATGCCGACCGGTGCAAAGTTTCCCCGACGGGTCAAAGTGCGCATTGTGGCTGGCCCACCGATCGACCCGCCAGGTGGCGACGGCAAACGGGTGCCGCGCAGCGCGCTCAAGGACTTCACCGAAGTAATCCGGACCGAACTCCAGGCGGTGTTCGACGAAGCCAACCGCTAGTCGTTGGCGATTTCTAGGGTGCCTTCCGCGATGAGTTGGTCGATCTTGGCCTCATCGAAGCCGAGGTCGGCGGCGGCGATGTCGCGAGTGTGTTCGCCCAGCTTTGGGGCTCGGAACTCCACCGGTTCGGGCATGGCGCTCCCGCGAAAGCATGGTCCGGCCAGGACCAGGTTGGGCGGGTTGTGATCGCTTTGGTCGACCTCGGCGAGGAACCCTCGCTCGATGAAGTGTTGGTTCTCGAGCTGGTCGATCGAGGTGAGCATTGTGCCGGCCGGGATTCCCGCGGCCTGGCACGCGGTCATGACGTCAAACCGGTCCTGGGTGGCGGTCCAGGCGCTGACGGCCTCGTCGCACCGTTGGCGGTTGGCGAGGCGTCCGGCCGCGGTGGCGAGTTCGCTGTCGGCCGCTAGTTCTGGAGTGCCCATCAGGTCGCATAACGCAGCCCATTCGGCGTCGGACCGAACCGTGACGACGCACCAGTTCTCGGCTTCGCCTTCGCAGCGGTACACGCCCCAGGGCGCACCGCGGTCGCTGGTGTTGCCCAAACGTTTCGCCGAACCAGCAGCCAACGACTCCTGACACAAGATGTCGCCGAGGGTGTTGATGAGTGCCTCAACTTGGGCGACCTCGCAGTGGGCGCCGCCTCCGCCGAGCAGCGCAGCCAATGAGGCGAGGGCACAGACCCGGCCGGCGAGGTGGTCGGGGTGGATAGCGTTGGATCCTGGTGGCTGGTCGCCATCGTCGAACGCCCAGAGCCAGTTGAGGCCACCGGCGGTTTGGATGGTGGGTCCGTAGCCGCTCCACTCGGCGTAGGTGCCAAACCCGCCCATGAGCTGGCTGCTGACCATCACGATGTCGGGGTTGGCTGACTTGAGGTCGTCGAATCCAATGCCCAGCGCGTTCATCGTGCCGGTGGAGTTGTTTTCGATCACCACGTGCGCCGACTTGGCGAGCTCGAGCACGATGTCGCGTCCGCCATCGGACTTGAGGTCGACCCCGAAGCTGCGCTTCGACCGGCTCGACGAGGCAAACGATGGTGTCATCTCGCTGCCCATCACGATCCGGATGAAGTCGGGATAACTGCGGCTCTCCATCTTGATGACGTCGGCGCCGTACTCGGCGAACATGCGGCCTGCTTCAACACCGACCCCGCCGTGACCAAAATCGAGCACCCGCAGACCAGCGAGGGGTTGGTCGCCGTCGGGTTGCGCGGCGGGCGACTCGACCGGGGCCCAGCTCGGGGCGGCCGATCCGCCAACCTCAGGTGCGGGCGACCGGTAGCCAACTCGTTCGCCGTCGATCAGCATGAAACCGCTCGTGGTGCGCCCGTTCAGGTCATCGCTGACCTGGGTATCGACAAAGGTCTCGCGGCTCTCGAAGTGCTCGTTGGTCAACAGGTCGCCGGGGGTCAGCATGGGGGTGGCCACGACACCGCGCCGTTGGGCTTCGGCCGCTGCCTCGACCATGGTCATCGGGGCGTAGTGCTCGGCGATGAACGGACTCAGCACGTCCATGTTCATGATCCGGAAGAAGGTCTGGCCCCACTCTTCGGCGGCGAACGCTTCAGGTTTGCCCATCCACTCGAACATGGCGTCCCACTGTCGACTCGACAAGATCACGCATCGGACGTGCCCGTCGGAGGTCTTGTAGTTCGGGTACATCACGCTCGTGCCGGCCCGGGTGTTGCTCTTGGAGGCATCGGCCCCCGAGCTGATAATCGAGCTCGTGTTCGCGAGTCCCCAGGTGTGTAGCTGGGCGGCTGCTTCGAGCGCCGAAACATCGAGTTGCTGGCCCTCACCCGTGCGGCGGCGTTGGTAGAGCGCAACACAGACCGCGTACGCGCCCGCTACTCCGGCGGCGTCGGTGCCGATCGACCCCGGCATAAACAGCGGTGGCTTTTCGGGAATACCCGACATCGACAGGTTGCCCGACAGGCCATAGACAACCTCGTCGGTTGCTTCGAAGCCGGCGTACGGGCCGGTGAGTCCAAACGGCGTGACCGAACAAATGATTAGCGCCGGGTTCGCTGCGTGGAGCGCCGCCACATCGAGGGTGCCGTTGTCGATCACCACGTCGGCGCCGGCGGCTAGCTCGTGCAACGTGGCCGACCCGTCGGGGGTCGACACATCGAGGGAGAGTCCAGACTTGTTCGAGTTGCGATGAGCAAACCACAGGCTGGTGCCGTCGGAGGCCAGCGGCGGGAAGCTACGTGTCGGCGCTCCGTCGGGCGGTTCGATACGCACCACCTGAGCGCCAAGGTCGGCCAAGAGGCGGCCGGTCAGGTCGCCAAATTCATCGGCGAGGTCAACAACACGAAGGTCAGCCAAGGGCAAAGTGCTCATGGAAGCGACAGTAGTGGCGACGGTTTCGCTCGCCGAAATCTATGCCGGCGGCTCGAACGATGGCACCGGGTTCTGGGCCAAGGCGTAGGCCACCGCCACACCCGCAGCGGCCCCAAAGAGATGGCCTTCCCACGAAACCTGGCCGGTGGGGAGTAAGCCGAACACCAGGCTCCAATAGAAGAAGCCGGCAACCGCGGCGAGGGCAACCGCCTTAAAGCTGCGTTCGAAGAGCGCGGCGCCGAGCAGGTAGCCGAGATACCCAAACACCACGCCGCTGGCGCCGATGTGATTGCCCGACCGAGCGAGCAGCCAGGTCGCTGCTCCGCCGACCACGACCACCGCAGCGGTAACCGGGACCCAGGTGCGCATACCGCGCAGTGCGACGAGGCCACCGAGTACCAAGAACGGCACCGAGTTGCCGATCAAGTGCCCGAAGCCACCGTGCAGGAGCGGCGCCCACAAAATGCCGTCGATGCCGTCGAGTTCGCGGGGGTGAATGCCGCCGCCTTGTAGACGGTCGCTGAGCAAGAACGTGTCGACGATTTCGAGAAACCACATCAGGGCGAGCGCCCCGACCAGGACCATCACGCCGGTCTGGAGACCTTGGGGAATATCGGGCATCTCGGGTCGCTCAGGGGAGTCGTTTCCGAGGTCGGCCATGGGGTCCATAGCCCTATCGTAGGCGGGAACCTGCGCTGGCGTTTAGCGCCCGGTGCTGCTCACAAACGTCGACGGCGCGCCCAAGGCCTGGAGATAACCAATGACCTCGTCGTGGCCAAAGCCTCGGCGCTCGATCAGCATCGGGATGGGGGCGATCAACGCACGGATGGTTTCGACCAGTTCGGCGCTCACCGGCGAACTCAGCAGTCGGTCGAGCGATTCGTTCACCAGCGAGGTGACTTGGTCGGGGACCGGCGTGAGAAGATCCCGGCATAGGCCGGCGAGCAACGCGGTGTTATCGATCGCCCACTTGGCTCCGACCGACAGCGCGTCGTCGATGGTGCTTGCGTCGCTGTCGCGGATCTGAATCAGCACTTCGGAGATGGCGCCGATCGTGACATCGCCCATGATCGCTTCGACGTTGTCGAAGTGTACATAGATGGCAGCGGGGGACAGGTACGACCGGGTGGCGATCTCTCGAACCGTTGGGAATTGGCCGTTTGATTCGATAATCAGATTGGTCGCCGCTTGGGCGATCTCCGCCCGTCGTTCACTCATCTCCTAAACAATTGCAGCATTGCCTTGCCAACACGACGGCCAACACCGTTTATCACTAAACTGAACATTGTTCACCGGGCTGGGCCATCGACGCTGATGCCACGACGGCGGAAGCGACCTTCCGTCATTTCTTTCGGTGCTCCGCTCACTGCGTTAGCCAAGCCGTGTCATACCCGCTCAGTAGGGTCGGCCAATGGCACTCGCCGAACACCCAGTCGAACTCACCCAGCCGTCACTTTTCGCGCCGATCGAGCACGTCGACGACCCAAAACCGCCCGGGTCGACGATTCCGCCGGTCGAGTCGGGGCGGTTCCACCCCGCGGTACAGACCTGGTTCGACCGTCGATTTCCCGATGGTCCAACCGCTCCCCAGGCCGACGCATGGCCGTTGATCGCCGCGGGCCACAACACGCTGATCGCCGCGCCGACCGGCTCGGGAAAGACGCTCGCCGGGTTTCTCACCTGTATCGACCGGCTCTATCGCGACCACGCGGCGGGCAAAGCCACCAGCACGGTTGCTCGGGTTGTGTACGTGTCGCCACTCAAGGCGTTGGCGGTCGATATCGCCGAGAACCTCGAACGACCGCTGGCCGAGATCGCGATCGTCGCTGCCGAGCTCGGGTACTCGTCGCCCGATCTACGCGTTGGGGTTCGCACCGGCGATACCACGAGCAGCGAACGAGCCAAGATGCTTCGCAAGCCACCGGCATTTGTTGTCACCACCCCCGAGTCGCTGTATCTGCTGCTCACCGCGGCCAAGAGTCGGGCGATCTTGGGCACCGTCGACACGGTGATCGTCGACGAGATTCACGCCGCGGCGCGCGACAAACGAGGGAGCCATCTGGCGCTCACCCTTGAGCGGCTCGACCACGTGGCCGGCGGTGCTCTGGTTCGGGTTGGGTTGTCGGCGACCCAGCGCCCCATCGACGAAATCGCCGAACTGCTGGTGGGTATCGGCGCCGACCGAACCTGCGCCATCGTCGACAGCGGTCACTCCCGCGCCCGCGACCTCGCGATCGAACTGCCCGACGGCGAACTGTCGGCGGTTGCGTCGGCCGAGCAGATGCACGATGTGTTGACCCGTATCACCCAGCTGGTCGCCGAACATCACACCACCATCGTGTTCGTTAATACCCGTCGTATGGCCGAACGGTTGGCCCACCAGCTGGGCGAGATGCTCGGCGACTCCGACGACCCGGCTGACGCGGTGGTGGCTGCCCACCACGGCTCGTTGTCGAAGGACCGCCGGCTGCGGGTCGAGAACCGGCTACGGGCCGGCGAACTCAAGGCGTTGGTGGCCACCGCGTCGCTCGAACTCGGTATCGATATCGGCCCGGTCGAACTGGTGTGCCAGATCGGTTCGCCGCGATCGATCGCCACCTTCTTACAACGAGTCGGCCGCTCGAACCACAGTCGCGCTGGCACACCCAAGGGTCGGCTGTACCCGATGACCCGCGACGAGGTCATCGAGTGTTCGGCGCTGCTCAATGCCGTGCACGAGGGGCGGCTCGACGCCATCATCCAACCCGAACAGCCGCTCGATATTTTGGTGCAGCAGATCGTGGCCGAAGTGGCGGCGCAAGAGTGGTCCACCGACGAACTCTTCGATCTGGTGCGCCGGGCCCGCCCGTTTCGCAACCTCACCCGCGAGCTGTTCGACGAGTGCGTCGACCTGGCGAGCAACGGGGTCACCACCGGTCGGGGCCGCCGGGGCGCTTGGCTGCACCACGACGCGATCAACGGCGAACTCCGGCCTCGCAAGGCGGCTCGGTTGGTGGCGTTGACCTCGGGCGGAGCCATCCCCGAGATCGGCGACTTCCGCGTTCTCGCTGCCCCCGACGACACGTTCATTGGCACGGTGAACGAAGAGTGGGCGGTCGAGTCGATGGCCGGCGACATCTTTTTGTTGGGCACCCACTCGTGGCAGATACGCCGGATCGAAGCCGGCGTCGTACGGGTGGTCGATGCCGGCGGGGCGCCGCCGTCGGTGCCCTTTTGGGCGGGCGAGGCCCCGGCTCGAACGTTTGAGTTGTCCGAAGAGATCTCCAACCTGCGGACCAAGGTGGCCGAGTCGGTGCTGGCGGGTCGGCCCGAACAGGCGGCGCACTGGTTGGCAGGAATCACCGGCATCGACCCGGCGTCGGCCCGGTTCATCGTCGACTATCTGGCCGCCGGTCAAGCGGTGCTTGGTGTCATGCCGACCCTCGTCGACCTGGTGTTCGAGCGGTTCTTCGATCAGGCGGGCGGCATGCAGTTGGTGGTGCACTCGCTGTATGGCGCTCGGGTCAACCGGGCGCTCGGGCTGGCGCTTCGCAAACGGTTCTGTGTCAGCTTCAACTTTGAGCTGCAGGCCGCCGCCACCGACGACGCCCTGGTGATTTCGCTCGGCCCGCATCACAGCTTCCCGGTCGAAGATGTGCCGAAGTTCCTGCACAGCAACACCGTCGAGGAGGTGTTGCGTCAAGCATTGCTCGACTCGCCGATGTTTCAGTCGCGATGGCGCTGGAACCTCAATCGGGCGCTGCTGGTACTGCGGTTCCGGGGCGGTAAGAAGAACCCGCCCCCAATCCAACGTATGGAGGCCGACGACTTCTTGGCCGCCTTGTTCCCAGGCGCCGCAGCTTGTCAGGAGAACATCACCGGCCCGATCGACATCCCCGACCATCTCATCGTGCGCCAAACCGTCTACGACACGATGCACGAAGGACTCGACCTCACGGGTTTGCAGAGCTTGTTGCGGTCGATCGAGTCGGGCGAGGTTGCCGTGCATTGTCGCGACACCACCGAGGCATCGCCGCTGTCGCACGAGATCCTCACCGCCAAGCCGTACGCCTTTCTCGACGAAGCCGAAGCGGGCGATCGGCGCACCAATGCCGTGCCGATCCGTCGGGGTCTGCCCGCCGACCCGTCGACGATGGGCCAGCTCGACCAAGGGGCGATCGACCAAGTCGTCGCCGAGGTCGCACCCGAGGTGCGAAGCGCCGACGAACTCCACGACCTGCTGCTCCACACCGTGGTGTTTGCTGGCGACCCGAAGTGGCGGGGGTACTTCGCCACGCTGGTTGCCCGTGGTCGGGCGCACGAACGGGTTCTCGACTCCGGCCCGCCGGTATGGTTCGCCGCCGAGAACCACGCGGAGGTCGACGCGTTGTTTGCTGCTGCGCCGGCCACCGCCGAGATCGAGGCTCGCCTCGCCGCAATCGCCGTCGAGATGTTGCGGGGTCATCTCGATGTTCGGGGTCCAACCACCGAAGCGCAGTTGGTCGACCAGTTGCCGCTGACGGCGGCTCAGGTCGCTGCGGCGGCGCTGGCGCTCGAACAGCAAGGCGTGGTGCTGCGAGGGCACTTCTTGGTTGGCGCGGCGAGCCCCGACGACTCGCAGTGGTGCGCTCGCCGACTCCTCGCCCGCATGCACTCCTACAGCCGGCAACGGCGACGCAAAGCGGTCGAGCCCACCTCGGCCCAGGACTTCATGCGGTTCTTGTTGTCGTGGCAGCACGTTGCGCCGGGATCGCAACTGCGCGGTTCCTTCGGGCTGCTCGATGTGCTCGAACAGTTGCAGGGGGCCGAAGTTTCCGCTGCGGCGTGGGAAACCGAGATCTTGCGTCGCCGGTTGCACGAGTTCTCGCCCGGCTGGCTCGACCAACTTTGTCATCGCGGCGATCTTGGTTGGCTCCGGTTGAGCAAGGGGGCGGGGTCGAAGGCGTCGTCGGCCAAAGCCGGAGCATCGGCATCTAAGGCCACGCCGATCAGCCTGGTATTTCGAGCCGACCTGCCGTGGGTGCTGGCTGCCCATCGCGGCGTTCGGTTTGGTCCGAAACCCGACCCCGCACCCCTGGTTGGAGCGCTCGCCGAAGTCGTCGAGTCGCTCGAGAGTAACGGCGCGCAGTTCCTGACCGAACTGGCGGCCGCTACTGGTCGTCTGCCGTCCGATATCGAGCGTGCTCTCTGGGAGGGGGTAGCGGCCGGGTTGGTCACCGCCGATGGATTTAGCGCGCTGCGTTCATTGATGGACGGCTCGCGTCGCCGGCGCCCGAACCGCACCTCGATGAGCAGGCTTCGGCGAGGTGCCCCGGCGCCCAGCGAAGCCGCCGGCCGCTGGGCGTTGGTGCCGACCGAGTTTCCCGACCACGACCCCGACGAACTGGCTGAGGCGGTGGCCGAACAGTTGCTGAACCGGTGGGGAGTGGTGTTTCGCGACGTTGTTGCTCACGAGCGACTTGGGCTTGGCTGGCGCGATATTCAGTGGGCGTTGCGGCGCCTCGAGGACCGAGGGTTGGTCCAGGGCGGTCGCTTCGTTACCGGCTTTAGCGGCGAGCAGTTTGCCTTACCTCGAGCCGCCAACCAGCTGCGAAAGATGCGCGAGGTCGAGCACAGTGGACTCCAGGTCACCGTGTCGGCGTGCGACCCGCTCAACCTCACCGGCGTGCTGTTCGACGGCCCCCGAACCCCTGCGGTCCGCACCAACACGGTCACCTACATCGACGGCCTCCCTCAAACAAAACCCTGACTCAGAGTCAGGGGACATTGTCCCGTGACTCTGAGTCAGGGGACAGAGTCAGGGGACAGAGTTGGGGTCAATGTTGCGGTTTGGAGAAAGTTGCTCAAGGAATCGGGCGAACGCGTCGACACACTCTGCATCAGGCCAAAAGGCCTAGAACTTTGCAAGTGGGGTTGTGTCGTCGCGGGAACCCGGGGAGCCGAACATTTCGTTCGGCTCCTTGCGACGTTTTCGGCCCCCTCCGCCCGCCGTTGCGCCCCTCGGAAACGTTCAGAAGTGAGCTGGAGCAAACCACACCCGACAACTACGTTGGCGCCATGGTCTTTACAAACGTGCGATTCAACATGGTCGATCCAGCCACCGATGGCGACATGGGCAGCCGGTACCGGGCGATGCTCGACATGGCAGCGTTCGGCGACGAACGAGGGCTGGCCGGAATTTCGCTCGAAGAACACCACGGTGCGGCCAACGGCTGGTCGCCCACGCCATTGCTCAACGCGGGCATGATCTTTGCCCGAACCCAGCGGCTGATGGTGTCGATCTCGGCCCTGTTGTTGCCGTTGCACGAACCGATCCGGGTCGCCGAGGACATCGCCGTGCTCGACCTGGTGAGCGGCGGGCGACTCACCACCATCTTTGGTCTCGGTTACCGCCCGAGCGAGTACGCGCTGCTCGACAAGGATTGGGAGGGCCGCGGAAAACTGATGGACGAATGTCTCGAAACCGTGCTTGCCGCGTGGACCGGCGAACCGTTTGAGTTCCGCGGCGAAACCGTGCAGATCCGCCCCAAGCCGGCGACCCAACCACACCCGATGGTGCTGATCGGCGGCACGAGCCGCCCCGCGGCCCGACGGGCAGCCCGCCACGGACTGCCCCTTTTCCCCGCCGCGCACCTGCCCGAACTCGAGGCGTACTACTACGAGAAGTGCACCGAATACGGCACGCAAGGTTTCTGCATGATGCCGAGCCCCACCCAGTCGCTCGTGTTCGTGGCCGACGACCCGGACAAAACGTGGGCCGAGCTCGGCGAGCATTTCTTTCACGAGGCGCAGACCTACGCCAGCTGGCAGACCTCCGACATCAAGTCGGCGGTGAAATCGGCGGCCACCAGCCCTGACGAACTGCGGGCCGAGGGCATCTACAAGGTCCTGACACCCACCGACGCGGTTGGCGAAGCGCGAAGCTCGGGGGCCATCACCTTCCACCCATTGGTGGGTGGTATGCCGGTCGATGCCGGTTGGGAATGTATGAACCTGGTCGGCGACCAGGTTCTACCCGCGCTAACCGGTGAGGCCTAGCCGGAGCTGGTGAGGTCGGCGGCCTCTACCTCTTCGCGGCTGATGCCCAACAAGAACAAGATGGCGTCGAGGTAGGGGACACTCAGCGACGTGTCGGCTGCTGCTTGCACCACCGGCTTGGCGTTAAAGGCAATGCCAAGCCCCGCGAGTTCGAGCATGTCGAGGTCGTTGGCGCCGTCGCCGATCGCCACGGTTTGTTCGAGCGGTACCCCTTCGGCCTCGGCGATGCGACGCAACGCCGTTGCCTTGCTGCCCCGGTCGACGACCGGTCCAAGAAGTCGCCCGGTGAATACACCGTCGACTTCTTCGAGCACGTTGCTTTCGGCGTAGTCGATCCCGAGTTGGTCGCGAATCCGGTCGGTGAACACCGAAAAGCCGCCGCTTACGATCGCCGTCGTGTACCCGAGCTTCTTCAAGGTCCGCATGAAGGTTCGGGCGCCTGGCGTGTAGGTCAGCTTGGTCCAGGCTTCATCGGCGGCGCTGACCGGTAGTCCCTCGAGCAGCGCAACCCGTTCGCGTAGCGACGCTTCGAAATCGAGGTGCCCTTCCATCGCTCGGGTGGTTATCGCCGCGACCTGGCGGTGCACTCCAGCTTCGGCGGCCAGCAATTCGATGACTTCGTCTTGCACCAACGTTGAGTCGACATCGAGCACCACGAGCCGCTTGGCGCGACGCCCCAGTCCAACGGGTTGGATCGCCACATCGATCGCGGTCTCCGACGCGGCGAAGAGTAGCTCGTGGCGGATCTTGTCGAAATCGCCGCCCGCCACGACAAACTCGTAGCTGACGACCGGGTACTTCGACAGACGGTTGATGCGATCGATGTTTCCGCCGCCGTTGGCGATCGCGTCGACCACTCGCCGCAGGTGGGTCGGTTCGACCGATTGTGCGAGCGCAGTAACCACAAAGGTCGGCTGCGGAGCAGTCGGTTCGTCTTCGACGACCTCGAACTCGATGTGAAGCTGGCGTTCCCAAGCGAAGTGCAGAAGCTCCTTCACCGCGTCGCGACCTTTGGGAATTCGCACCAGTGCGCCCAAGGTCAACCGGCCGCGAATGACCACCTGCTCCATGTCGTCGATCCCGGCGCCAACGTCGTCGAGCACCCCGAGCAAGCCAGCGGAGATGCCGGGCCGGTCGGTGCCGGTGACCTGAACCAGCAAGGTTTCGGGCCGTTCGACCGGAGCCGAAAGATCGGATTCGGGTTGGTCCGCCGCGGGCTGGGTCACCCCTCAAACCCTACGTGGCGAGCGGTGAGGCGCAAATCGGTGTGGGTTAGCCGTCGTGTCGGTCGAACGCTTCGACCCGTCCTTCGGTGATGACGGTCGAGAATTCGGCGGCCGGCAGTGCCGGACTGAATAGGTGGCCGTGACCCCATTGGCAGCCAAGTTCGATGAGCTCGGTGGCTTGGGCGTGGGTTTCGATACCTTCGGCCACACATTCGAGATCAAGGGTTCGCGACAGCTGGATGGTGGCCGACACAATCGTTCCCGCATCGGGGTCGAGACCCAGCGAACGGATGAGCGCTGGTTCGATCTTTAGCGCATCGACCGGCATGCGGCGCAGCATCGAGAACGAACTGAGGCCATGACCAAAGTCGTCGATCAGAATCTTGCAACCAATATCTTTGATGGCGGCCAACTGGTCGAGCGGCGGCTCGCCGTTGCCGAGTAGTTCGTCCTCGGAGACTTCGATCCAGAAGCTCGATGGGGTGATCTCGTGTTCGGTGAGCACCTTCTTGAGCCGGTCGATGAAACTCTGGCTTCGAATCGAGGTTCCCGAGACGTTGACCCGCACGTTGCGAACCCGGTCGGGGAACTGGCGCTGCCAAAGGGCCATCTGGGTTGCGGCGGTGTCGACCGCCAGGTCGTCGATGTCGCGAATGACACCGATTCGGTCGGCGTGGGCGACAAATTCGGTGCTTTCGAGCATGCCGAACTCGGGGTGGTCCCAGCGGGCCAGGGCCTCAAAGCCTTGAAGTTCGCCGGTGCGAAGCGTGACTTCGGGTTGGTAGTGCATCGTTATGGCGCCCGACCCGATCGCATCGCCGAGGTCGGCCTCGAGGCGTTCGTCGCGGAGCAGTTGTTCGTGCAACGCGGTATCGAAGGTTGCCGAAGCCAGCCGCCCGGCGCCCTTGGCGGCGTCGAGCGCGTTGTCGGCTTTACGCAACACAGTGGTGGTTTGGTCGGCCTCGGCGATCGCCGCGATTCCGATGTTGGCCGTCGTCAGGATCTCGGTATGGCGAACCAGCACCGGGTCGGCGATGTTCGACAACAGACGGGTTGCGAGGGCCGAGGCATCGCTTTCGTCGCCGCTGAGCAGAATCGCGAACTCGGCCGGGCCCGTACGGGCCACGAGGTCCTCGGGCCGAACCAATGTGCGGAGTCGGTCGGCGACTACCCGCAAAACCTGGTCGGCCTGGTCGCGGCCGTAACGGTCGCGAATGTTCTCGAAGCGGTCGAGGTCGATCAGCAACAAGGTAGCGACGGCGTCGGGGTTGGCGCACGTGTCGGCCAGCGCTTGGGTGAGTCGTTGGCGGGTCGCGAGCAGTGTGAGGTCGTCGTGGCCAACCTGATACTCGAGCGCCCGCTGGCGCATCATCGTGTCGCTGACGTCTTCGATGTGGGCGATGAAGATGTCTTCGCTGGCGGCCGACTTTGCCTGGGCCATATGTACCCGACCCCAAGCAACCGATTCGTCGGTGCGGCGGAACGGTACGTCGGCAGTGCATTCTTCGTCGGTCGAATCCGGGTTCGATGCGGCGTCGGTTAGCTCGGCGAGTTGTGCCCGACCGTCGATCGTTGCGAATCGGGCAAACGAAACACCACGAAGCGAACCGGAGTGGCCGGTGGCGTCGTATCCGACCAGGTCGAGATACCGGTCGTTCCATTCAGCGATGGTGCCGTCGGTGGTGCAGATAACGACGGCGACCGGCGCATGCTCGAACGCACTGGTGAACTGTCGGCCAGCTTCGACTCGTTCGCAGACCGACCACACCAACTCGCCGACCGCATCGAGGGCAAGCAGTTCGTCGGTGGTCCATGTCGAGGTCGACGACACGAAGCGCACGGCGCCACACGACTCGTCGGACTGTTGGGGCGACACGTGAATCCACGATGGGGACTCGATCGTGAGCTCGGACCAGCGGTCGGCACAGTGGGTTGCATCGTCGCGCTCGTCGAACTGCCAAAGCTCCACGTGTTCGACATCGAAGCGGTCGCGCAAGATGTTGGTGAGCTGCATCACCTGCGAGCTCAGGGTTTCGGTGGTGGCGGCGAGCAGCGTACGAGTGACCGAACCAATGAACCGTTCGCGGTCGAGTAGCTCGGCGAGTTCGGCAGCTGTGGCCTGAGCGTTCGCTGCTTCCTCGGTGGCCTGGGCAACTTCGCCCGCTCGGGCGGCACCGGTCTCGTCATCTTCCAAAGATTGGGTCTCAGTGGCCTGGTGGGTGAGCAGCGTCGTAGCGAACTCGAACTGGTCGAGGTCGATGTCGGACCAAGCGGCGGTGCGGATGGCGACGACGATTTTCGTCGGTTCGGTTTCGTCGGTGCTGGCCAACCGAGCGACGGCAATGCCGTCGGGAGCGTCGAGGCGACGTTGCACCGCAACGACCGCTGGATCGGGACGGCTTGCGGTACCCGACATGTGTTCCAGTCGGTGGATGGCAGCGCCCGAGAGGTCGAGCGTATCGGGCAGGTCGGTCTCGGGGGCGGCGGAGGTAAGGGTGGCGGTACCGGCCTCGAGCGAGAGCTCCCATTCGCTGATCGAGCTCAATCCAAGGTGCGACATCATGAGTTCGAGCGGCTCGCCGCCCGTGGTGGCTTCACGCTGTAGATCGGTGAAGAAGCTCACGGCGGACCGATCGGACTCGTCGACGGCTGTCGGCTCTGGGTCGGTTGCCTCGACGACCCCATCGAAGGCCGATTCGGTTATGGGGGAGGTGTACTGGCGGAGCAGCACTAGGCCGGTGTGGGCGTCGAGGCATTCGGCGGTGAGGGTCGACGCGGCGACGTTTTCGCCGCCCGACACGATGAAGGCAAACGGTTCTTGGTCGGTAATGACTCCGGACAAGAGGTCGACAAAGTCGCCGTCTTCGCCTGCGAGTTCGGGGATCTGGCCAACGGTTACCTGTTCGCCGGCGGGCGCCACCAGTTCGGCGCCTGCATCGTTGCACGCAACAACGGTGAGGGTCCCCGGCGTCTCGGCGAGTTCGAAGATCACAACCGCATCGGTAAAGCGGTCGAGAGCCTCGGCGAGCCGAACTGCGGTGATCTTGGCGTCGACATTGCGGAGTTCGCTAACGACGGCGCCCGGGTTTGCGGTGCTGGCATCGCGGAGCTTCTCGGAGATCCACACATGTCGACCGGTGTTGTTCTTCACCCGATAGGTAAGGGTGTCGGTGTCCGATACGGCGGGTGCCATTCGGTCGCGGTCGCTTTGGTGCACGAGTTCGAGCAGTGCGCCGGGCTCGGTGAGATCGGCTGCGCTCACGCCGAGCAACGATTCGATATCGCCGTGTACGGCGAGAACATCGCCGGTCAGCGGATCGCGCTCGATCTCTACCGAACTGTCAGGAGTCGACAGAACGTTTGGAGCAATAGATGTTGGTTCGTGGAGGCCGTCCATCCTGCTCTATCGGAAGCAATGGTCGAATTTGTAGGCCATCTGACCCAAGGGGGAGGGAAGCTTCAGAACCATCGTTAGCCTCGATCGGTGAGTATGACATCACCCCCGATTTCTCGACTTCGCTCCGCCGTTGTGGTGTTTGTGCTGTTTTGCCTGGTAGCGGCCGGTTGCTCGAGCGAACCGGGCATCGTGGCTGGCGAAGAAGCGACAATGCCGACCGTCACCGGTACCACCACCGCGCCGACGGCCGAATCGGACTCGACAACCGACGAATCCAACGAATCTTCTGCGGCATCGACCGCACCGGCGGCCGAATCGTCCTCGACCACCGAAGCCGACCAGGACGGTGGATCGCCCGATTCCACCGAGCCGCCGGTGACGATCGAACCACCCGTTGCGACCGCTGCCCCGGTACCGGTTCCTGACGCAGGTTGTGGTGGCGCAGGGGTCGACGAGGCGGGCGGGTTTACCCGGGTTGGGGTTTTGGTCCCGGACTTTGAGGCGCTTGGTTCGACGGGGTTTGTTCCTCGGGTTACGCCAGCGGAATACCAAAACCGCTACTGGGCGACCTTCCTCGCCGCCAACAAGCGGGCCGAGTCCGCCTTTGCGGGATCTCCTGGTTCGCTGCCATGCGGACCAATCGAACTCGAGGTCGTTGCCTACGATCCACTCGATCCTTCCTCGCAGCGCGACGCGTGCATCGAGCTCACCGACGACGACGGCGTGGTAGTCGTGCTGGCCGAAATCGACGACCACCGGGGTGAAGCGCTCGACTGCTTGCTCAACGAAGCCGATATTCCGGTGATCGTGGCGGGCGGAGTTTCGTCGGCCGACCTTGAACGCCACGATGGCCAGCTGATCAGCATGCGGCCTCCGGTTGACCTCTTGGGTTCGGCGGCGGCCGCTGCGTATGGCGACCTGGGCTTGCTCGACGGGGTGACGGTAGCGGTGCTTGCCGGCGATCAGCCCGGTTCGATCGCCGCTGCTGATGCCGTGGTTTCGACGATTACCGAACAAGGACTGCCGGAGCCCCTGGTGATCACCCTGCCCACCGAGGCCGGTATCACCCAAGCGTGGTCAGAGGTTCCGGCGGCTGCCGAGGCGATGATCGATGCCGGGACCACCGTTGTTATCTCGGTGTTCGATGCGGTCATCAATAACGCATTGTGGGACGAAATGGTCGACCGCGAAGCATCGTGGGAATGGCTATTGGTCGATGCATCGGGCATTGGCGAGCACGACAAAGTCAGTCGGTTGCCCGATCAGTTCGCCGGGTTGGTCCTGACGTCGCAGCAGAGCCAGAAGGAAGCCGACCGCTCAAGTCCCACGAGTTTGCAGTGCATCGCCGACTACGACGCGCTGTTGGTCGACCTGGGTGTGGATGTCGGCTCGGACGCTCCGGCCGCAAACGAGCCGCCGGTGACGGCCGCCCCAGACACCACGGTGCCGCCAGCCACGGTGGCTCCCGATAGTGCGCCGTCCACGTTTCTGTTACCGGGCGACGACGAGGAGTCCGAAGAGGATGGCGGAGATGGAATCGAAACCGCCGCCCGAGAGTTACTGGGCGAGGATCGCCCACCGGGGCCAGCGTGTGCGATCGCTACCGTGGCGCTACAAGCCATTGCTTCGTCCGGCGATCAGCTGACGACCCAAACCCTCCAAGCCGCACTCGCCGGTCTTGGACAGATCGATACCTTCATTGAAGGCGCCGGTTCGCTCTCGGCATCGAAGCACTATGTGTCGGACTTTGTGCAGGTACTGCGGTTTGAGCGTTACCTGCGTCCAATTTCTGAAGAACTCGCCGCGCCGTGCGGCTCACCGGAGAATTGTTGGCGCACCCTCGACCTCGAAGGGGCTGTTGTCCGGCCGGTGGTGCCTAGCTAGCTGCGGCGGCTATTTCGGCGCACCGGGTTTCGAGCGTCGATTTCTGATCGGAGAGGTAGGCCTCGGTTTCGTCGGGCGTCGAGTCGGGGAGTGGGTCGAGTACCAGCGACCAACTGAGGTGACAGGTCGGGCCGTCGTCGCGGATGGTGATCGTGCCTTCGTAGAACGCAACCTGGTCATCGTCGGCGCGGTACACCCAGCGCCAGGGCGGTTCGACCGCGAGTTGTTCGTGAGTTGCAAACGGCTCGGTGGCCGCGACCGCCAACACCGATTCCCACGCGTGGGCGCGAGGCGCATCGATGGGTTGCTCGACCACGACGGTGGTGTAGCGCTTCTTTTTCTTCTTCATCTTGGTCGCCTTCTCGTGGCTGGATGGCGCCGACGTTAGTCGACGGGGCTGTGCTGCTACCTGGTCGTTCCGGCTTGTCCACCACTGGGGGAGTGGTGCGTTTTGTGCCCGTTCTGAGGCTCGAATCGAGTAGCAGCAGACTGCGACTTTACAAACGCCTTAGATAGACCTAGGTTTATCCCCGTTGAATAAAAAGTCTATTACGGGTCTATCCAGACTCTATAGATGGTCTATAAAACGTATGTCTTACCAAGGCATCACTGAGTTGCCCGATAGGGGCGAGTATGTTCCTGTCTGGCCGATTAGCAGTTGCCCCCACCGGCGTAGTGAGAAATTCAAATGGCTCCTAAAAAATCGAAGCAGTTCCACCTCGATGAACGAGTTGAGCAGTGCGCCGAGCGCAATGCTGGCGTGAGCTGGCCCATGCCGCTCGATGCTCGACTCGACGCGATCCTCGAGATCGCCCGCGACGATGGCACCCGCACGACTCGCAAAGAACTCATCGCCGCGATGTTGTTCGATTTTGAACCCGATGCCGACTACATCGCCGATGTGCTTCGGCGGTATCGCCGGGCGCGAGTGGCCGACGTCATGATCCACGAGACCCCAGAAGGCGAGAACGTGATCGAGCTGCATCAGCACGGTCCTGGTCCTCGTCCGCGCGACACCGGAGCGCTGTAGACCCCCAAACTTCCCCGGGTTCCCCCATCCTGCCAGCGATGGCCCAAGACATTGCCCCATGTAACACCCAGGTAGCCCCCACAAAACGCCCCACTACCTGAGTCTTTGGCCATCGCTGAGCAACCCGGGCAGCCAAGCAAAAGAAGTTCTCGGGACGAGCGAAATGTGAGAGGGTCAACGGCGTGACGAATCCTTCTCGGTCGGTTGAACCCACGATCCGGACCGCTGGCCAGGCTGCGCAGCAGCCAATGGAGCCGCTCGATTTCGGGTTGTTGGCCGCCGCGGCCGGTATCTGGGGGTCATCGTTTTTGTTTACGGCGATCGGCCTCGATGACTTTCATCCGGGATTGGTCACGTTGTTGAGGATCGGCTTTGGCCTGGTTGCCCTGTGGCTGATGCCGTCGGCCAGACACACCCAGGCGCCCTTGTCGCCCGCCGACCGCAAACGTATTGGGGTGCTTGGTGTCGTGTGGATGGCGTTCCCGCTCACTATGTTCCCAATCGCCCAACAGTGGGTCGACTCATCGATCGCCGGCATGTTGAACGCCGCCATGCCGATCGCCACCGTGATCGTTGCCGCGACAGTGTTTGGCGTCGCGACGACCGGCACCAAACTGTTTGGCGTGGCCGTAGGTTTGGTCGGTATTGCCCTCATCGCTATTCCGACCGCCCAGATCGCCAACACCAATGCCGTTGGCGTGTTGCTCGTGCTCGCCGCCGTCATCGCCTACGGATTCGCCGCCAACCTCGCCGGGCCACTCCAGCAAGAGTTCGGGGCGATTCCGGTGGTTGCCCGGGCGTTGGTCGCCGCCTTCGTGTTGTCACTTCCCTATGGGATCTACGGCCTCATCGAGTCGGCGTTTGCCTGGGATTCGCTCGTGGCGTGCATCGCTCTCGGCGCGGGCGGCACCGGGATTGCGTACGTGTGCGCCGCCATGCTCAGCGGTCGAGTCGGCGCGGTGCGAATGTCGATCGTGACCTATCTCATCCCGATCGTCTCGGCGGTGCTCGGCGTGGTGTTCCGCGACGAATCGATCGGGGTGCTGGCCATTGTTGGCACCGCCGTCGTGTTGCTCGGGGCAGCGCTCACTACCCGCAATCGAGCGACCTAGCTGCCGCGAGGTTTGAGCTCGACCGGGTCACCGATGGTGCGGGTGATCTTGGTAGCCGCTGCGGTCCAGAGATCGGCGGCAGAGAGTTCGTCGACTTCGCGAGCAAGGACCAGGCCGGTACTTGCGAGACCAGCCGCAATATCGGTCTGATGATCGTCGACGTGTTCGCCATGGCCTTCGCGTCGAGGAACCACGATTGGGCACTTGCCCGACCGGAGCGACGTCAGGACCGAGCCACACCCTGCGTGAGCGACGACCAGGTCAGCGGCCTGAATCGCTTCCTCAAGTTCGTCGGCGGGCATCGATTGCACGACGGTGCCGGGCAGATTGCGTTCGCTCGACGCGCCAACCTGCCACAAGATCTCGGCGTCGCCGGGTAGCAGCGACTCAAGCTGGTTGATCAGCCGATCGAACCGGTAACGGTCGAGGGTTCCGAGGGTTACGACCACGCTCGGGCTGGGGGGCGCGAGCGCGTCGAGGCCGGGCTCTTCCGCACGGAACCCGTCGAATACCGACGACACGTTGCCCCACCGGGGGTCGCGCCAACCCGTCGACTGGGCATGCACCGAGACGCCGGGTAGCGGCGTGAGAAGTTTGGCGGTTACCGATGGGCCGGTGAACCGGGCAGCCGACTCGATGTAGTGCGACTCGGCACCAAAGAATGGGCCCAGCGGCAGGAACGAGGTGGCGACTGCGGCACCGGTGGAGATGATGCGGTCGGGTTGGAAGTCGCGAATGATCTTGAGCGCCTTGCCCATGGTCAACAAGGCCTTGCCGAGTTCGCGCTGGCCGATTTCGGGCACGTAGACCACGCGCTCGTCGGCCAGCATCGACTCGCTCTGTAGACCCTCGAAGGTGACCCACAGGCGGTCGCGAGAGCTCGGTTCGAAACGGTTGGCGAGCTCGACCAGTTCGGTCAAGTGGCCGCCGGTAGAGGCAACAAGGAGGTCGCGAGGTGCCATGGTCAGCCCCTCGTCGATCGGTCTTGGGTCCACTCCGAGGTTCCGTCTTTGCGGAGTCGAAGGTGGCCGGCGATCCGCGACCAGAGTTTGACTCCGGCGTAGATGGCGACGCCCGGCCAGTTTGCTGGGTCGGAGAGTTCGTCCTTGAGCCAGCCGTGACCTTGGGCGAACGCGTCGTCGGTCGACCGGTCGAGGGCATCGGGAAAGGTCTCGTGAAACTGGGCCACCGCGGTGTGGCGCCGAACCTCGATCCGCACCAAGTCCCGGACCTGGCGGGCGAGTGCGGGGGTGAAGTGGCAACCGTCGACCGAGAGTCGTTCGTCGGGGTCGAACGACATCGGGATAAACATGTCGTCGGCGAGTAGATCGGGGAACTCATCGAATCGAGCTCGACCGTCCTTGGAGATGGCGTAGAAGCCTGCGCCGACCAGGTTGCCCGAGGTGAAGTACGGGCTTTTGCGCCAGATCTTGTGAAATTGCTTGGCGGCCCACGACGCCTTTGACGGGTCGAAGTTGACCGTGGGGGCGGCCACCGGCTTAGCGGTGTCGTGCATTGCTTCGACCAGAGTGCGAACACACCCGGGGCTGAGGGTGACATCGGCGTCGACGAACAGCTTCGGGAAGAACGTCGCTTCGACGTCGCCGAGGTTCAGCGCCGCAACCTTGCTGGCCATCGGGCTTTCGACCAGACGTACCGTGGGGTACTCGGTCGTCACGATGTGTGCGGTCTGGTCGGTGCAGCCGTTGCACACCACGAGCACCTCAAATTCGTCGAGACCCTGTTGGGTCACGATCGAATCCAGGCATTGGCGGATAACCGCTTCCTCGTTATGTGCCGGGATGATTACCGACGCAGCAAATGTCACCTAGGAGGTATCGGCGCTAGCGCGGGAAAGCTTGACCTGAACGCACTAAGTTAAGCGCCCATGGTGCGAGGGTTTTTCTCCGACGTTCTCGACATGTTCGGTGATCGCAAAGCAGCACGGGAAGCGGCCGAGCAATTGTCGGCCGACCAGACCAGTGCGTGGAACCACTACTGGAATGCGCTGTTGGTGGTGGCCGAACGGCCCGAGATGCAAGCGTTTGGGCTCGCGGCAGCAACCGGAGAGTCGCCGGCAAAGGTGCAAGGCGACCTGGCGGCCGCCGGCCAGATTCGCACCGCCTTTGACGCTGCTCGTCGCGACGCGCAGGCGTATTTCTCGGCCGAGGAGCTCCTCGACATGGAACGCCATGCGCTCGATGTGCTGGTTGGGCGGGTGGTCGACGACGACGGACGCATCGACCAAGCCGAGTACGGACAAGTATTTGCACTGTCGCTGCTGGTCGGGGCTGATCGAATGTCGCCCGATGCGGTTGCTCGATTTCAGCTCGGTCGGGTCAATGCTGGGTACTTACCCGACCCGGTCGACCCCCGTTCGTTGCTGCTGAAACGAGGCGAGGTGTGTTACTTCGAGGCCGACGCTCGACTCAAGGCCGAGAAAGCGAGCCGGGAAGGCGCGGGCGTCCGCCAGATGAAGGTGGTCGACGAAGGTTGGCTTTCGATTACCGACCGGCGACTGGTGTTCACCGGAACCGCTCGGGGCGTAGAGATGCGAAACAACAAGCTCAATGCCGCCATGGTGCACGGCGCTCACCTCGTATTGCATCGCGCCGACCGGGTGAAGCCGTCGTTGTTCGAGTTTCCCCATGCGAACGAAACCCTGGCCGCCGCCATCTTGTCGACCATCGCCAAGAGCTAGGTCGACAGTGCCTATTTCGACAGTGCCTATTCGACGGTAATGGTGCCGACCATGCTGGGGTGCAACGAGCAGTAGTAGTTGAGGCTGCCCGGTTGATCGAGGGTGAGTTCCCACGCCTCGCCATTGCCGATGACCGGACTCACAAAGTCGGCGAGCGGGTTGGCCGGTGTACCCGCCACCACCACGTGGGGGATTTCGTCGTTGTTGGCGAACCAGATCGTCTCGCCGGCCTTCACGGTTGCTGTGCCAAAGGCGAACTGGTCGATCGGAACCGTCGTGGCATCGCTCGGTGCTGTTGGCCCGGCTCGGTCCTCGGCGATCGGCCAGATCGAGTTGTTCCACATGGCGAACACGCCGGTATCGCTGTCGAAGCCGTCGGCTACGTAGCTATGCATCATCCAGTTGGGTTGGAGGTCGAACCACGCCCCGCCGTTCTGGTCACACAGCGCCACGCTGGCGGTCGAGTCGAACTCGCCGTTGGCGCAACTGTTGTAATGCACATGCCACTGATCGATCGGCCCGGCGAAGCCTTCGGGGTGATCGTCGGAAAGATCGATGAAGAACGCCGATCCGGTGACCCGAAGGTCGTCGATGCCCTGCCATGTGCCATCCTCGCCACACGAACCAATGTCGGACCGGCCGAGGCCTAACCCAGTCTCAGATGCGTAGAGCAACATTTCGGGGTTGGCGGGGTCGAATCCGTCGGCGAGCAACGACGCGTTGACGAAGTGAATTCCCATATTCGGGTTCTGGGCGCTCACCGGCGAGTAGCCGGCTGCGCAGGCGTCGGCGGGACTCGCAAGGCGGTTAACGGTGGCCGCGTTGAGATCGAGTTGCCCGACCAGCTCGCCGAGTTGATCGCGTGTCATCTCGAGATGGGCCGGTAGATCGTCGCCCGACGCAAACAGTGCTTTGAGCTCTTGGTAGCTACACGATTGGTCGACGTTTTGGCAGCGGTTTTGGTTTCCTCGGCCGCCTTCGACCACCACTGGGATGATCTCGCCCGCGTCGTCGCGTACAAAGACGTAGCGGCTGAACCCGAGTGCTCCGGTCGGTTCGGTCGGAAAGGTCGAGGGGAGACCCCAGTCGAGTTCGGCGTCGTCGACGATCGTGGTGGTCGGCGCTGCTGTGGTGGGGCTCGATGCGGGCGCTGCCGAAGTGGTTGCCGGGGCGGAGGTAGTGGCCGGTGGAGCAGCTTCGCTGATAGTAGCTGGCGCGACGGCCACGGTCGTCGGCGATGCGACCTCTTCGGGTGACGAGCAGCTAGCGGCTACGACGGCGGCGATCATCAACCCGACAACGATCTTGAGTGCGGGGACCTTGACCGTGGGAATCGTGACTGTGGGATCGCTATTCATTGCTCTTCCATACCTCAGCGAGCAGTTCGTAAGACCGAACCCGGGCCTGGTGATCGTGGGTAATCGTCACCAGCACCAACTCGTCGGCGCCGAACTCGTCGGCCAAGGCCAACAGCTCGTGTTTCACTTTACGGGGTGGCCCGACAATCAGTGGCTTTGCCCGCTGGCGGGCCGGGGCAACCGCCAACGCCGAGCGGGGTTGGGCCGCCTCGCCGGGAGCTGGGATCTTTCCACCCAAGCCATTCGCCCGCCACTTCTGGACACTCGACGCCAGGTGGTCCGCTTCGTCCTGGGTCTCGGCGCACACCACCGCGGTAGCCAACGCCACCGTCGGTTTCGGGAACTCGAGGCTTGCTTGGTACTGCTGGCGATAGGCGGCCAAGATGTCGGCTCCGCCCGGGTTGATGAAGTGCGCCCACCCGATCGGCAAGCCGAGATGTGCCGCGATGGCAACCGAGTCTTGACTCGAAGCGAGCAACCAGATCTCGGGGACGGTCGAAATTTGGGGCCGGGCCCGCACATGAAAGACAGGTGAGTCTTGCGGGATGTCGTCGTGGAGGTACTGGCGAACTTCGTCGACCATCGACGGGTAGTACTCGACGCTGGTTTGTTCGCCTCGGGCCAGAACCGCCGCCGTCACCTGGTCCGAGCCGGGGGCGCGGCCAATGCCGAGATCGATCCGGTTGGGGTGGAATGCTTCGAGCACTTTGAAGTTTTCGGCCACCTTGAGCGGGCTGTAGTGCATCAACATCACCCCGGCCGAGCCGACCCGAATGGTCGAGGTGTTGGCGGCGATTTGTCCGATCAGGATTTCGGGACTCGAACCGGCAAGCCCGCCGCTGTTGTGGTGTTCGGCTACCCAGAATCGCTTGTACCCGAGGCGTTCGGTCGCTTGGGCAAGGTCGACGGTATTGGCCAACGCTTCGGCGGCGGTAGCGCCTTCGGGGATCGGCGATTGGTCGAGAACCGAAAGCTCAACCGAGGTCACGAGATGGCCCGCCCGGCGTAGGGAGCGGCCGCTGCTTCTTGCTCGGCTGCTGGCTCGGCCTCCGCGTAGGCCTCGCCAAGGTCGACCACGAACTGGTCAGCTACCTCTCGATGGCCGGGCGACACCATCAGGTGCAGCCCTTCTTGGACTTGGTCGAGCTTCCATCCTCGTTTGGTCATCGCTGCGCCGAGCGAGGTGATGCTGCGCTCGGCGCTGGTGAACAACAGAACGCTCATATCGGGGTCGTGCAGTACTCGAAGATCGCCGGTTGCGTCGATGCCTGCTGCGATGGTTGCGGTCGCCTCGGCGATCGCCGTTGCCTTGGCGATGAAACCCTCGTGACCCAGGTGCATCAAGGTCGCCCAGGCACCGGCGATCGGGGGAGCGGGCCGGGTCCCGGCGGGCGTGGCCGATCCGTAGAAACCGCCGGGCCAGTCGTCGAAGCTAAAGAACTGGTGCTTGAGTAGCGATCGGTCGCGGTACAGAACCACTGAGGCGCCCTTGTAGGCGTAGCCGTACTTGTGGATATCGGCCGACAACGAGGTCACCCCCTCGACCCGCAGGTCCCACGGCTGAATCGGGCCGGTGACCTCGGCCCAGAACGGCAACAACCAGCCACCCAGGCACGCGTCGACATGGCACAACAGGCCGCGGCTCGCGGCGAGCGCCGCAAGCTCTTCGATCGGGTCGATCGAACCGTAGGGATAACAAGGTGCGGATCCAACGATCAGCGCGGTGCGGTCGTCGATCAGCGCTTCGGTAGCCGCCACGTCGGCTCGGCCGGTTGAGTCGACGGGCACCCGGATCGACTCGATATCGAGGTTGTGTGCCGCCTTGGTGAACGCCGGGTGAGCCGTACTCGGTAACAGCACCGTTGGTTCGGCGATCCCGAGCTGGGTTCGGGCATGCTCGCGGGCGGTTTGTACCGCGCAGAAGATGCTCTCGGTGCCACCCGAGGTCAACGCACCATTTCGGGCCTCGGTACCGAGCAAATCAGCCGACATCGCTACCAGTTCGCCCTCCATCTTGGCCAAGCTTGGGTAGGCGAAGGGGTTGAGTGCGTTGTCGTGCAAAAAAAGCGACGCCACCTGGTGCTGGAGCTCTTCGAGCGAGGGGTCGGCGGCGTTGTAGACCAGGCTAAACGCCTTGCCGCTGCGCCAATCGAGGTCGCCGGAGCGGCCGGCTGTCATCTCGGCGAGAAGTTCGTCGCCGGGTCGTCCTGCGCGGGGGAGGGCCGAAACTGGGTCACCTGAAGCCATAGCGCCAGTCTGGTGCACGTTTGATGCTTTCGCCCAAATTCGGTACCACTCGGACAATGCCCTCGCGGGCGGCTAGCGTCGGAGGCGTGTCGAACGAAACGGCAGGCCTCACAACGGCCTCGAACGACGTCGTCACGCCGTCGGGCGGCGATATCGGCAGCCACGTCAAGCGGGGCGTGTTCGTCGCGCTGTTCATTATTGCCGTGTCGCTGTTTGCACCCCAGGCCGTCGGCATGGTGCTCGACGTGTTGTCGTCGGCCGAACGACTGCGCACCATTCGTCCCGGTTGGTTCGTGGTGATGGTCGGTCTCGAGCTGGTCAGCTTCATCTTCACCTGGTGGCTGATCAAGATCGTGCTCCCTTCGGTTTCGTGGTTCGTGGCCGCAACCAGCCAGCTCACCTCCAACGCCGTCTCGCGGGTCGTGCCGGGTGGGGCAGCGGTCGGGGGCGCAACGCTGTACCGGATGCTGTCGGTTTCAGGAGTCTCCGCCGGCCAAGCTGGAGGAGCTCTGGCCGCCACGTCGATCGTGTCGACCGCCGCGTTGTTTGCGATTCCGGCCACCGGGCTCCTGATGGCGCTGTTTGGTGCTCCCGTTCCCGAGAGTTTGTTGTCGGTGGCCGTCGCCGGTGGCGTGTTGTTCGTGCTGCTCGTCGCCGCCGGTGCGATCGCTATCGCCTATACGAAGCCTCTCGAAGTCGTCGGCCGATTCCTGAACTCGTTGTTCTCCACCGTTGGCAAATGGGTTGGCAAGCAGTGGCAGGTCGAACCAGCACACCTGGTTGCTGAGCGCGATCGACTTGTCGGAGTCATCGGGAAAAAGTGGCCCCAGGTCACCACCGCCGCCGCCCTCAACTGGGTGTTCGATTATCTGACCCTGGTCGCCGCGCTGTATGCCGTGGGCGCCGACCCCCGGCTGAGCTTGGTCTTGTTGGCGTACGCGTCGGCGGCGGTCCTCACGATGATCCCAATCACCCCTGGCGGGTTTGGGTTTGTCGAGATTGGCCTCACCACGGCGTTGGTCGTGTCGGGCATCAGCACCCAGAACGCCTTGCTCGCCACGTTGGCGTACCGAATCATCTCGCTGTGGGTTCCCCTGGCGAGCGGTGTGTTGGCGTGGGTCGCGTTCCGCAGCCGGTACCAGATGGCCGATGGCGACGAGGTCGCCCTGCCGGCCAGCTAGCTTTCGATTTCGAACGTTGGGCCGCCCCAGCGCTCGTGCATCGCAAAGGACTCGACCGGGTTGCGGCTGAGCTTGGTGAGCCACTTGGTTGGCACGCCCAGCGGGACGAGCGCGGCGAGCGCCACATTTTCGGGGATACCGAGCGCCTCTTTGATGGCCGGTTCGCTCGTGTGGAGTCCGGTGTTGATTACGCCGGCCAGCCCTTCGAGTCGGGCGGCGAGCAAGATGTTCCATACAAACGGGAACACCGAGGCCCCGGGCGCGATAGCCACCCGGTCTTGATCCTTGTCGAACGCCACCACGACCTCGAGGTCGACCAACACCAGCAAGAGCACGGCTGCTCCGGTGATCGAATCGGTGATGCGGGAGACATCGATATCGCTCGCCGCCGCAGCCTCAACGTCGATCGAGGTGTCGGCGACGGTGGAGTAGGGGGTTTCGTCGGCCATCCCCATCGTGGTGTATATCCGCATGGTCGGCTCGAGGTGCTCGACAAAGAGCTCCTTGGTTGCGGCTTCTCGAATAACGAGAACCCGCCAACCCTGCCGGTTGCCGCCGCTGGGCGCGAACCGCGCGCGGTCGAGAATGCGCCCGACCGTTTCATCGCTCACTGGATCGTCGGTAAAACTCCGCGCCGAAAAGGTGGTGCGCAGCACATGTTCGAGGCTTGGTGGTTCGCTCATCTGGTTGGGGTCTCTTTGGTAGTGGCCGGTTGGGGCGCGACGTCGTAGGTCGCTGGCCCGCCATCGGCGGCGGTCCATCTGTTGGGGTAACGGCCGATCGTGTGGGCGGTGATCTCCCATACATCGGGATTGATCGGCAGCCCGGCGTGGGCCGCGTCGAGTTCGATGTGTTCGACATCGGGACTGAAGTAGTCGATGGTCGACCGCCAATTCACGACCCCGTCGGACTTGGAGAAGATGGCCGTGATCGGCGCTTCGATGTCGATGGTGTTGCGCTCGGCGATCTGGGCTTCGAGGGCGTCGAGGTCGACGCCTTGGCGGCGGTACGCAGCGGCCGAAACCGTGTACTTGGGGCCTCCGACAACCGGTGTGCCAAAGGTGATGACTTGGCGGGCAAGGTCGGGTCGATCGCGTGCGATCTCGCGGGCGATGACTCCGCCGAGCGACCAGCCGATCAGTACGGCGTTGTCATGATCGTCGAGCGTTGCCAGCTTTTGGTCAACGGCGTTGGTCGCTGGCTCGAGAAGCGCTTCGACGTCGCCGCCGTTGAGTCCGAGCCCCCAACCGCTGCAGTCACACCCCCGGTTGGCGAGGTACCCCCGGAGCAGCGCGGTAGCCGAGTCGTTCGTGCCGTAGCCCGGAAACACCACCACGGCTTCGCCGTTGCCTTTGGGACTCTTGAGAAGTCGAGATAGGGCGAGGGCGGATCGCAGCGGTTCGAGGATGGTCCGTGCTTCGCCGACCAACGACCGCCGAGTCATCGGTTCGAGATCCGCGTAGGGGTCGGGGTTTGATGCTCGCACCGCCAAACAGTACCGCTATCTCGGTGGTAGGAATAAGGCTATGTCCGCCGGTTCCCCCCGCCTGCCAAATCGCTTGGCCGTCGTCCTTAGCGCAGGCGGCCCTGTGGCCTGGATGTTTCACCTCGGGGTGCTCGATGCGATCGAGCAATCGTTGGCGAACCAGGGGCGCGACCGGTCGTCGATCGGTCTGATGATCGGTACCTCGGCCGGTTCGGCCGTGGCGGCGGCGTTTCTGGGTGGCGCGGCAACAACCGATATCGCCGAAGCGCTGATGGCGCCTCCAACGGCCCAGCAACGAAGCGACTACGCCTCGGCGATCGGTGGGATACGTCACCAACTCGGCGACCGGTTCCGGCCGTTGGCGCCTCGCATGGTTCGTCACGCCTTGCCGGGTGGCCGAGGTATTGCTTTTGCGATGGCCGGAGCCATGCCCCGAGGGGTGTTCCCCACGACGGGTCTTGGCGATCTCCCGGGAATTCGCGACAACCAAGGTTGGCCCGACGGGTTGTGGATACCCTCGGTCGATGCAACTACGGGTCAGGTGGTGGTGTTTGGCCGCGACGTGACTACGACGAGCGTGGCCGATGCGGTTGAAGCGTCTTCCGCGGTGCCGGCGATGTTTAGCCCGAAGCGGATCGACCAAATCGATTTCGTCGACGGCGCAGTCGCCTCGTCGACCCACGCCGCGTTGGCCGCCGAGATCGAACCGGACCTCGTGTTGGTGTCGTCGGTGCAAACCCGACCAGGCAACCGACCCATCCGGGTCGGTGCTCGCCGCCGACTGAGGGCCGAACGCAATGCCTTGCTGGCCCGCGGCGTGCGGTCGGTGGTGATCGAACCCGACGACGAGACCACCGAGCTCGCCACAGGATTTCCCCGGCGAGGAACTACGGTTGCTGCTGACCTTATAGAGCGGGGCCGCCAGCTCGCATCGGTTGCCATCGATGCACTTGAGCCGACCGAACCTGCGACCTCGACAGCAGAAAACTAACCACTCGTGGCCCGGACCAAAAACGATCAGCATCGGCGCGCCGTCGATGCGACGAAAGGGCCGCTCGACGCGACCGAGCTCGCCGATGCCGCCATTGCCGCCGCGTTGGTATTCGCGATCCTGGCGATCGGACGGCTGCTGGCCGCCGGCACGTTCTTTCAAGTGCTTGGCACCGTGGTGTTTGCCGTCCTCGCCGCTCGGCACCGAACCCGAACCGTCGTGCTGGCCGTGGTTTCGACCGTTCTGTTCACCGTGTTGTTGGGCGGCACCGGCCCGATAACCCAATCGGCGGTCGGCGGACTGTTCGGCTGGGCGGGTGGCACCTCGCTGGCCCGGGGTTACTCCCGGTTCAAAACCATCGGCTTGAGCCTTCTGGTTGGCTTCCCGCCCGTCGCCATGGCGAGCCTGGCGTTCTTTTGGCTGGCCGACGAATTGCGCGAACTCACGTTTGAGAACGTACGGAACCAGTGGAAGGGGATCGGACGGATCTTCGATCTGGTCAACGCGTCGTCGGCGCACGACTCGGGCACCGAGATCATCGAGTCGATCATCGGCTGGTGGCCCGTTGCGCTTCCGGTTACCCAGTTCTTCATCTCGATCGTCTACGCCTTGATCGTGCGTCGGTTGTCGCGGCGAGTGCTTCGCGGGGTGAACGACGCTCTCGGCCCGGTCGTGCCCATGGACCTCGAACTGTCGAACGCCACCGAAGGACCGGTCGCCCCCGTACCGCTCGCCATCGACGGAGCGCCGATTCGTCGGGGCGACTACGTGGTGAACGAGTCGGTGACCCTGGCGGTAGGCGAGGATGAACATGTGGCGATCTCGGGTCGAAACGGCTCGGGTAAGTCGACCCTGCTCGACACGCTGGCCGGGTTCGGCGCCGACGATGATATCGAGCGAACCGGTCGCCCCGGCCTCGGAGAAGTCGGTGGCCTCGCCTATGTCAGCCAGCGCCCCGAGGGTCAGGTTCTTGCCCCTACCGTGTCGGAAGATATTCGCTGGGGCGCACCCGACGATGTCGATGTCGAAGCTGCGCTGGCCTCGGTCGGCTTGGCCGGGTTCGGCGACCGACTCACAAGCGAGCTTTCCGGCGGCGAGCAACAACGACTGGCCCTGGCGTCGGCGCTGGCCCGCCAGCCCAAGCTGTTGTTGGCCGACGAGATCACCTCGATGCTCGACCCGGAAGGTCGAGCTCAGATCAACGCTCTGGTGCGCGATATCAACGAATCGGGTGTGGCCGTGGTGCGCACGTCTCACCTGGCCGCCGACCTCGACGAGGCCGACCGGGTCGTCACGATCGGCGAGCCGCAGCGTCCGGAGTCCCAGGGGCTGCTCAACACCAACTTTGTCGGTCGGATGTTGCTTACCGCTACCGACGTATCGTTCGTCTACGACCGGGGTAAACCGTGGGCCCACGAAGTGCTGTCCGATGTCGACCTCACGATCCGGTCGGGCGAACTCGTGTTGATCACCGGCTCGAACGGGTCGGGGAAGTCGACCTTGGCCCGCATCATTGTTGGGTTGGCGTCGCCGACCTCGGGGACCGTCGAGCTGGGTGAGGAAGTCCACCGGGCCATCGCGTTTCAGCACGCCCGCCTGCAGTTGCTACGGCCAACCGTCGAGCAGGAACTCAACTCGCTCGCCGGAGCGCACAACCAAACCCCCCAAGGCATCGAACGAGGCCAGAGGATTGCGTCGGCCATGCGGTCGCTCGGGATTTCGCACCTCGGCAAGACGCGGGTCGACACCCTGAGCGGCGGCCAACAGCGTCGAGTACTCATCGCCGGGCTCTTGGCTCGCGGCACCACGCTGTTAGTTCTCGACGAGCCCCTCGCCGGACTCGACGACGAGGGCCGAGTGCAGTTGACCGACGTGGTCGATCAACTGCGTCGGGAAGGCACGGCGGTCGTGGTGGTCTCCCATGACCCGACCTGGGGTCACGACCGAGTCGATCAGCATCTTCATTTGGTACAAGGCCGACTCACCGACGGTGTGAACCTGACCTCGACGGAGGTGCCGAGTGAGTAACGACATCTTGCGCGACGTGCCGATCGATTCGCCGGTGCGCCGACTCCGGGCCGAAGCGAAACTCCTGTCGATGGTTGCCTTATCGATGGCGCTGGTGTTTGAACCGACCTGGATCATGATCGGCATAGCCGCCCTGCTCGGCGTGGCGATCTTTCGGCTAGCGAATTTGCCCGTAGCTATCTTGCCGCGGCCGCCCGCCATGTTGATGTGGGGTCTGTTCGGCGGGATGATTGGCGCCAGCGCGTCGGGTGGCGATCCGGTCGTGATTGGGCTGGGCCTTGGTGGCTTGCTCGACTACCTGCGGCTGATCTGCCTGGGCATCGTGCTGCTGTTTTGGGCGGGCATGTTGGCGTGGACCACCGGCCTCGCCGAACTTGGCGCCGGGCTGCGGCGCCTGATTCATCCGCTGCGCCGTATCGGTGTGCCGACCGAAGAGATCGGAACGGTCCTGGCCCTGACGGTTCGGGCTCTGCCGTTGGTGGCCGACGAGGTGCGGGTGGTGGCCGACATCACGATGACTCGACCCACGCCGCCGCCCAGCAAGCGTGGGTTTGGCATGATCATCCACGGCTTTGCCTTGGCGGTCGATGCCGCGGTTGCTGTGGTTGTCGGAACCAGTCGGCGAGCGAGAGACATGGCCAAGGCCATGGTGAGTCGTGGTTCGACCAGTGCGCCTCACCCCGATCCGATGCGGATCCGATTCTCCGATGTGTTGGCCGTGGTGTGCGCGGTAACGCTCACCGTCGTGAGCTTTATGGTCTAGCGCTAGTTCTGTCGGGTCACATTGAGCTCGGCCGACCGGGCTTCGGCGAGGGTCGCCCAATCGTGGTCTGAGACAAAGGCGAGTGATTCGCCTTGGATCTCAAATGCTGACGGCGCCTCGCAGGGTTGGCCCAGTAGTGCCTGACTGACCAACGTGCCGGGCGGGCGATCCCACATCCAGATTGTGCCGTAGGTGCGTAGACCAATCACCCGTCCAGCGGGGGTTATATCGCCGCCGGTCACGCTACCCGCCCGCCCAAAGATTCGTAGCGGATGAAGTTTGGTGTTCCAAGAGTCTGAGGCCAACGCTGGTGTGTCGATCTCGCCCACGAACTCGAGCACCCGCGGTTCGGTTGGAGGATCTTCGCCCGGTAGCGGCAGCGGGGTTTGGTACACGCGTGACGGCAACGCGTCGAACTGTTCGCTGTCGCCGATTCGGAGCTCTTCTTTGGTCACGATCACTAGGTAGCCACCCTCGTCGTCGACGATCAAGGTCTCTGCATCGCGTGCGCCATCGGGGTAGGTGAGGTTGAGGACCCACGCGATGGGTACCGATTCGGTCCCCGGAAACGGCTCGTCGATGGCGACGAGGCGGATCGAGTCTCGGCGCCGGCCGTTGTCACCAATGTCGGCAAGAACCAGTTGGGGCCAGTAACCCCGTCCGCTGAGTCCAATATCTTCAAAGTCGGTTGCGGGGAACGGTTCGATATCGATGCTGGTGAAGCCACGGTCGGTCAGGTCGTCGCCTAAGGCCCACACACCGGCAACGTTGCCGTCCATGTGCATCCAGTATCCCGACAGCGTGGTAGCTCGAACCAGTCCCGAAATTTCGTCGAGTTCGGGGCGGGAGAGTGAGCCGGCATCGTTCGGGTCGTCGCCACCACACAGGTCAGCCGCGGTCGGGAGGACTTGTTTGGTCGTCGTGGTTGGTGCTTCGGTTGACCCGCTTGTGATCGAGGGTTCGTCGCCCGGTAGCAGACTGGCCGGAGGCCGCTCGACAGGCGGTCGAGTGTTGGGTGTTGTGCATGCTGCGGCGACCAACCCAATCAGCGTCAGTGCCCAGCACCGGCGAAGTAAGGGGGTCACGACAGCAGGTTCTCGAGTCGGTCGATCAGGCGTTGGGTGAGGTCGGTGACCGATCCCTCGCCGCCCGACATGACCCAGGTCATCATCATGGCGTCGATTGCGCCCATCCATGCTCCGGCCAACACGTTGGCCTCGAAGGGGTCGAGATCGGGCTGATGGGCGAGTGCGGTGGTGCTCATTCGTTCGATCCACTCGCTGGTATTGGCGCCCGACGATTGCAGGGTTGGCGATTCGGCGAGGGCGCCGTAGGCGAGGAGCACGGTGTCGGGGTCGTGGTCGATGCGGTGGGCGACGGCGAGGCATCCTTCGCTCATCGCGGTGAGTAGCGGTGCGTCGTCGGGTATCGCCGCCTGGGCGTCGTCCCACGCGTCGTACCACTGGCGCGGCACCTCAAGAATGATGTCTTCTTTGGAGGTGAAACGGCGGTAGGCGGTCGACCGGCTGATGCCAGCTTCTTCAGCGATCGCCTCCATGGTGAGGTCGGCGAAGCTCGTCGTGTCGAGCAGGTGAAAGGCGGCATCGACCAGTGCAGTCCTGGTTTCGAGGTGGCGCCGTTCGCGCAGTCCGGTCATCGCTGCCAGTGTAGACGCCCCCGGTGACTAATGACACGTTGACTCAAGTTGAGACAGTGTGTCAGTTTAGGGGTATGGCGAACCAAACAGCAGAACCTAACGACAACCTGATCGAAGATCTCGAGCTGCGCGATGCGCTCCCGGATGCTCGCTTCAACGAGCTGCATCACCGGACCGTCGACCTGCCGATCGACCAGGTTTGGCCCGCAGCGACCGAGGTAACGGCGAACGAGGTTCGGACCTTGTCTCCGCTGATGGCGATCCGAGGATTGCCGGCGGTGTTGCGGCGCAGGCGGCCGCCTATGCCTTTGGGCGACCGGCCACTCATCGACCTCTTCGTCGAGGAAGGGTTTGTTCTTCTGCGCTGTGACGCCGAACCGGTCGATGGACGAGCCGTGTTGCTGTTTGGCGCGGCGGGGGTGTTCTGGTCGGTGGCGCACAACCAGCCAGTTCTGTTCGACAGCCCCGAGGAATTCTTGGCCTTTGCTGAGCCGGGTTACGCGAAGACGGTGTGCCGGGTTGAGGCGATTGCCCAAGGGAGCAAAACCAAACTTGAGACCGAGACCTGGGTAGCCGGGACCGACCAGGCGAGCGACAAGAAGTTTGCGCCCTACTGGATGATCATTCGAGGTCCGAGCGGACTGATCAGACGCAGCTGGCTGGCGGCCATCGACCGGAGGTCGAAGAGAGAGGCTGAGGCGGAGTGAGGTGGTTCGACGCGGTGGCGGGGTACCGGCCGAGGCGGGCCGAGGGGCTGCCCCCGGGGCAGCGGGAGGTCGCGCGGTTCCCCCGGTTTAGTGACGAGCCGCTGCGGTGGGCGCCGGCCGAGGCGCCGATCGATCTTCAGGTAACCGTAGACGGCGAAGAGCAGATGCGGCTCGGGGCGCAGGAGCTGTCGGGTTTCGATCAGGTCGAACGAACCCACGACTTCAGCTGCGTGACGACGTGGACGTATCGCAATGTTCGGTGGCGGGGCGTACCGCTAGCTGACGCGCTGGCCGCAGGATTTGGCAGCGGGTTCGCCTCGGAGCTGCCTCGCTATGCGGTCGTTCGGGCGGCGGACACTCGAACCGGCATCTATCTCACCGAGGACCTGTGCGATCCGAGCGTGTTGCTCGCTACAGAGATGAACGGCGAACCCTTGAGTCGACGCCACGGTGCGCCGCTGCGCATTATCGCCCCACTGCAGTACGGCTACAAGAGCGCCAAGCACATCGTGGGCATCGACTTCGTCGTCGCGAAACCAGACAGCACGATGGGTTCGAAGGAACATCTTCGTGCCCGGATCGAACTCGAGGAACGCCACAGCAAGCTCCCGGCGTGGATGGTTCGAGTGCCGTACCGGATGACGGTTGTTCCTACGGCGCTGGCCGCCGATCGGGGACTACGGAACTCGCCCTGACCGCAACAGCCGAGACCGAACCCCGGGGCCGCTAGCCTTGGCGGATGGCCCTGACCGACCTGCCGATCGAGCAGTGCATCGACGATGTGAGGTTGGCGCTCGCAGGCCCAGGGGTTGCGGTTCTCACCGCTGAGCCGGGCGCGGGAAAGACCACCGTGGTGCCGCTGCGACTACTCGACGAGCCGTGGGTTGGGAACAACAAGATCGTGATGCTCGAGCCTCGTCGGTTAGCGACTCGGGCCGCGGCCACCCGTATGGCGTCGATGTTGGGGGAGCGGGTGGGTCAAACGGTGGGCTACGTGACCCGCGATGAGCGGCGGGTTTCTGACGCCACCCGAATCGAGGTGGTCACCGAAGGCATCTTGACCCGCCGCCTGCAGAACGACCCCGAACTGGGCTCGACCGCCGTGGTGATCTTCGACGAGTTCCACGAACGCAGCCTCCAGGCCGATGTTGGTCTTGCGCTGTCGCTTGACGTGCGTGGCGCCTTGCGGCCCGAACTGCGGATTCTGGTGATGTCGGCGACCATCGATGCGGCAAGCGTTGCCGATCTGCTCGGCGATGAAGATGACCCGGCGCCGATCATCGCTGCGGAGGGTCGAACCTTCCCGATCGATGTCCGGTGGCGTCCAAAGAAGCCCCGCGACTGGATCGAGCCAGCAGCCGCCGGTGCGGTGCGTGAGGCGTTGAAGGAACCGGGAGATGTCTTGGTCTTTCTGCCCGGCGCGGCGGCGATCAACCGCACCGCAGACCTGCTGCGCTCCGAGGTGGTGCCGAATCACCCCGAACCGGTCGATGTGCGCCGGCTCTTTGGCGCATTGTCGAATGCCGAACAAGACGACGCAATCCGTCCGGCGCAACCGGGTCGTCGCAAGGTTGTGTTGTCGACCGACATCGCCGAGACGTCGCTTACCGTCGAAGGGGTGCGAACCGTCGTCGACTCCGGCCAGGTGCGCAACCCGGAGTTCGACCCGCGCACCGGCATGACTCGACTCGGAACCTCGGTGCACTCGCAGGCGTCGGCCGATCAACGCGCCGGCCGCGCCGGTCGAACCGCGCCGGGCGTGGCGATCCGCTTGTGGTCAAAGCTCGAACATGGTGCCCGGTCGAAGTTTACAACCCCGGAAATTCGGCGGGTCGACCTCGCTGGCCTACTGCTCGAACTAGCCGCCTGGGGAGTCGCCGACCCCGCCCAGCTGTCGTTTCTCGACTATCCGCCCAAAGCCGCGGTGGCTGAGGGTCGGGAGCTGCTCACGATGCTCGGTGCCTTCGACGACCAGGAGCGGTTGAGTACCCAGGGCCAAGCAATGGCCCGTTTGCCGCTACATCCGCGGCTTGCCCGGATGGTGATCGGGGCCCAAGACATGGGCCTGGGTGGCCTGGCCTGCGTGCTCGCAGCATTGTTGAGCGAACGCGACGTCATGCGCGGCCGCCCCGACGAGGTTCCGGTCGATCTCGGCGAACGGGTGGAGTTGGTGCTCGACCGGAACCGCCGACACCCAGCCGCCGACGGGTTCTCGCTCAAGCGGGCTCGTGAACAGCGTGACGACATTGCCCGTCGGGCAAAGATCAGCCAGTCCGAAGACCTCGTCCAAATGAGTGTTCCGTTGGCCGGCGCAGCGCTCGCTTTGGCCTACCCGGACCGCATTGCTCAGCAGCGTCAAGGTCGGTCGGGCACCTACCGGCTGCGGACCGGTTCGGGCGCACGATTGGCGACCACCGATCCGCTCGCCGATGAGTCGTTCCTCGTGGTGGCCGATCTCGACGGCAAACGAAACGACGCTCGCATACGGCTTGCCGCGGCGACCGATGTTGAAGACATCAAGGTTGCGTTCGCCGACGATCTCGAGTCGGTGCCGACCTTGTCGTGGAACCTCGACCGCGACGACCTCGTCGCCAGCGTTGAGCAACGGCTAGGAGCACTCCGGTTGGGAGTCGTCGAGCGAAAACCCGAACCCGGCCCCCGCACGACCGCCGGGTTGATGCAGCGGGTCCGCGACACCAAGCTCGACGTGTTGAAGATGAGCGACAAGACCCGTGCCCTCCAGCAGCGGATCGCCTTCTTGGGCGCTGCTCAACCGGGAGCGTGGCCCGACCTCAGCGACGAGTGGCTGTTGTCCGAACTCGACGAATGGTTGGTGCCCTTCCTCGACCGGGCAACCGGACGCAAGGATCTCGAGAAGGTCGATGTGGCGACGGCGTTGTGGAACCAGATCGGCTACCACCGCAAAGCCGAGGTCGATCGGTTGGCCCCTGAAACCCTTACCGTGCCGAGTGGTCGCGACCGGCCTATCGCCTACACCGACGAGCGGGCGATGGTCTCGGCCCGACCTCAGCAGTTATACGGAATGGTCGGGCACCCAACGGTCGTCGATGGGTCGATTCCTGTAGTGGTCGAGTTGTTGTCGCCGGCCGACCGTCCGATTCAGATTACCTCCGACCTGCCTGGCTTCTGGGCCGGTTCGTGGTCCGAGGTTCGCAAAGACCTTGCTGGTCGATACCCAAAGCACGATTGGCCAATCGACCCGCAAGCCCCCAAGTCCTAACGACGGCGGTTGTCAGGTTGGGAGGATTTCGGCGCGCGATCTACTATTTGGGTAACGGAAAAAGGCGGTCGATGTCCAGGTATTTCAGCGCAGTCTGCGCGTTTGTTGTCGGGCTAGCGAGCATGGTGGTTGCGGTAGCGAATCCGGTCGCGGCCCATCACGACCCATCGGTAACCCAAACCGTCGTTGCGTTCGACACCGCGTGGGAGATCACCAACAAGGGAAGTCGTGCCGAGCAGCAGGCGTACCTCGATCACTTGGTGGCCGCCGGGTTCACCGGAACCTGGGTCGCGTATCTGACCACAACCGGTACGGCGTTTCAGTACCCGACCGTGCAGGGCAACATGCAGGCGAGCCTGGACGCAAACGACCAGATTGTTCTGGGGCAGGCGTACGCCGATGATTATCTGTGGTTCCTCGACCAGGCGCACGCTCGGGGCCTCAAGGTTGGGTTCGTAGCGGCCTGGGGTGTGCGTTACGTGCACGGCGACTGGGCCAACGGGTTCTGCACCAACCTGCTGCAAGGTCCGCTAAAGGTCGACACGTCGTACAACGTTGGTGCGCAGCTCGCCGCCGACTTCGCCAACCACCCGGCGATTGCGTACTGGGTGCTTGGCGGCGACAACTTCTGTGGTTCGTCCGATGCCGAGCGTGAAGATCCTCAGATCTGGGCCAACCTGGCTTCGGGCTTGCGCGATGGGGGAGTGACCAAGCCAATCACCTTCCACAGCTCGCCGCTTATCCCGTACATGCTCGAGTTCATCGACGAACCGTGGGTCGACTTCTTGTCGATCGAGACGGGTCATTGTCTGCCCGCGTCGTTGACCGAATCGATCCTCGCCGACGCGGTGGCTCACCCGAGCGGTAAAGACATCTTCGCCGCCGAGATGCGCTACGAGAGCTTCGAGCCCGACTGGGAGGGCTGTGCCGAACACGGACCCGGCGATCCGGTCGTTGCCAGCGACGTTGCCGACGACACGACCGGCGCATTGCGGGCTGGCGTAAGCGGCCTGCTGTTTGGCCACGACGATCGTTGGCGATGGCTGCCGAATGCGCTCAGTACGCTCGGCTCGCCCGGTGAGCAGGCGTTCCTCAACCTCGTACTTCCCCACATGGCAGATGCGCCCCCGCCGCCTCCGCCCCCACCCCCGCCGCCCGATGACCCGCCGGCGGTTGGGTTCGCGTCAGCGTTGCAAGGTACGGGCGCGTCTCCGGCGCCCGTGGCACCGAATGTAACCATCACCGGCACTGCAACCGACGACAACGCGGTCCAAGACATCCGGGTTCGGGTGCGTAACAAGGCCACCGGCGAGTACTGGAACGGTTGGGACAGGGTGTGGCAGTCGAGCGTTGCGTGGAATGGCGGCATCACGGCAAACCCCGGAGCTGCGTCGAGCGACTTCGCGTTGTCGGGCTTGTTGCTCGCGCCGGGTGATTATCAGCTTCGGGTAAGTGCCACCGATTCCGCAGGGCAGGTAAGCGAGCATGACCTCACCACCATTCGGGTGAGCTCGGTCCTGCTGTCGCCGAGTGGTGTGGGTGTCACCGAGGGCGACTCGGGCTCGTTCGAAGCCTTGGTCCCGATTCGCCTCAGCGGCCCACTCCCCGAAGCCATCACGGTCGACTACGAGGCGTGGCCCGGCGCTGGCACCGGTCGAGCAACCCTCGGTGAAGACTTCACCGGCGCAAGCGGCACCCTGACGATTCCGGCGGGCGAAACCGTCGGGCACGTGCCGGTGCAAATCATCGGCGACACGGTGGCCGAACCCGACTTCTTGTGGGGAGAGTGGGGGTACGTCAGGTTCTCGAACCCGTCGTCGAACGTCGACTACGACTTTGACTTGTCGCTGTTCGGACTCGGTCTGGTCGTGATCGTCAACGACGATTAGCCGGCGGTATTCAGATGTTGGAGCACGATCCGGCTGTCGGTCTGGTGCACTCCAGCGTGGGTCTTGAGTGCCTGTAGCAAGTCGTTGAGATCGTCGGTGTCGGCCACCATGGCGCGCAGTCGAAAGTCGAGCGGTCCGGTGAGGTGAAAGCACTCGACGACCCGGTCGTCGCCGGCGACAAACTCGGTCATCTTGGCGTGGTCGGGTGTTCTCTCGTTTACCCAAACATCGATCGAGGCCTCGATCGTGCGGCCGAGAGCTTTGTGGTCGACCTTGGCGTGGATGCCGGTGACGATGCCGCGGTCAAAGAGTCGGGCGACTCGGGCGCCGGCGGCGTTGGGGCTCAACCCGACTTCCCGGCCGATCTCTCGTTGTGTCCGACGACCGTCTCTTCGCAAAATGCCGAGAATATCTCGGTCGATATTATCAATCATGGTGATTACCACTGTACAGCGGGACCTAGACGGGGCAAATCAGTGCCATACACGGTCGGATCCAGTGCACGATGCATACATGCAAGAAACAAACCCCACCACCCAACCAGATCAACTTCACGAACTGCTGGCGGCCTGGAACGCCCACCAGCAATTGCACGACCAGGGAGCACCGGTCGCCGAGCTATGGAAGTCGCGTCAGGTCCTCGACCAGCGTCGACTCGAGGCCTGCCTCGCTGCCTAATCGATGACAAACTGGGAACATGACTCGTTCTCGCTTTCATCTCGCTTTCCCGGTCCACGACCTCACGGCCGCCCGCGAGTTCTATGGTGGGCTGCTCGGATGCCCCGAGGGTCGCAGCGCCGAGACGTGGGTTGACTTCGACCTCTACGGTCACCAAATCGTCGCCCACCTATCGCCTGACGACTGCTCGCCCGTATCGACCAACACCGTCGATGGCCAAGCGGTCCCGGCGAGCCACTTTGGTGTCTTGCTCGATGTCGACGCGTGGGAGCAACTCGCCGAGCGACTGACCGCCGCCAACGTCGAGTTCATCATCGAGCCCCAGATCCGTTTTGCGGGCGAGGTTGGCGAACAGCGAACCTGCTTTTTCGTCGACCCATCAGGTAACGCCCTGGAGTTCAAGGCATTCAGCGACGACTCGCAGGTTTTCGCCCGGTAGGTGCAAACCAGTTATCCCAAAACGGCGTTAACCTCGCGTGGTGGTTTCCCCCAATACCTCGTTATTTGCGGCCGCCTTTCGCCGCATGACCGCCAGCGCCGCCGCGGCGCTGGTGCTGGTGGTTTTGGTGGCGTCGTGCGGGTCGGCCGAGGTCGAGTTGGTCGACGCCACAGGAATAAAGGCGGTCTGGGTTTACCACGGGGGCATCGGCGAGGCAGGCTGGAATTTCACCCACGAACAAGCGCGCATTATCGCCAACGACACGACGGGCGCGACCACCTTTGCGGTCGAAGATGTTCCCCTCGACGGCCCGGAGTTTGAAGAGATCGTCTCGGACCTGATCGTCACCGACGGCGTCAACATGGTGTTTGCCACCGCGTTCGAGCACCAGAACGCCATGGAACGCCTGGCAGTGTCGTTCCCCGAGGTCGTCTTTGAGCATGCCAATGGGTTTAAGCGCAACGATGCGAACTTCGGCAACTACTACGGACGCATGTACGAACCTCGGTACCTCGCCGGCATGGCGGCCGCTTCGGTCTCGCCGACCGGTCGCCTTGGTTATGTCGCCGGGTTGCCGTTCCCCGAGGTCGTGCGGGGTATCAACGCGTTCGCCTTGGGCGCACAGTTGGTGAACCCCGATGCCACCGTCGAGGTCGTGTGGACAAACGCGTCGAGCGACCCTTCGGTGGAGGCCAACGCGTCACGAGCGCTGCTCGACATCGGGGTCGACGTCATCGCAACGCATCAAGACTCGCCCGCTTCGGGCGAAGTTGCCCAGCAGGGGGGTGTGCGGTGGATCGGCTACGACACCGACCAGCGCGAAGCGGCCCCCACCGCGTTCCTTACCGCTACCTTGTTCCACTGGGAGCAGCGCTACATCGACATCATCGAGGCGGTCGCCACCGACCGGTATGAACCGGAGAGTTTCTGGGGCGGGCTCAACGACGGAACGGTGAGTCTGGCCGAGGTCGCGGGCCTCGACGACGAGGCCGCCGAACTCGTCACCAAAGAAGCCGAGCGGATCGCCAAGGGCGAACGAACGGTCTTTGCCGGACCGTTGCGTGACCAATCGGGTCAGGAGCGGGTGGCCGAGGGCGAACAGCTGAGCGACGGCGACCTTCGACGCATGGACTGGTTGGTCGACGGCGTGATCGGCGCACTTCCGCTCTAGCGGCGAAAGACCCGCTGGTAGGCCCGGGCGACCACGACCGCAGCCAGGTACAACAGCGAAAGCGCACACAAAACGAACACCACGACGAGCACCGTGTTGACGGTCCAGCCAATGGCGGTGCTCCACCACGCGGCGGTGGTGGCGATAGTTCCGAGTGAGGTCACCCAATCAGGGTAGGACCGAGTCGGGGTTGGCGGGCAGTCGTGCTGCGAACGGTGTCAGCAGCTTAGGTGACAAACGTGTGACTATCGTCACGTCTTTGCTATAGTGGTCGATAGAAAGTCCTAGTCCCTACCGAACACCCAAAAAGAGAACAGCAAAACCTTTACACCCCATACACAACGACATGTGTCGGTCCCCGACCGACCTATCGACCAGGAAAGGCCAACAACCATGCCGCACCGAGTCGCAGAGCCGATGACCCGCAGGGAAATTCGAGCCCACAAGCACAGTGAGAAATCACGAGTCCGAAGCACGCTTCGGGCCCTCACTGGTGCAGTTGCCGTAGATGTCGATGACCTACCAGAGCCAGGTCGTGCGTGGAAGACCCCGCACAAAGAGTTCGATACTGAACGTCGGGGGAAGAACAATCAGAAACACTGGCGAACGCCCTACTGGAAACGCAGAAGCGCGGTCCGGTCCGAAAAGGCCCGCCAGTGGGCGGCCCACATCTAGCTAGTAGCGAAACCACGCTCAACCCGCACCAAACCGAATCAGGTGTCAGCCACCTGATTCCGTTTGGTGCTGTTGGTTTTGGCGGCGTCCGAATCTGCTGGTCAGCGCCTAGAGTGAAGGCGTGACTTCCCTTGTCGATGAGCTTCGCGCCCTTCGGCGACGCGTTGGTGTAACCGAGCTGCCGCTCGATGTCGGCGGGGCCGACGATGCTCGCCGGTCTCAGCATGAGTTGGCGGAACAGATCGATGACTATCTGTTGCCCAAACTCGATCGGCTTGACGCGCCCTTGCTCGCGGTGCTCGGCGGCTCGACCGGTGCGGGAAAGTCGACGATTACCAATTCGCTGATCGGCGAGAACATTTCGACCCCGGGTGTGTTGCGTCCGACCACTCGCATGCCGGTTCTGATCTGCCACCCCGACGACGAGGCCTGGTTTCTGGGCGAAGGCGTGCTTCCCGGACTCCCGCGAACAACTGGCGAATCGCCTAGCGCGGGCGCTGGTCTGCACGTCGCAACCTCGACCTCGGTTCGCGCTGGCCTGGCGATCCTCGACTCGCCCGACATCGACTCGGTCGAGGTCGCCAACCACGATCTCGCCGCCCAGCTGCTCGGCGCCGCCGATCTTTGGCTGTTTGTAACCACCGCTGCTCGCTACGCCGATGCGGTTCCGTGGGAGTACCTCGGCCGTGCCCAGCAGCGCTCGGTCGCGTTGTCGGTCATCGTCAACCGGATCCCCAAGGGGTCCGAGCAACAGGTTGGCGAACACCTGCGAGACATGCTGAACGACAAGGGGCTCTCCGACGCCCGGCTGTTTACCGTCGCCGAAACCGACCTCGCCGATGGGCGCCTAGCGCACGGCCTCGAACCGTTGATGACCTGGCTCGACGCCCTGGTCCAAGACGCTGGCGCACGTACCCGCATGATTCGCCAATCGCTCGACGGCGCCCTCGACTCGCTGCCCAACCGGGTCGACGAATTGGCCGACGCCGTCGAAGCCCAAGCCCACACCGGCGAGGCGCTGCGCGCCTTTGCGGTGCAGCAATACGAAGAAGCGCTCGAGCGGGTCGACCGCGAGCTCGATAGCGGCAGTTTGCTCAAGAGCGAGGTACTCGAACGCTGGAGCGAACACGTCGGTACCGGCGAGTTGATGGGCAAGCTCCAAACCGGCGTTGGTCGACTGCGAGACAAGATCGTGTCGGTGTTTAGCGGGAGTCCCGCCGATAGCAACGCTGAGGTCCAAGGTGCGCTCGAAAGCAACCTGTCGATCTTGGTGCGCGACGCCGCCGACGAGGCAGCGATCAGCATTGTCGACGGTTGGCAATCGATGCCCGGCGGACCTCAAGCGCTGACCGACGCGCCACCGACCCTGCACCGCGCCACGACCGAGCTGCGGACCCGGATCGAAAAGACCATCGAAGAGTGGGAAGTCGAAGTCCTCGACTTGGTGAACGAGCAAGCTGGGTCGAAGGTGGCGGTGGCCCGTACCTTGTCGCTCGGAATCAACGGTGTCGGCGTAGCGCTTATGGTCGCCGTGTTTTCCCAAACCGGAGGCATCACCGGCGGTGAGGCCGCGGTCGCTGGCGGAACCGCTGCGGTGAGCCAAGCGGTGCTCTCGGCGGTCTTTGGCGACCAAGCGGTTTCCGACTTGGCGCGTCAGGCCCGTCAACGACTGTTGGTGCGTATCGAACAGGTGCTCGATGGCGAACTCGCACGCTTCGGCGTGCAACTTGGCACCGTCCCATCTGCCGATGCGGCGAGCGAACTGCGCGAGGCTTCGGCTGCGGTGCAAGGCGCTCGCGTCTGATCGATGGCGAACCCGGACTCTCCCCACGGTGCGCTCGCCCTTCGCGTCGACTCGCTGGCTGAGGCCGCCGAGCTGGCGGCGACCCGCTTTGGGCCCGACGCCTCAGCGAGCGCCAACGCCCTGGTCGAGCGAGTTCGGGGTCGGCTACGGCACGGTACGAACCACACCGTTGTGGCCCTTGCTGGCCCGACGGGCGCCGGTAAGTCGACGCTGTTTAACGCGCTAACCGGCAGCGAGGTTTCGACCACCGGGGTCAAGCGGCCCACGACGTCGAACACCCACGCCGTGATGTGGGGCGATGGGGCAAGCGACCTGCTCGATTGGCTCAAGATCGAGCGGCGGCACCAAGCCGAGCCCGTTGTGGCGCTCGAGGGGCTGGTTCTGCTCGACCTTCCCGACTTTGACTCGACCCAAAAACTTCACCAGATGGAGGTCGACCGACTCATCGAGCTGGTCGACATGATGATCTGGGTGGTCGACCCCCAGAAGTACGCCGACCAGTCGCTGCACGACCAGTATCTACGCCCGTTGAACACTCACGCTGAAGTGATGCGGTTCGTGCTGAACAAAGCCGACACCTTGCCCGAGCCCGCAGTGGTGGTCGAGGACTACCAAAACCGACTCGCCGAGGACGGCATCGCAAACGCCACGGTGATTCCGGTGTCGGCGACCACCGGCGACGGCGTGCAGGCGGCGCGTGACCTGTTGTCGAACGTTGTCGAAGAACGCCGTGCAGCGGTAGCTCGACTCGATGCCGACCTGATCGCCGAAGCCGATTCGTTGGCCGAGATCGCCGGGATTGCATCGCCGTCTGGCGACAAACAAAAGCGAGAGCTCCAGGCGTTCACGAAAAACGAACGAGCCGACTTGGTGGCCGGGCTGAGCCGAGCGTCGGGTATCGACTCGGCGGTAGAAATCGTGGCCGAGCAGTACAAGCGCGACGCCGGACTCGCCACCGGCTGGCCAGCGATCAAGTGGGTGAACAAGTTCCGCAAGACCCCGCTGCGTTCGCTACCCAGTCCAGCAGCGAGTGCTACCGCCCACGCCGAAGTCGGTGTGGCGCTCCGCGACGCCGGCGAGGCGACCGCCCGCAAGCTCCAGCCCGCATGGGCCAGTGCCGTGCGAGACGAACTCGGCCGAGCGCAACCCGATGTGCTCGCCGAGATCAGCAAGGTTCCGCTGCGGGCGGCCAACGCAACCCGCGACAAACCGGCGTGGTGGGCTGGCTTTCAGTGGTTGCAACGCCTCGCTGGATTAGTGGCGATCGTCGGCGCGGTCTGGCTGTTGGTGTTGGTCCTTGGCAGTACGTTCTTCCGGCTCGAGACCGACCCGTTAACCCCGATGGTCAACGATTGGCTACCGTTGCCCACCTTGTTGGTCTTCGCTGGGTTGGCGCTCGGGATCCTGTTGGCGCTCATTGCGAAAATCCCCACCAACATCGGCGCCGCGAGGCGAGGTCGCAAGGCTCGTGACGAGCTCGAAACCCACATCGACAAGGTGGTCGACGACCAGGTGGTGGCGCCGCTCAACCATGCGCTGAGCGACCGTCGAGAGCTGGGCCGCCTGCTAGACGCAGTGCGCAACCCGGAAGGGGTTAGTTCGCCTCGAGGTTCTCGTCGACCGAGATAACGGTCAGCGGTGCGTAACCAGCCAAGAAGGCATCGACGTCGTCGGTGAGCGCGTCGGTCTCGTCGATGCAGTTGGTTTCGAACGGATCACGTTCGCCAAACGATTCGGCGAGTGGAACCTCGATGAGGCCTCGGAACTCGCCACCGTCGGCGTTCTCGCAGTTCGGCACGTTGATAAGGGTGACGGCCGGATCAGCAGACTTGTCGATGAGTGCGTCGCGGTTTTCGGCCACCCAGTCGAGCATGATCTCAACGCCTTGGTCGTAGTCGAACGGGGCGGGTGCGCCGACGTTGACGGCGAGCCCGGGAACGCCGAGGCGGGCGCCCACTTTGCCAGCACCGAGGGTTGCGGACTGCTCGGCGAAAATGCCGATGTTCTGGCCGCCGTTGGGTCCGGCGAGTACCAGGTTTGGGGCCGGGTCGAGTTTGCGCACGGCATAGGCCACGGCATCGCCGGGCGTGCCATCGATGATGGTCGCTTCGATCCCAGCGACCGTTTCACCAGGCGTGGTTGCGGCTGCGCCTTCGCTTTGCCGGTCGCCGACGCCGCTTTGATCTTCGGCCGGGACCACGATGTGGACGATCGTGTCGGGTTGCTCAGCCAGTTCGGCGGCTAGGGCATCGAGTCCGGGCGATTCGACGCCGTCGTCGTTGGTGATCAGCACCACCAGGTCGGTGGGCGCGAGCGTGGTGGTCGGTGCTTGGGTGGTGGGCGGTGCGTCGACCAACTCGGGATCGCCCGCACTCGTGCAAGCAGCCACCGCAAGGGCGCACAGGACCAGCGGGGCGATTCGCTTGGGGAGATCGTGGGGGATTGGCATGGCCGTAACCGGGGGAGAGGGGCTCGTTACCTATCGGCGCAAACGCCGAATTCATCAGTGTAGAGACCTAGAATCGCCCACCGGCGTCGGCCGGTGGCTAGAGCGATTTGGTTTCGTTGCAGCGCGACCCGGTGTCTCGGCCCGCTCCGCCGTGACAGAAGTCGGTTCCGGGGCCGCCGTTGAGCCGGTCGCGGCCTCCGCCACCGAGCAGTCGGTCCTTGCCGAACCCGCCGAGCAGCGTGTCGTTGCCCGCTTTGCCGAACAGGCGGTCGCGGCCGCCTTGGCCTTTGATCACGTCGTCGCCGGAGCCGCCGATGAGCCGATCGTTGTTGTTGCCACCGACGATCCGGTCGTTGCCAGCGTTGCCCTCGATCCGGTCGCGCCCGTCTTCGCCAAAGATGCGGTCGTCGCCGTCGCCGCCGGTCACCTTGTCATTGCCCGTGCCGCCACGAATCAGATCGTTGCCCGCCCCGCCAAGGATCTGATCGGAGCCGTCTTCGCCGAACAAGGTGTCCCATCCGGCATCGCCAGAGATCTGGTCGTTGTCTGCGCCGCCGCAGATCATGTCGTTGCCGTCGTTTCCACGGATAATGTCCCGTCCGCCGAGGCCCACGATGACGTCGTCGCCTTCGGTTCCCACGAGCACGTCGGCCCCGTCGGTGCCCACGATGGTGGCGGGCTGCCCGTTGCACAGAGGTGGGGGCGTGCCGTTACCGGCGATGCGTCGGATGGTGCGATCCCACTTGTTGAGGATGTACAGCTCGCGGTCTTCACCCAAGCCGAATCGAAGGTCGGCCCGTGAACCCCCAGGGTTTACCAAGTCGATGAATACCGTCTCTTCCCCGTCGACCTCGACCAAGAGTTCCCTGATCGGGGTAAGAGTGCTGTTGTCGCGTGCGCTGGTCATGGCTGCGGCGTTGGTGTGGAAGAACCGACCCCGCACCAGATCGCCAAAGATGTATTCGCCGCGAAGGTCGGCTGACGATGGCCCTTCGTAGACAAACCCGCCGATGATCGCCGTCGGCGCGGCGGTGGGTAGTGCTCGGGTGTTTTGTTGCTGACTCGGCAAGAGATGGTCGTACTCGGCAACCGGATCCACCAGGGGGCCGGTGGGGTCGATCGGGGTCTGTGGACGGGCAGGATCAGGATGAACGGGCAAGGTTCCTTCTCGGGCATCCCAGCCAAAGTTCTCGCCGCCGCGGGAAATGTCGACCTCCTCGATCTCTTCAAAGCCAATTTCGGCAACCACGATCTCGACCGCTCCGCTGCTGGTCTGAGCGAAACTAAAGGTCTGCGGGTCGCGCAGGCCGTACGCAAAGGTCTCTTCGGCGGCACCGGGAACGCCGGCGAAGGGATTGTCGCCCGGCACGCCGAAACGCGGCCCGCCGAGCGGGTCGATACGAATCAAGCTACCGAAGGTGTTGGAGAGGTCCTGGGCCCACGGGGCGTGAACGAGCGATGCGCCGTTCCCGCCGTCGCCGATCGCCGCGTACAGGTTTCCGTAGTCGGCGCTGCCGGGCTGGGCGTAGGGGTTAAACGCAATTTCGCCGATGGCGTGGGGATTGCCGAACTCGTCTTGATATTCGAGCCGGTAGATCTCGCGGTACGACGAACCATCGATCTGGTTGCGACCGTTGCCAAGCGGGTCGCGCACCTTCCACTCGGCGATCACGTGGTGATTGACGACATTGTGGATTGGGTCGAGGGTGTCGGCGTCGGCGAGTCGGTAGTCGGGCGTACCGTTGGGGATCTCTTCGTGGGCCGTGTACACCAACCCGAAACCGGCGGCCCCGGGGTTCGCATAGTCCGGGTGGAAAGCGATGTAGGTAAGGCCGCCAAACGCGCAGCAACCTCGGATAAACCGGTTGGCGGTCGCTGGCGCGGTGGTGAGATCGAGCATGGGGGTTGCGGGCACCGAACCATCGGGGTTGATGACCCAAATCTGGCCCTCTTGAACAGGCACGAAGCCTCGCCCCGATCCGTCGCCCGCATGGGTGAGTTCCATCATGCGTCGCCCGGCGGTCGGGGGCAGTTGGGCGAACGGCTCAAGGCGCAGCATGCGGTCTGATCGCTCGGGGTCGGGCAGGCTCACCGATTGGGCGTCGGCAGGGTTCGCCGTTGGTCCAACGGCGCTCGAAAGCAGGGCGCCGAGCAAACTGGCGACCACCAACGCCAGCGCTAAAGGGGAGCTGCGGTGCATAGCGCCGAGAGTAGAACAGGATCCCGTTTTCTCACACTCCTGCCGTCGGCGACGAATGCCAATAGGGTTCTACCCATGGCCTTTGAAGTAGCTGACTTTCGATCGTTGATGGCGCTCGAACCCCACGGACCCGACACCTACGTGGGGGTAAGCCCCGAGTATCCGTGGGGCCGAGTTTATGGAGGTCAGGTGATCGCCCAGGCGTACGTGGCGGCGGCCCAAACCGTCGAGGCGACCTATCGGGTGCATTCGCTCCACGGCTATTTCATCCGCGGCGGCGATAGCGACGAGCCGATCCGCTTTGAGGTCGATCGAATCCGCAACGGTCGATCGTTTATCACCCGTCGAGTCGTGGCCCGCCAATCCAACGGCGCCATCCTCAACCTGTCGGCATCGTTTCAGATCGAGGAACCCGAACCCGATGCACCGGCGATCTTTCTCGGCCGCGACACCCCGGCACCCGACGAACTCAACGATGACGAGATCTGGACATCGCTGATCCAGCGCCGCACCTTGCAGACCGATCCACAAGATCATCGAGAGTCGGCCTGGACCCGGTTGGTCGACGATCTCGGCGACGATCCGGTCCTGCACGCCGCGGGTCTCGCCTATCTATCCGACGATTTCCCCACCGAAGCGGTGCGGGCCACCCACCCGTTGTGGAAGCAACGTCGGGGCGAGCAAGGGCTGTTCTCCGGTGCGAGCCTCGACCATGCGATCTGGTTTCATCGGCCCAAGCCGGTCACCGACTGGCAGCTGCACGACTTCCGGGGCTCGGGAATGGTTGGCGGTCGGGGACTCGGAATCGGCAACGTCTTCGCCGCCGACGGCACGCACGTGGCAACCGTTGTGCAAGAAGCGCTGTTGCGGGTGGCCCGTTAGTTGAGGAGCCGCTCGAATTCGGCCGGTTGGCCCACAATCATGCCCTGGGCGCCGATATCGAGCATCGACTGATAGAACTCGGCGTTCTCTTGGGTCGCCGCATCGTTGGGCCATACCCACACCACAAACCCCGACTTGTTCGCGAGTTCGATGGTGTCTTGGGTGACCACCGGAATTCCGGAATAGAACGGCGGTACCTGAATGACCACGTGGTCGCCCAGCGGATCGCCGTTGAGGACCCACCCGGTGAGTGCGCCAAGGCCTGGGCTCGTGGCAACCGTTGGTGCAGCTTCGCTGAACTTGGCGATGAGGCTGTCGTCGAAGGCCACAACGATGGTCGACTCTTCCCGGCCGAGGCTGATGATTTCGTTGGCCAGCACGGTGGCTACCTCGGGGTTGGCGCCCTTCATCTCAATGTCGAGTGGCATGGTCGGGAAGCGCTCGGCTACCTGGCGGAACGTAGCGACGCCGAAGTCGGCGGCGGCGAAACCGTCGGGCGGTGCAACATCGCCGGTGCTCACGCCCCGATAGATATACGCGTCGTCGGCGAGGTCGTGGCGCGGCCACTGGCCGGGGGCGAACCAGTAGGAGCCGTCGAGCGACTGGAGTTCAGCGAGGGTGAGGCTGTCGACCCGGTCGGTCTTGTTGGTGCGCTTCTCGACCGTCTCGTCGTGGAACACGACCAGCTGGCCGTCGGCGGTGAGCTGGACATCCATCTCGAGGATGTCGACCCCATCTTCCACCGACTTGGCGAAGGCGAACAGTGTGCTGTGGGGGTAGGCCTGGTCGCCGCCGGCGTGGGCGATGTTGAGTACTCGCTCGGATCGAGCGAGCTCGGTGATGTTGGGTGCGGTTTCTGGCTCGACAGGAGCGCTCGTGCTGCTGGGAGATGGCGCAGCGGTGGTGGTGGGCGTCGGCGCCGCGGTCGTGGTGCTCGTCGGGGCGGTGGTAGTTGTGCTCGTGGTGGTCGAGGTCGGGGCCTGCGATGTGGTGGCGGGAGCGCTGGTGGTGTCGGGGGTGGCCGGTGGGTCGGTCGGGGTTGGGGCGCCCTCGTCATCGGCTTCGGTTGGTTGCACCTTGGCGGTCGGATCCGCCTCGTCGGCGCTACCGCCGTTGGTCACCACGGCCTCTTCGGCTACTTCTTCGGTCGTGGTGTTGGCGGGCGCAGTCGTCTCGCTGGCGGCAACGCCCGGAGCGTCATTAGTACCGCACGCGGCAACAACCAGGCAAAAGAGAACAAAGAGGACCAAACGGTTCGCCATAGCGAACAGAGTAGGTGGTTGGTCTAAAAGCGCAAGACCGGTTGGGTTACCCCTCGGCGACGGTGGTTTCGCGCCACTGGTTCGTGGCCGCCACGTTGTTGAACGTGAACATGTGCAGACCCTCGATGTTGAGGTCGAGCAGGTCTTGGCCCAGCGGAATCAGCAGGTCGTTGGGGTCGTAGCTGGTGCTGGTCATCATCTTGGCGACCGCCGACTTGTTCTTTTTCAGGTAGCTGAGCGACTGGCCGATGCCGAGGCGCACACCCATCTTCATCAGCCGGGCCTTGTCGACCACGCCGGGGAGCCCGAGGTGGATCGGGAGGGTGAGCCCGGCGGCTCGTTCGGCCCGTAGCCAGCTAGCGATGAGGTCTGGGTCGAAGCACATCTGGGTGCTGGCGTAACCGGCAACGCCCGCCTCGACCAGCATGCGCTGCTTGGCGTCGAGCGCGACCCGCAGGTCGTGGTCGGAGATAAACGAGTGGCCATCGGGGTAGGCGGTGACACCGATGGTGTTCAACCCGTGGTCTCGCTCGAGAAGCGCCTCGAGGAGGACGACTGCGTCAGCGAATTCGCCGGGTTGTTCGGCGTCGCCGCCGACCAAAAAGACCCGGTCGATGTCTACCGAACGCCAGCCCGTAATGAGCTGGTCGAGGTGATCGCCGTCGCGGACCATACGAGCCGAAATGTGAGGGATCGGATGATGGCCACTTGCGGCCAGACCTTGACTGATCTCGATGGTGTCTTCGAGGGTCTTGGCCGGCGACGCGGTTACCGATACCGGCGCGTTGGCCGGCAGCGCCGCGATGGCATCGTCGAGGCTCTTCATCGGCACGACCTCAAAGGTGAGGTCGCGGATGAGGTTGAGTCGGTGAGTCCGAACGGTCTCGGTTTCGTTTGTGGTTGCTTTCTTCAGCTTGAACGCCATTGTTCAGCCTCGCTTCTCTAGTGGGTTATCGACTGGTTGGGTGCCGAGCGTTAGCTCAGGCCGACGATCTGGCCGTTTTCGTCAAGATCGATTCCGGCGGCCGCCGGAATCTTGCCGAGACCGGGCATGGTGCGCATGTCGCCGCACAGTGGGTACACGAAGCCGGCGCCGACCGAGGCCCGCACTTCGCGGACCGGCAAGGTCCAGCCCGTCGGGGCGCCCTTGAGCTTGGGGTCAGACGAGATCGACAGGTGAGTTTTGGCGATGCAGACCGGAAGGTTGCCAAAGCCGGCTGCTTCGTAGCGGTCGAGTTCGCGGTTGGCTTGAGCGGAGTATTCGACATCGTCGGCGCCGTACACCTTGGTGGCCACAGCGTGAATCTTGTCGCGCAGCGGGATGTCGTCTTCGTAGAGCACCTTAAAGTTGCTCTCCTCCTGCGCGGCTTCGCTAACCGCTTCGGCCAGGGTTGCCGCACCGGCGCCACCGTCGGCGAAGTGAGTGGCGAGAGCCGAACGGGCGCCGTACTCGTCGGCGATCTCACGAATGGCATCGAGGTCTTCGGCGTGGTCTTCGGGGAAGGCGTTGATGGCAACCACCGGGGTAACGCCATGGACCTTCATGTTTTCGAGCTGCTTGCGCAGGTTGTCGCCGCCTTGGTGGACCTCGTCGGGATTGGCTTTGAGGAGGTCTTCGGGCAGTGGCTTACCAGCGACGATCTTGTGGTTGCCCGAGTGGGCCTTGAGGCCTCGAACCGTGGCGACGAGCACTGCGGCGTCGGGGGCGATGCCCGAGTAGCGGCACTTGATGTTGAAGAACCGCTCGGCGCCCATGTCGGCGCCGAAGCCGGCTTCAGTGATGAGGAAGTCGCCGGTGTGAATTCCTACCCGGTCGGCGACGATCGAGCTGTTGCCGGTGGCGATGTTGCCGAACGGTCCGGTGTGAACCAGTGCCGGAGTGCCCTCGAGGGTCTGCATCAGGTTGGGCTTGATGGCGTCCATCAAGATGACCGCCATCGAGCCGGCGACCTTGAGTTCTTCGGCGGTAACCGGTGTGCCGTCCTTGGTGTAGCCGACCACGATCTTGCCGAGGCGGGCTCGCAGGTCGAGCAGGTCGGTGGCCAGCGCAAGGGCAGCCATTACTTCAGACGCTGCGGTGATATCGAAACCGGTTTGGCGAGGCACGCCGTCGAGGCGGCCACCGAGGCCGATCACGGTGTTGCGCAGGGCCCGGTCGTTCACGTCGAGGACCCGGCGCCAGGTGATGGCGTTCATGTCGAGGCCGAGTTCGTTGCCGTGGAACAGGTGGGCGTCGAGCATGGCCGAGCACATGTTGTGGGCGGCGGTTACGGCGTGCATGTCGCCGGTGAGGTGAAGGTTGAGCAGCTCCATCGGAACGATCTGGCTGTACCCGCCACCAGCGGCGCCGCCTTTGATACCAAAGGTCGGGCCCATCGACGGCTGACGAACCGCGATGGTGGCGGTTTTGTTGATGTGCTTGAACGCTTGGCCCAAGCCGACGGTGGTGGTGGTCTTGCCTTCGCCGAGCGGCGTGGGGGTGATGGCCGACACCACAACGTAGGCCGCCTTGGGGCGATCGGCCATGGCGTCGATGGCGTCCAGAGAGATTTTCGCCGCGCCCGAACCGTAAGGTTCAAGGTGTTCCGCAGGGATCCCAGCCTCGGCTGCGATATCGGTCAGGGGGCGCAGTTCGGCGCCGCGTGCGATCTCTAGATCAGATGGAAATGCCATAGTCCGAACCCTATACCTCTTCCCGCTTCGTGGCTAGCCCCTTCCCGTAATGCGGGAAGCAAGTGAGTCGTTGGTCACGGGACGGCGGCCGCAAAAACCTGGACCAAGAAGCTGTAGCGTTGCTGGCTATGGATTACTCGGCAGGTAGCTACGACTACGTCATCGTCGGCGGCGGATCGGCCGGTTGCGCGCTCGCCAACCGGCTCAGCGTCGACCCCGGCAACAAAGTGCTCGTGCTCGAGGCCGGCCGCATGGACTGGAAGTGGGACGTCTTTATCCATATGCCAGCCGCCCTCGCCTTTCCGATCGGCAGCCGCCTGTACGACTGGAAGTACGAGTCCGAACCCGAGCCGCACATGAAGGGCCGCAAGGTGTATCACGCCCGCGGCAAGGTGGTCGGCGGATCGAGTTCGATCAACGGCATGATCTTCCAACGCGGCAACCCTATGGACTACGAACGCTGGAAAGAAGAGAACCCTGGCCTCGACGGCTGGGACTTCGCCCACAACCTGCCGTACTTCAAGCGCATGGAAACCTGCCTGCATGGCGCGGATGAGTATCGCGGCGGCGACGGCCCGCTCATCATGGAGCGGGGTCCGGCGAAGAGTCCGTTGTTCAAAGCGTTCTTCGAAGCTGTACAGCAGGCCGGCCATCCGCTGACCGACGACGTCAACGGCGTGCGCCAAGAAGGCTTTGCCGCCTTCGACGGCAACCGGCACCGGGGGCGCCGTATCTCGGCGGCCCGCGGGTATCTGCACCCGGCGCTCAAGCGAGCCAATCTGTCGCTCAAGACGATGGCCCACACGACCAAGATTCTCTTCGAGGGGAACAAGGCGGTTGGGGTTCGGTTCGATCAGCCAGGGCGCAAAGGCCAGACCGTTCACGCCAACCACGTGATCGTGTGCGGCGGAGCGATCAACACCCCGCAGCTCCTTCAACTGTCGGGAGTCGGCCCCGCTGATCTGCTTGGCGAACACGGCATCGACGTCGTGTCGGACCTTCCGGGCGTTGGCGAGAACATGCAGGACCATCTCGAGGTCTACGTGCAGTACTCGTGCAAAGAACCGGTATCGATGTCGCCGTATAACGCCACCTGGCGACGCCCGTTTATTGGGTTGCAGTGGTTGTTCCGTAAAGGCCCAGCAGCAACGAGTCACTTTGAGGCCGGTGGTTTCATCCGTAGCAACGACAAAGTGAAATGGCCGAACCTGATGTTTCACTTCCTGCCGATCGCCATCCGTTACGACGGCTCGATGCCCGAAGGCGGCCACGGCTACCAGGTGCACGTCGGGCCGATGTTCTCCAACAGTCGCGGCACGGTTCGGATCAAGTCAAAGAACCCGTACGACAAGCCCGAGTTGAAGTTCAACTACCTATCGACCCCCGAAGACCAACAAGAGTGGGTCGAGGCCATCACCCACGCGCGCAACATCTTGAACCAGCCAGCGTTCGACAAATACAACGACGGCGAGATCTCGCCCGGGCCCGAGGTGGCCACCGACGACGAGATCCTCGACTGGGTTCGCGACGAAGGTGAAACCGCGTTGCATCCGTCGTGCACCGCCAAGATGGGCACCGACGCCATGTCGGTCGTGAACCCCGACACCATGGGCGTGTACGGCACCGAGAACCTCAGCGTGGTCGATGCATCGGTGATGCCGAGCGTGACCAACGGCAATATCTACGCCCCCGTGATGATGATCGCCGAGAAGGCCGCCGACATCATCTTGGGCAACGAGCTACTGCCGCCCGAAGAGGTGCCCTGGCACCAGCACTCGGCGTGACCCGTTAGTTCGGGGAACGCTGGGCGACATGGCGTACCCCGGGCAACTGCTCGAGCGCGGCGATTAGCCCTTGGGTGTCGGCCTGGGCGGTGTACCGGTCGACCGTCATCACGATCGCAAACGGGAGATCGTCGATCGCCACCTCGCTGGCCAGGGCTTCGTTGTTGGCGAACAGGCCTTGAAACTCAGCGAACGTGTCCTCTTGGTTGAGCACGCTTTGCGACAGCACCGCTGGTTGTTCGGCGATGAAATCGCTGATGTCGGAAAGATCGCTCGGCGATACCGAGGGATCGACCCACACGCGAATTTCGGGGTCCGCCACCAGAGGCCACACCACCTCGACGCCTGGTTGGTTCTCGAACCGGATGGTCAGGTCGACCACATCGGTAGACGTGGCGTTGTCCTGAAGCGCCATGGTGACGGCGGTGCGGACGCCGTAGTCGTCGTTGCTGGACTCGACGGTGAGCTGGTCGACCAATGGTGTGCTTTCGGCCATTTCGAGAAACGACACGATGTCGGTGTCCGAAGTTGACGGTTCGAAGAACACGAGCAGCCCAATGGGTTGTCCGGTGAGAAACGATGCCTCGCCGGGAAAGGGGTCGCGCACCGGGGGCGGTGAGGTGGTTGTGGATGTGGGCGGGGGAACCGTCGTGGGTGGCGGCGCGGTCGTCGTCGGCGCGGTCGTCTCGGGTTCGGCAGGGTCCTGGTTGGTGAACCCGACCACCACAACAATGGCGACCGCCGTCGCGGCGATGGTCGCCAGCGCTACCGAGCGACCGCGGCTGCCCGACTCGACAACCGCTGAACGTTCGTCGACCTCGGCGCTCGCAATCTCTTCGGGTTCGAGCCAGTCCACTTAGGCGAGGGTAGACCTGATGTCTTCGAGTCGTACCTTCTGTTGGCCGTCGGCGTCGAAGTTCTCCGGGTTGAGCCACGCCTCAAAGGCGGCTCCGATAACTGGCCATTGGTCGTCGGTGATCGCGTACCACGCGGTGTCACGGCTGCGACCTTTGTAGTGGGTGGCCTTGCGAAACAGGCCTTCGTAGCTGAATCCGTACCGTTCGGCGGCCGCTCTCGAGGGTGCGTTGAGGTGATCGCATTTCCATTCGCAGCGGCGGTAACCGAGGTCGAAGGAGTTTTTGATCATCAAGAACAACGCTTCGCTCGCCGCGGTCGTGCGTTGGAGTTGCGGCGAGAAGGTGATGGCGCCGATCTCGATCGAGCCGGCTCTCGGGGCAATCCGCAGGTACGACAAGAACCCCAAGACCACTTCGTCGACCACCACGGCGTACAACTGGAAGTCGGGGATGCCCTCGACCGATTCGGCCGCCATGTAGTCGATGGTCTGGCCAAGTTCGGCGGCGTCGAGAAACGGGCCATAGGGCAGGTAGGTCCAAAGGTCTTCGGGTGCCCGCTTAAAGGTATGGAACAACGGCACCGCATGTTGGGCGCGGTGCATGGGTTCGAGCCGGACATAGGTGCCAACCAAGGGCTTCCAAGGTGGCATGGCCGGTGCCGTCCAGCCGTCGAGGCTGGGTCCGATGGGCTGACCGAATTCGTTCTGGGCTATCGATTCGTGCACCCCGTCAGGGTAAAGGATGTGATCGCCGATTAGTCAGCAAATTTTGGGTCGCGCTTTTCGAAGTACGCGGTGACCGCTTCGGCTTGGTTTGGCGAACCGATCAACCCGCCGATCACCCGACGTTCCTCGGCGAATCCCTTTGCCCAATCGATCTCGGCGGCCAAGTTGATGAGGTGCTTGGACCCGCGGATGGCGTGGGGGTTCTTGCCGGCAATCTCGTGCGCCAATGTCATGGCTTCTTCGCGAGGGTCATCGGCCATACGGGTGGCGAGCCCGATGCGCACCGCTTCTTCGCCGTTGACCTCGCGTCCGGTCCAGGTGAGTTCCTTTGCCCGGTCGACCCCAATCAACCGGGGGAGCGCTTGGGTGGCGGTCATATCGGGGCTGATACCCCAGCGAATCTCCATCACCGACAGGCGTACGTCGGGGGCCACGATCCGGATGTCGGCGCCGAGCGCCAGCTGCAGTCCACCGCCAAACGCCACGCCGTGCACGGCGGCGATAACGGGCATCTCAAGTTCTTGCCACACCCAACAGATCTGCTGCGCGAGGTGGGTGATGCCGCCGTTGGTAGCCGAGATCGACGTGTTGGTTTCGCCGCCTTCGCTGGTGTCGCCGGGGCCCGCAGCCATGGCTTGGAAGCCGCTGAAGTCGAGGCCGGCACAGAACGATCGCCCTTCGGCCGACAACACCACGGCGCGCACGCCCGATTCGGTCTTGAGCGATTCGCCAGCGTCGGCGATCGCTTTGAACATGGCGCCATCGAGAGCATTCATCTTGTCGGGTCGAGTGAGGCGAACCTCGGCCACGCCGTCGTTGATGGAAATTGCTACCCGGTCGCTCATGTGTGTTCCTCGAGTTGTTGCGGTGGCTCTATTCGACCGCAACAGGTGAGCGATGGCAATTCCACCGGACGGGCCGCGGACGCCTTAGTCAATCAGGGCGTCGCTGCGGACCCGTTCTTCTTCGGCGTCGATGTGGGCTTGGAGTACCCGGCCGAACAGTTGCTCGGTTCGCTCGAGCCGACCGATCACATTTGGCTGTTCGGTGTAGGCAAAGATCGCCGCGTGGCGAGGCTTTGAATCGGCGGCGACCCGGCTGACGCTGTGGAGCGAATACCGGCCGCGGAAGATCTGCATATCGCCGGGGCGCAGGTCGAGAGTGTGCACACCGGTTCGACCCCCTTCGAGCACGTGCTGGATCGCATCGAATCCCTCGTCGCCATCGCTGCGGATGGCCGGGACGTATTCGAACAGGCCTCCTTCGTCGGCTTCTTCGACCAACACGGTCACCGCAAACTCGTTGGTGTCGAAGTGCCAGGTGAACTGCTGGCCGGGGTCCAAGATGTTGGCGGTAAGACCAGCCAGCGGGTCGGCGTAGGGGTGCAGTTCGGGGATCTCGAGGCAGTCGGCTAAGAACTGGGTCAGGTTCGGGTGCTCGAACATGTACCGCATGGCGGTGGTGTCTTCCCACGAGTCGCCGGGGATGAACCCGCTCGACCGTTCGAGGAAGGTATTCATCGGGTGCTGGTCGGGCCAGTCCGGGTTGTGGTGGAAGTGGAAGTACGGGTTGATGACTTGGGTGGAGAAGTGGGTGGTTGGTTTCCGCTCCCAGATTTCGGCGCCCAGGGTTTCCAGCGCTTCGGGGCTTACCAGATCTTTGATGACCGCGCAGCCCACCGAACGAAGGCCCGTTCGGACTTCTTCGACCGTCGCGCGGTACTGGGGTGATTCGGGTTGGTGAATTGGGTAGCGGTCGAGATCGACCAACTCGTGCAGTTCGGTCATCGCAGGTTCCTTATTTCTCCCAGTGCGGGACCCAGTCGCCGTCGAGTCGGAACGACAGGTCGGCGTCGTCCTCGATGCGCTTCGCCACGTGCAGCTCGCCGACGTCGGGGCCAAAGCGTTCGGTGGCCCGTTCGAAGGTCTCGTACGCCCGCTCGGTGAGGGGCAGGTCGGTGCCGACGTTGCCGGCCAGTTCCATCGTGAGGCCGAGATCCTTCATACACAGGTCAAGGGTAAAGCTCGGGTCGTAGTGGCCGGCGAAGATCGATGGAGCGTCGTGGCGGGCGACGAAACTGTCGCCAACCGAGTCCTTGATGGCGTCCCATAACACGTCGAGTTCGACGCCGTTCGACATGCCGAGGGCAAAGGCTTCGCCGAGTGAGGCAGCGTGGATAAACCACAGTTGGTTGGTAACAAGCTTGGTGACGTTGCCGGTGCCGATCTCGCCGCAGTGGATGACTCGGCCGAGATGATCGAGCACCGGGGTGACCCGATCGAGGTCGTTCTGGTCGCCACCGGCAAACAGCGTGAGCTTGCCGTTGCGGGCCCCATCGACCGCGCCGGTTACCGGGCATTCGACAATGCGGACGCCCTTGGGTGCCTGGCTGGCCAGGTCGAGGATGAACTCTTTGCGGTTCGTTGTGAGGTCGATCCAGAGGTTTCCGTCCGACAGTTCGCCCAGCGCTCCGCCATCGACCATTACCGCTTGCACGTGGTCGGGGCGGGGGAGCGAGGTCATCAACAGGTCGGCCTTGCGGGCGCATTCGTTGGCGTTGGCCGCCGCGTGAACACCGGCCGCTTCGGCCACCGAAAGCGCGTCGGCGTTGATGTCGAACGCATGCACTTCGTAGCCGGCCGCCGCCAAGCGGCGGGCCATCGGGCCACCCATGTTGCCGAGTCCAACAAATCCAATAACTTCGCTCAAGGCGCTTCTCTCCAGGGTTGGGTTAACCCCTCAGGCTACGGAGCAGAAAGCGGGTCGGTCAATCTTTGTTCGGGTCACTACCCATCGCTACCCGCACCGTGTTTCCCCAGCTGGTCGACCCGTTACGTGTGGAGATCGGCGATCGAGGTCGCGAGTCGATCGACATGCTCAGACAGGGCGGCAAAGGCGGCACTCGGGTCTTCGCTGAAGTTGGGGATCCCCCAGTGTTCGACCGCATCGTGACGAGGAAGGTGGGCAAGCACGCAGCCGATGTTCACCACGCGGTCGGCCCATGTCAGGTCGTCGGCGGTGAGTAGGCGAGGAGTGCTGGTGACCGGGTAGCCATCGGACTCCAACTGTTCGCGGACGAGCGGTAGCACGTGGGCGTCGGGCTCGGTCCCGGCCGTGTTCACCTCCAGGTTGAGGCCCCGAGCCTCGGCAACTCGCCGGAGGTAGGCCCCAGCCACCACACTCTTCGCTGCGTTGTGGGGACACAAGATGAGGATCTTGGTTGACATGAAAACTCCTTCGGGGGACTACGTGACTAGGTGTGAAATAGCGCCGATGATTCCGGCGATGATGACGATCTGGAGTGTTGACAGTCGCGACTTCGCAATAGCGATTGCTGCTCCTGTGGCGATGACGAGGGCGAGCAGGTTGACCGAGGAGAGGTCGGGTTCGTAGAGCAACACGCCGAACTTCCGGTGCTCTTGGACAGCGTCGAACAAGGTGAACAGGGCGAACCAGATCGCCAGGTTCAGCACGACGCCTACCACCGCGGCGGTAATGGTCGACAGGGCCGACGTGAGGGCCGGACGGCCGCGAAGGTGTTCGATAAAGGGTGCGCCGAGAAAGATCCAAAGGAACGACGGCACGAACGTGACCCAAGTAGCTACGACCGCGCCCGAGATGCCGGCCTGCAGCGGGCTGAGCGAACCAGGGGCGCGGTACGGGCCCATGAAACCAACGAACTGCACGACTTGGATGAGCGGGCCGGGTGTGGTTTCGGCCATGCCGAGCCCCGAGATCATCTCGCCCGGCTCGAGCCAGCCGTAGTTCGAAACCGACTCTTGGGAGATGTAGGCCAGCACTGAGTACGCACCCCCGAACGTGAGGACGGCTGCGGAGGAGAAGAAGGTCGCTACATCGACAAAGACAGAGTCAGCGCCCACAAAAAGGACGAGGAGTAGTACCGGCCCGGCCCACAGGGCGGCTCCGCTCGTGAGGACGCTGACGAAGCGCCGCAGTGTGGGCTTACCCAGTGAAATGTGTTGGTCGCCGACGAGCACATCGTCGTCGTCGACCGCCGTCGATTCATCGTGCCCGGTAACGATGTTGAAGATGTCGGGTCGGGTGCGGCCTCCAATCAGTCCGATCGCCCCAGCGATCGCAACGATGAGGGGGAAGGGGAGTTCGAAGAAGAAGATGCCGATGAAGGCCGCCAGCGAAACGCCAAGCATCACCTTGTTTTTGATGACCCGGCCACCGATTCGTTTGACGGCGTTTGCCACGACCGCGATCACCGCCGCCGAGATACCAAAGAACATGCCGCTTACCCACGAAACGTCGCCGTAGGCCGCGAACAAAATGCTGAGCGCCATGATGCTGACGAATCCCGGGAGGATGAACAACGCGCCGGCGAACAGGCCGCCCCGCGGACCTTTGAGGAGCCAGCCAAGATACGTAGCGAGCTGCTGGGCTTCCGGGCCAGGCAGGAGCATGCAGTAGTTGAGCGCGTGGAGAAAGCGCTGCTCGCCGATCCATCTTCTGCGCACCACGATTTCATCGTGCATCACGGCGATTTGTCCGGCGGGCCCGCCAAAGCTGTTGGCGGCGACCGTGCCCCAAGCACTCCACCAGTCGCTCCGGGAGATTTCTTCGCCGGGGAAAGCTGGGGTGGAGGGGATGTCGACGCCCGCTTCTCCGGTCTGTAACCACGGTTGCTCAGGAGATGACATGGGTCGCAAGATAGAGGTGTAACCGCGGTTGCGCAATTTGAGACCGGTCTGCCGGTTGCGTTAGAAGTCGCGCCCCGTCGGGCGTAGAGTCCATGGGCCCGCGTGCGTCGAGTCGCCGAGCTAGAGGTTCCTTGAAGTGACAGGACATGACGTGAACCCGGGGGCATTTCGGCCTGCTGTCCGCCGCGCCATGCCCGGACTCATCCTGTTGCGGCTGTTGTTCAACACCGGAACACGGATGGCCTATACCTATCTGCCGGCGTTTGCACGCGGCGCGCAGATATCAGATACCTCGATGGGAAACGTGCTGGCGGTACGCGATGTGGCGGCGTTCGGCGCGCCGCTCATTGGTAGGTGGACTCGGCAATCGGGGACCGGCAAGGTTATGGCCACCGCCGGACTAGGCGGATCGGTCTGCTTGATGGCCGGGGCAATCAGTCCGGTACTGCTGATCATCGGCATGGTTGGCTTGGGCGTTGCGAGTCTGGCCCACACGGTGGCCATCCAGTCGTGGATCGGCCATGCGGTTGCCTACGAGCGTCGGAGTCGAGCGGCAGGTCTCATGGAGTTGTCATGGGGCGGCGCAGCACTGATTGGGTTGCCGGCGGTCGGGTTGTTGCTCGACCGGTTTGGCTGGCGTGCTGCGCCTTTGGTCCTTGGCGTGTTGTCGCTGCCGTTCAGTTTTTTGGCGCTTCGCCAGGCGAGCATGATGTCGAGCGGCGAACCCATGGAGTCGGCGAAGCCAAAAATGACCCGTACCGCCTACGGTGCCTTCGCAGGGTATGCACTCATGACGGCGTCAGCTCAGTGCATGTTTTTGGGCCATGGGCTCTGGCTCGAAGATACCTACGAACTGAGTGCGAGCCAGATCGGCCTGGCGCTGCTTGGGTCGGCGGTTATGGAAGTCATCGCCACGTTGTCGACCGCCAGCATCTCCGACCGGATCGGCAAGCGGATGTCGATCATAGGTGGCTCAGTTTTGATGACGATCTGTATGGCGGCACTGGCGGTGGCGAGCACCGCTCCGCTCTTGGTCGGTTTGGTGCTTCTGGCGCTGTTCTTCCTTGGATTCGAGTTTGCAATCGTGTCGTCAATTCCGCTCATGTCGGAGCTGGATCCGGACGCGCGTGCGGCCATGGTTGCTCGTTCGCAGGCGGTTTCGACCTTGGCGAAGATACTGATTTCGCTCAGTGCCGTCTGGATTTACCAGGCACGCGGGTTCGGGTTTTTGATGGCGCTAGCTGCGGCGCTTGGCTTGTTGAGCATTCTGGCCAACGCAGTGTTTGTCGCCGAACCGTCGCCTCCACCGGAACTTGCGCACCTGCGGTAGTGGTCAGCTACAGAATTTGAGCTGACTGAACGGTTGGCGGAATACGGTGACCTCGGCGGCAACCGCGCCCGGGTCTTTGAGCCCTCCGACGATAAGTTCGGCTAGTTCGGCCATGTGGGCGGCGGTCATTCCCCAGCGGACGATCTCGGGTGTTCCGATCCGCAAGCCCTCGCCAGTCGGAAGGCCGATGGCGCACGTTAGAATGTTGGCGCCGCGAAGCCGCAGCGCCATGGCATGGCCCCCGCCCCAACGCTCAGCTTCGATTGCGAACTGATGCGACGTTGTCGGGCCGGCGGAACTGAAGAACACCGGCAGCGCGGTGGTGAGCGCGTCGGCGAGCGCCGCTGCCGTCGCAACCATCTCGGCAGCGTAGGCCTCGCCGTGGTCGACCCAGTCGAGCAGGGTATATGCCAAGGCCGTCGAACGACCCGCATCGAAGTTGGCGGTGAGGCCCGGGTAGGCAATGGCGTCGATCCGTTCGGCCAGCGGCCCATCGTTGGTGACGAGGAGGCCACCCGCCGGACCGGCCAGGCTCTTATAGGTGCTCATGGTCATCAGGTGAGCGCCCTCGGCAAGGGGATTGGGCCACGCCTTGCCAGCAAACATCCCGCACAGGTGGGCGGCGTCGAACAACAGCTTGGCGCCCACCTCATCGGCCACGTTTCGTAGCTCGGCGACGGGGTGCGGTTCGAGGTTGAGACTCGACCCGATGGTGATCAATGCCGGATTCACTGAGCGGGCCAAGTCGGCCAGACCGGCGACGTCGACGGTGTAGTGGGCGGCATCGATGGGCGCTTCGACGATGTTGAGTCCGTACAGCCCCGCGGCGCCCGCCGTGTGGTGGGTGACGTGTCCGCCGATCGAGGCGGGCGGGACGATGATGGTGTCGCCCGGTTGGCAGGTGGCCATAAAGGCATACAGATTGGCCATGGCTCCGGAGGCAACCCGGATTTCGGCATAGTCGGCGTTGAACACCTGACACGCCAGCGAGGCGGTGATGACCTCGAGTTCTTCGATCGCCTCAAGACCCATCTCGTACTTTTCGCCCGCGTGGCCGAGCGACGGTCGAGATCCAAGCTTGGACGACAGGGCGGCTTCGGCCCGAGCGCTCATGACGTTGGTTGCCGGGTTGAGGTTCACACATTCACGTTCGTGGATCGCCTCATTTCGGTCGATCAGCCCGGCGATTGCCTCGCGGGTCTGCGCCGACGAGCGGGCATCGTGAGAATCAGCAACGGCCCTCTCGCGAGCCCGAGCGTTGTCAGAAAGCCAAGAACGTTCACGCATCTAGGAAGTTTCTCGCCCCCAACAACAAAACCCCGACTCAGAGTCAGGGTTTTCTGTCCCGTGACTCTGAGTCGTGGTGCGTTGTCCCGTGACTCTGAGTCGTGGTGCGTTGTCCCGTGACTCTGAGTCAGGGTTTGATGTGGGACTTGGCGGCTTGGTCGCCGGGGCCGGCTCGTTCGGCGAGCCGGTCGGCGATGGCGGCTCGGTGTTGCTCGTCGACGTTGCCGCCGAACTTGAACTTGGCCCGAACCTCATCGATCGAGATCCGGATGCCGCGGATCACCTTGAGCTTGTTCGGGTGCACCGACGGGTCGGCGATGCCACTGCCTGGCTCGAGCACGGCCAACTGTTGACGCAGGACCTTGGCGGTTTCGTCAGGGTCGTCGAGAACCCGGGCGGTTCCCGTGATCTGGGTTGCTGCGTAGTAGGTGGTGGGCACGCCCAGCGTCGGGTCTTCGTCGCCCACCGCTTTCCACGCCGCGGGGATGTAGGCCCAATCGCCGGCGATGCTCAACAGCACCGTTGGGTTCTCGGCGATCGCCGCCAGGATCGGATTCGGTTTCGCAAGGTGCAACACAACCTCGTCGTCGCCGAGCACGAACTGGGTCGGCACAACCACGGGAACCTCGCGTCCGTTACCCGCCGCAACCAGGTGCCCGAACCCCTGGGCTATGGCGAACCGTCGCCATGCTTGCGGGTCGGGCGCACTGTCGTGGGGGTGGATAAGCATGGCTAGCGGATGGGGTTCTTGTAGGTGTCGAGGTAGGTGATGTTCTCGACTGGGTCGCGCTTGGCGGCTTTGAAGTCGGTTCCGGTGGTGTACGCCACGGGCAACAGGCCGGCTTGGGTCATGTGTTCTGGGATGCCCAGCAGTTCGGCCGCCTGTTGTTCAAGACCGAGGTGCAGCGTGGTGTAGCAGCTGCCCAGGCCGCGGCTGCGAAGCGCCAGCTGGAAGCTCCACATGGCCGGAATGATCGACCCGAAGAGTCCGGCCGACGAGTTGGTGGTGGCGTCTTCGAGCCGACCGATGATCATCGGGATCACCATCACCGGGACCTTCTCGAGGTTCTGGGCGAGGTAGTTGGCCGAGTCCATAACTCGCCCGCTCTGCGAGTCGGTGGGGGTGTTCTTGGCTGCTTCGGCCAGATAGTCGCCGCCCGCTCGGCGGTAGAGGTCGGCCAGGCCTTGCTTCTTCTCCTGGTCGCGAATGACCATCCACCGCCACCCCTGACGGTTCGAGCCGGTGGGTGCCTGCACCGCAAGCTGTAGACATTCGAGCAGGACATCGTCGGGGACCTCACGGTCGAGGTCGAGGCGTTTGCGCACCGCCCGGGTGGTCGAGAGGAGGGCGTCGGTCTGTTCGAGGTCGAATTCCATGCCCGAACTTTGCCGGACCCGCGGCCCAAAAGCGATTTGGCCTCCAAAACTACGAAACGGCCCGGACGAATGTCCGAGCCGTTCGAGTGAATTTGCAGCGACGCTAGGTCGCCGAGCACGAATGAGTTATTCGGCTTCTTCTTCGGCGGGTGCTTCTTCTTCAGCAGCTTCGCCTTCGCCTTCGGTGCCTTCGAGGGCTTCCTTGGCTTTGTCGGTCACCATGTCGAGCTTGTCGGCGTGATCGCCAAGCTTGTCGCCAAGCTTGTCCTGTGCCATCTCGTTGGCTTTGTCGAGGCCCTCTGCAAGCTTGTCCTTGTTGGCCATTGCAGCGTCTTTAGCCTTGTCAAAAATGCCCATTGTTATTTCCTTCTTTGGCGGGGATCGTCCAAGCGGACGACACCTTTCATTCTAGCCAGACTCCCGAACGTTGCGGTTTCAGGCCTTCCCCCAGCCAAAATCCACTTTCTGATCGCGCGGAGCGGTCTCTGAGACCACCGAGCGCGAAAATTTCCGGGAGGAGGCGCCGGACTGGACGGTTAGCCGAACTCGTCGGGGATGACTTCTTTGCGCTTGGCGATGTACTCGGTGAGTTCGGCATCGATCGCATCGTCGAGTACGGGGGGCTCGTAGCTGGCCAACATGGCCTTCCAGATAGCGTTGGCCCGAGCCGGGGTGTCGAGGCTGCCCTCTTCAGACCACTGCTCGAAGCTGTCGTAGTTGGCGACCTCGCTGCGGTAGAAGGCCGATTCGAAGTTGGCGAGGGTGTGCTCGGTGCCAAGGAAGTGCTGGCCGGGTTCGTTCTCGCGGAATGCCGACAATGCCTGGCCGTTCTCGCTGAGGTCGACACCTTGGGCGAACTTCGCCATGGCGCCGAGTTGGTCGTGGTCCATGATCAGCTTCTCGAACCCAACCGATAGGCCACCTTCGAGCCAGCCAGCGGCGTGGAGCATGAAGTTCACGCCCGACATCACGGCCGGTTGCAGGGTGTTGGCCGACTCGTAGGCCGCCTGGGCATCGGGGATCTTCGAGGCGCAGAGCGAACCGCCCGAGCGGAACGGCACTCCGAGCCGACGCGCGAGCGCCGCCATGATGTAGTTGACCAACGCGGGTTCGGGGGTACCGAAGGTCGGGGCGCCCGACTGCATCGACATCGACGCCGCAAAGGTTCCGAACACCACCGGGCAGCCGGGGTTCACCAGCTGGGCGAAGGTCATGCCGGCCAGTGCTTCGGCGAGGCTCTGGGCGCACACGCCGGCGACGGTGGCCGGGGCCATGGCACCGGCGAGGATGAACGGGCTAAAGATGCTGGCCTGGTTGGCCTTGGCGTACGACTCGGCGGCGCCGAGCATGGTGGCGTCCCAGCTAAGCGGCGACGACGCGTTGATGAGCGAGGTCATTACCGTCCGGTCGGCAAGGTCGCCACCGAATGCGATGCGAGAGAGTTCGATCGAATCATCGGCCCGCTCGGCGGCGGTGACCGACCCCATGTAGGCCTTATCGCTGTACTTGATGTGGCTGTAGACCATGTCGAGGTGGCGCTTGGAAACCGGCACGTCGACCGGCTCGCACACCGTGCCGCCCGAGTGGTGCAGGTGGGGGAGCATGTACACGAGCTTCACGATGTCTTGGAAGTCTTCGAGGCTGGCATAACGGCGGCCGCGGTCGAGATCGTACGCAAACGGCGAGCCGTAGTTGGGGGCAAAGACCGTGTTGTTGCCACCGATCTCGACGTTCTTCGCTGGGTTGCGGGCGTGCTGGGTGTAGGTGGCCGGAGCGGTCGCCTGGACGATCTCGCGGCACATGCCCTTGGGGAACCGAACCCGTTCGCCGTCGACGTCGGCACCCGCGTCGGCCAGCAGGGTGAGGGCACTCGGGTACTCGCGGAAGTCGAGACCCACCTCGCTGAGGATGATCTCGGCGTTGGCTTCGATGAGCGCGTAGCCCTCTTCGTCGAGCACCTCGACCGGAGTGAGTCGACGGGTCAGATACGCCGCGACCTCGGGCTTGCTTTCGGCCCGTGACGCAGCGCGGCCTGCTCGGCCGCCACCCCGGCGGCCACGACGGCCTCCGCTCGGCGCCTCTGCTGGTGGGGTTTCGTCGCTCATGATTCTCCAGGGGTTGGTCGCTTGCGGCGGCGACGGCGTCCGGCTGCCCCGGATGCCGCAGTGGCTGCGGTGCGGGGTGGCAACGTGAGCACCTGCGACAAGTGCGGGTACTCAGCGGTCTTGTGAGGGAACGCCATCGCCTCAACAAAGTGATCTTGGAACTTGGGTTCGGTGGCCGTTTCGATTTTCTCGACCCGGTCGACCACCGCTTCTATTTCGCGTCGAGCTTCGCCCGACAACAGTGCAATGACTGCGCCAGTTCCCGCCGCGTTCCCCGCCGAGGTGACCTTGTCGATCGCGCAGTCGGGCACCAGGCCCAAGGCGACCGCATAGGTCGGGTCGATATGGCTGCCGAACGCACCCGCCAACCGCACCGCATCGACCTCGGTAACGCCGAGGTGATCGAGCAGTAGTTGGATGCCGGCGTAAAGCGCTGCCTTGGCGAGCTGGATCGCCCGCACATCGTTCTGGGTGATGAACAGTTGTGGTTCGTCGCCCACGCTGTCGTGCAGCAGGTAAGAAAAGGTCCGGTCGTCGGCCACGATGCGGCTCGACTTCTCGGCGAGCGATCCGTCGATCACCCCGTCGGTGCTGATGATGCCCGACAGGAACATCTCGGCCACGACCTCGATGATGCCCGAGCCGCAGATACCGGTGACCGTGAGCTTCTTGGTGTCTTCGGCGAAGCCGGGATCGTCGCTCCAGAGTTCCGAGCCGATGATCCGAAACTTGGGTTCGAGAGTGTCGCGGTCGATGCGGACTCGTTCGATCGCCCCGGCGGTGGCCCGTTGACCGGCCGAGATTTGGGCCCCTTCAAACGCTGGGCCGGTGGGGCTCGATGCGGCGAGCAACCGGCTGGATCCGCCCAAAACGATCTCGGCGTTGGTGCCGACATCGACCATGAGCTGGATGCCCTCGGCCTCGTGCGAACGTTCGGACAAGATCGCGGCCGCGGTGTCGGCGCCGACATGGCCAGCGATGCACGGCAATACGTACACCCGGGCCGACGAGTTGGCGGCGATGCCGAGCTCGGCGGCGGCCACCTCGAGAGCTTGGTCGGTGGCCAAGGCAAACGGTGCGCCGCCAAGTGGTACCGAGTCCAGGCCGAGGAGCAGGTGATGCATCACCGGGTTGCCGACGATCGTGAGTTCGAGCAGGCGATCGGGATCGACCTCGGCTTCGGTCGCCAGTTCGCCAACCAGCTCGGCCAAGGCTTGGCGCACCGAGGAGGTGAGGTCGTCGGCACCTTCGGGGTTCATCATCACGTACGAGACCCGACTCATCAGGTCTTCGCCGAAGCGGATCTGGGGGTTCATCACACCGCTCGACGAACGCACGTCCCCCGACGAAAGCTCGATCAGGTGCCCGGCGATGGTGGTGGAGCCGACGTCGATGGCTACACCGAAAACTTCGTCGGTGAAGTCGGTCCAGATGGCCACGATCTCGTCGCCGTCGCGCACCGCCACGGTGACGTCGCGAGAGGCCAATAGCGCCCGCTGGATCTGGCCGATGGCGCCGAGCCCAGCGTGGAGCTCGCCCAACTCCCACTCGGTCTGCAATGCGGTGATGAGGCGCCCGAGTTCGCCCTGCGGGTCGTCGAGTTCGGGTTCGGGGACCGACACGAAATACAGCCGCACGACGGGGTCGATATCGATGTCGGGCACTTCGACCCGCTTGCGTACGACCTGGCGGTGAACCTGGCTTTCGGGTGGTACGTCGAGCACTACATCGCCCGTGATGGCCATCTGGCAACCGAGGCGGTGGCCTTCGCCCACCGGGCGTTTACCGCCGTAGTCGCGTTCGGTTGGGCCTACGTCAGAAACCGCACCCGGCTCGGAGGTGATGCCGTGTTTGGCGAACTCGCCGAACGACGGAACCACTTGGCAGCGACCGCAGATGCCTCGGCCGCCACAGACAGTGTCGAGGTCGACGCCGAGTACACGCGCCGCGTCGAGCGCCGAGCTGCCCGCCGGGATAGTTCCCTGGCGGCCAGAGGGCGTAAAGACAACGTGTACTTCGGATGCAGACATCGGTGCGTGGGTACCGGCTACTCGGTACGACGGCGGCGGCCGCCGGCCCGACGGCGAGCGCCGCCAGCGCCTCCGCCTGCTTCGGGGTCGCGCTTGGCGGCGATCCAGGCGGCGCAGTTTTCGTCGTTGCCGGCCAGCACATCGGCGGCCTTCACGGCGGTGAGCACCTCTTCGTGGAGCGGGCTCATGATGGCCGAGGTCATGCCGTTGGCGATGGCCATCGACAAGAACGTGCCGGTGATGTGGTTGCGGGCGGGCAACCCAAAGCTCACGTTCGACGCACCACAGGTGGTGTTGACCCCGAGTTCGCCGTGCAGACGACGCAGCAGCGCAAAGACCTGTTGGCCAGCGGTACCCATGGCACCGATCGGCATCACCAGCGGGTCGACCACGATGTCTTCTTTCGGGATGCCGTAGTCGGCGGCCCGGTTGACGATCTTCTTGGCGACCTCGTAGCGAACATCGGGGTCTTCGGAGATGCCGGTTTCGTCGTTGGAGATGGCAACCACCGCGGCGCCTGCTTTGGCGACCAGCGGCAGGACTCGTTCCATCTGTTCTTCTTCGCCGGTGACCGAGTTGACCAGCGGCTTGCCGTCGTAGGCCGCAATGCCCGCTTCGAGGGCTTCGACGATCGACGAGTCGATCGACAGCGGCACGTCGGTAACGCTCTGCACCAAGGTGATGGCCTTGGCGAGCAGTGCTGGTTCGTCGGCCAGAGGAATACCGGCGTTGACGTCGAGCATCTGGGCGCCGGCGGCTACCTGGGCGATGGCGTCGGCCTCGACCCGGCTGAAGTCGCCTTCCTTCATTTCGGCGGCGAGCAGCTTTCGGCCGGTGGGGTTGATGCGTTCGCCAATCATGACGAACGGGCGACCTGCGCCGATGACTACTTCTTTGGTTGCGGAGCTGATCACTGTGTCAGGCATCGGGTGCTTCACTTTCTGGTGGTCGTTCTTTTCCTGCGTATGCGTCGGGGTGCTCGACGGGGTCGAGCCCTCCGTTGGCGACAAACGCTTCGAGTTTGTCGCGGTCGAAATCTTCCTCGAGTCGTTCGCCTTCGGCGGCTACCGCTTCGGCGGCGTCGCCTTCGAGGGGTAGCACGGTGCGCTTCCATTCCTGCACATAGCTGTTGGTGTCGGTGAGATCGGCCACCATGGCGGCTCGGTCGATTGCGTGCTGGAACCGGGCGTGCATGAGGTGGGTGACCTTCTCGCCGGCGGCGTCGCCGGTTACCTGGGCAGGAATATCGCGCCACGAGATGACAACGATTCCCTCTGCGCCGCCGCGGCGGCGTCTTCTGCCGGTCATGAATGTGCTCCCAAGGGTTTCGGTCGTGAGGTCGGTGAGTTCGTGAGTTGCACCAACTGAGGTTGCAGGTCGCCGTATCCGGTGCGCAGAATTTCGAGTCGCAAGCCGAGCCGTTCGGCGTGTTGGGCCGCGAGCGCATCGAGCTCGGGGTCTTCGACCTGGGTGAGGTAGAGGACCCGGGTGTAGTTAGCGAAGTACATGTCGGCCAGTTCGGGATGCTTGGCGATACCAAACCCCTCCCAGACCAGCCGTTCGAAGTGCCGACACAGATAGTCGGTGAGATAGAATGTGCCGAGTTCGGATTCGTGTTCGGCGGCAAACCGCTCGGTGCCGGCAAAGAACTCATAGCAGTGTGCGCCGGGGAGGCGGGTCACGTTCTCTTCCTCGCACAACGTGTCGAGGTGCCCACCGGTGCCACAGTCGGCGTACCCGACGACGATGTTGTCATAGGTCGGACGGGCCCGCTCGATCCGTTCGCGCACCGCGTCGGTGATGAGTTTTGGCGTGTTGTGCAGCTTGGCCGGAAGGCACTCAAGGTCGACATGGTCGAGGCGGCTGTGCTCGATGATGTCGCCGAGTTCGCGAGCGAGCGCGCCACAGGCGATAACCAAGACTCTCGGAAGGTCTTCGGTTGGCTCGATGGTCGACATCGCCGGATGGAAACGGATCGGCGTAGCTGGCTAGGCGGCGGCGCGGCGTTCGGCGATGAGTGCCTTGGCCGTCTCGGCGGCAACCGCTGCGTCGCGGCAGTAGGCGTCGGCGCCGATAGCGTCGCCGAACTCTTCGTTGAGCGGGGCGCCACCAACGAGCACGATGTAGTCGTCGCGCAGTCCCTTCTCGACCAAGGTTTCGATGACCACCTTCATGTACGGCATGGTGGTGGTGAGCAGCGCCGACATGCCCAAGATGTCGGGCTTGTGGGTTTCGAGCGCTTCGAGGAATTCGTCGACGTCGGTGTTGATGCCGAGGTCGGTCACTTCAAAGCCCGCACCTTCGAGCATCATGGCCACCAGGTTCTTGCCAATGTCGTGGATGTCGCCCTTGACGGTTCCGATGACCACCGAGCCGATTGGCTCGGCGCCAGTCTCGGCAAGGAGCGGACGCAAGATGGCCATACCGGCCTTCATGGCGTTGGCCGCTAGCAGCACCTCGGGTACGAAGAGGATGCCGTCTCGGAAGTCGATACCGACGATGCGCATGCCTTCGACCAACGCATCGTTGAGCACCTTGTCGGCGCTCCAGCCACGCGAAAGCAGAATCTCGGTGCCCTCGTGGATTTCGTCCTTGAGGCCGTCGTACAGATCGTCGTGCATCTGGGCGGTGAGATCTTCGTCGGACAGATCGGCGAGGATGATCTCCTCATCGTCGTGTCCTTCAGCGTCTTCGGTTGGGGCATCGCTCATTCTGGAAACTCCGTTGTTTCGAAATTTCCCATATTGTGGGAAATGACTGTATGGTGGCAAAGACCGCCGAGGCTCAACGTACTAGTAACTCTTATCGGCTGTCCAACATCGTTTGCGAGCGGTTGGCAAGAACCGCTGTTGAGCCCAGGTAAACAGTGTTATTCGGACATCTAGGGGCGGAAAAAAATGAGCAAATCCGGCAGCGTGCAAAGCATCGATCGAGCCTTTGCCATCATGCAGACCATCTCGCGCCGCCCCGCTGGCATCTCCGACTTGTCGCGCCAGCTCGCCCTGCCGACCAGCACCGTGGCCCGCATCCTGTCGACGCTCGAGAGCCTGGGGGCGGTCGAACGGATCGAGGCTGGCCAGTTTCGCATCGGGGCAAGCGTGTTAACCATGGCCGCCAACGTCAACCCGTCGCGCAACATCACCGCGGTGGCTCAGACCCACTTGGTCGACTTGGTCGAACAGTTGGGCGAGGCGGTTGGCCTGTCGATCGAGGTGGGCTACGACGTGCAGTACATCAGCCAGGTCGACGGCCCCAACGAGGTGCAGGTCCGCGACTGGACCGGTGAAAGCATTCCGATGCACGTCGTGAGTTCGGGGCTCATCTTTCTCGCGGGCTGGACCGACGATGCGCTCGAGTCGTTTCTCGACCGGCGACTCGACCAGTTCACCCCCAAAACCGAGACCAACCCGATCGCGCTCCTGAAGCGGATTCGCCAAGCCCAACAAGACGACTACGCCTGGACCATTGACGAGCTGGCCGAGGGGTTGTCGTCGGTGGCCGCGCCGATCCGGGCGATGTCGGGCGAAGTCATCGGTGCGCTGCACTGTCACGGACCCTCGTACCGGTTCCCCGTGAAGGGCCAGGAGTCGTGGGTGGCTGGTCAGGTTGTGGAGCGGGCCGAACAGATCTCGGCCAGCCTCGGTTACAAACCGAGTTAACCAAGCACGCCTGCGCCGAGCAGGATGAACGCCAGCACACCGATGGCGAGGCGATACCAACCAAAGATCTCGAAGCCTTTTTCGTTGAGCCAGTCGACCATCCACTTCACGGCGGCGACGGCCGAAACGAAGGCGACGACCAAGCCGATGAGCGGGTTGACCCAGCCGAAGGTTTCGACCATCTCGGCGCCGTCTTTGAGGCCAACGAAAGCCGTGGCGGCGGTGAGGGTCAAAAGGCCAAGGAGGAAGCTGAACTCGACGGCGGCCCGCAGGCTGAGGCCCATGAGCACGCCGGCGATAATCACGGTCATCGAGCGGCTGACGCCGGGCCACAGGGCAATCGCCTGAAGCGAACCGATGATGAGGGCGCTACGCACGGTGAGGTCGCCGAGTTCGCCGGTGGTTTGGTCGAACCAGTTCGAGCGTTGCAGGGCGAGGATCACCAAACCGCCGATGACCCAAGCGATGGCGATGGGCACAATGCCGAACAGTGCATCTTCGACCAGGCTGTCGAGGGTGAGGCCGATGATGACGGTCGGGATGAAGGCGACGAGCACGGCGATGAGGATCTTGCGGCCTTCTTCGCTTTTGCCGAGCAGGCCGTCGAGCATCTGGCGTATGCGTTCCCAGTAGAGGAACAGCACGGCGAGGATGGCGCCCGATTGGATGCAGATAGCGAAGGTGTCCGACGCCTTTTCGGCGGCCTCGGTGTCGGCGAGTCCGAGGAGATCGTTGGTGACCAGAAGGTGGCCGGTCGAGCTGACGGGCAGGTATTCGGTGATGCCTTCGACCAAGCCCAAGATGATGGCGTCGAGCCAGCTGAGTTCGATGGCGGCGTCGGCGGCGATGCTGGCGTCTTGGGCGCCGGCGGGCGAACCGCCGAGCAGGATGAACGACACCGCAAAGATAAACACGAGACCCGCGGTGAGGGCGGGGCGGGCGCGCACGGCATCGCCGAAGGTGGTGGGGAGGAGAGACATTGGTGTCCTATCGGCCGTTGGGGCGGCCAAAGTAGGGGGAGCAGGTGGACAAGCTAGAGCAGAGTTCAGCCTAGAGGACCGACTCGGCGCCGCCTCCGCCACCTTCGGGCGACCACACGCCGATGCTGCCCAACGCAATGGGGGTCGAGGCGCCGTTGCGGGCCGCGTCGTGCACCAGGATCAGCTCTTGGTCGCCCTGTTGCGCGGCGTAGACAAAGCTCGATCCTTCGGGCGACCAGAACGACGTGTTCTTGGCGAACTGGTCATAGAACGGCAGGTACTCGGTGAAGAACCGGGTCGAAGGCACAAACGGGTTGGTGCGGGTGCTGCCGTTGGGCGACCACACCTGGAAGACGAGGCCGTCTTCTTCGGCTTCGAGCAACAGCAGTCGTTCCTCGACCGGCGACCAGTACATGGCGATGATTCCGGCGGATGCTGCTTTGCTCACCGCACCGGTATCGATGTCGTAGATCCACACGCCGGGTTCGAGGGTCGGCACATCGGGCTGGCGAAGTGCTCCGCCGGTCGTGGTGGGTGGGCTCGACGGATCGAATTGGTCGGCGCCGACAACGTGGATGGCGATGCGGGTTTCGTTGGGGTGCACCACAAACAGGCCGAACGACTCGTACCGCACCAGGTCGGTGCTGGCGCCGGTCGCCAGGTTGCGTTGGCGCAGCGTGACGATGTTTCCGGCGCCTCGCTCGGCGACGAGCACCGACCCGTCGGCTAGTGCTTCAGGCGCCTGGAAGGCATCGCCGATTTCGGTCGACGACGATATGCCGACGTCGAGCGACACGGTTCGCAGGTCAACGCCCGCGTGGCTGACGATCTGGCGTTCGTCGGTCCAGTCGAAGAAGTACGGGGTGGCCGAGTCGAACGCCGCGATGTTGGCGTTGACCTGCTGACCGTCGAACTCGGCAAAGGTGACACCCACGCCGCCGGAGTCGTTACCAAGGATCGCCAGGTTGGCTTGGTCGGGCGCCCACGAGGTGTAGAACGACGGGAAGGGGGTGGCGGTTTCGGTGGTGAAACTTCCATCGGCGGCGCCCACGGCGAGGTCGATGCTTTCGGCCACTTCGGTCCAGGCGAGGAATTGTCCGTCGGGTGCCCAAGCCGGCTGGCTGACCCGGTTGTCGTTGTAGTCGGTGAGGGCCAACTGGTTGGTGCCGTCGGGGTCGACCAGAACCAGGTTGCCGAGGTTGTCGATCACGGCGATGCGGCCACCTGCGTTGGGGTTGACCGGTGGGATGTCTTGGGGTTCTTCGCCAGGCGGCGGGGGAGGCAGGGTGGTGTTGGAATCGGGGGTCGATTCGGGCGGGGCCTCGTCGATGTCGGGCGGGTCGGGTTGGCCCGGTTCGGGGTCGGGCGTGGGGTTCGACGGCGATGCGGAAGTAGGCGACGACCCGGGGGTAGTCGTGGTGGTTGTGGTGTCGAAGGCGGTCACGCCGGTCGAGCTGCAGCCGACGGCCACCAACATCGCAACGCACAGCAGCGCGACGGCCCGTACCGACAGCGACAGGCGAGGGTGAATGGGGGAGGGCACGTCCACCGCTCCACGATGGCACGCCAGCAAACCTTGTGCGTGGCGGGGCGAGCGGCCGATACCCTTGCTGGTCATGACACGAGTGTTTAGCGGCATCCAACCATCGGGCGAGCTCCATATCGGAAACCTCTTGGGGGCTCTCGTCAACTGGAACAAGATGCAAGACGACTACGACGCCGTCTTCTGCGTGGTCGACCTCCATGCCCTCACCCTGCGCCAGGACCCCGAGGTCCTCCGCAAGAACACGATCGCGCTAGCCCAGCTACTGATGGCGGTGGGAATCGACCCCGAACGTTCGGTGCTGTTCGTGCAGAGCCAAGTGCCCCAACACCCGCAGCTGGCGTGGTTGATGGAGTGCACGGTGAGTTACGGCGAGCTCAGCCGGATGACGGCGTTCAAGGACAAGTCGACTCGCGACTCCACCGATTTCGTTTCGGCCGGACTGTTTACCTATCCGGCGCTTCAGGCGGCCGACATTCTGCTCTACGACACCGACGTGGTGCCGGTGGGCGACGACCAGCGCCAGCACATCGAGATCACCCGCGATATTGCCGAGCGGTTCAACTCTCGGTACGGCGAGACCTTCGTGATTCCCGAACACCGCATCCCGCCCGCCGGTGCTCGGGTGATGGACCTGCAACACCCCGACCGCAAGATGTCGAAGTCCGAAGGCGAAAGCCCCGGCACCGTGTTTGTGCTCGAGGATCTCAAGAAGGTCGAAAAGAAGTTCAAGCGAGCCGTGACCGATAGCGACATGGAAGTCCGGTACGACATTGAAGCCAAGCCTGGCGTGTCGAACCTGCTGTCGATTCTGTCGGCCTGCACCGGCACGGCGCCCGAAGAGTTGGCGGCTGAGTACGAGCAGTACGGGCCGCTCAAGGGCGACACGGCCGAAGCGGTCATCGAAGTGCTCAAGCCGATTCAGGCCCGCTTCGAGGAGTTGGCTGCCGATCCAGCCGAAACCGAACGCCTTCTGAAGGTCGGCGCCGACAAAGCCGAAGCCATCGCCGCCGACGTGTTGGCCCGAGCCAAGCGGAACGTCGGGTTGCTCGGGTAGCGGCTTCATCCTCGGCTAAGCCAACCCCTGAAATCTTTGCAGTTCGTCGGCTCTGGCGCGACGAAGTGCAATCAGAATGCTCGGCGTTTGGCAAATCTGCACCTGGCGGCGCTTGTCCGGTACTTCGGCCACGGCGCCGCTTGCTTCGGCTAGAGGCTGGGGCTTAGCGCTCCTCTCCCTTTGCTTGGTTGGCTCCGAGCTCTCTAGTTCGGGGCATCCGATCACTTTGGGTCGCTCCGGCTGCGCCTCCGCTCCCACGCTTCGCTATGTCTCGCTGCTGGCGCCCCGCTTCGGCGCTTTTTGTTAGGTGGTGCCTACGTGGTGGAAGGCGATTGCTGCGGCGTTGGCGACGTTTAGGGAGTCGACGTTGTTGGCCATGGTGATCCGTGCTCGGTGGGTTGCCGCGGCCATGGTTTGGGGTTTGAGGCCGTCGCCTTCGGCACCGAGGAGAACAGCGACCTTGTCCGGGCGGGTGAACTCGCGGAGGTCGATGTCGCCCGACGGGGTGAGCGCCAAGGTCTCGAACCCAGCGTCGTGCAGTGCCTGTAGCCCGTCAGGGAACGGGTGGAGTCGAGCGTGGGGGAGGGCAAAAACCTGACCCATCGCCGAGCGGATGGCTCGCCGGTATAGCGGGTCGATGCACGCTGGGTCGAGCAGTACCGCGTCGATGCCAAGGCCGACCGCATTGCGCATGATCACGCCCATGTTGTTGGGGTTGTTCACGTTCTCGAGCACCGCCACGGTGCGGGCCGATTCCAGAAGCGACGCAACGTCGGTCGGTTCAGGTCGGCGGAAACAGGCCAACGGGTCGCGCAGCGCAGGCCGACCCGTGATTGCTTCAAGCACGTTGTCGGCGGCCACAAACACCGTGGTGTCACCCACCACATCGGGCAGAGGCCTGGTTCGCTTGGCCGACAAGAGCACCGACTCGAGCGTGAAGCCGTGGGCGATGGCCCGCTCGATCACCAAGTCGCCCTCGGCAATAAAGAACGACGCCATGTCGCCGCCGGGCAGCTCTCGCACTTGGCGAGCCGCATGGTCTCGCAAGCCGAGGAACACGTCGATCCGAGGATCGTCGGGCGAGGTAACTGGCGTGGTCGACACCCGACGACTCTACGTGGTCCGCTTCGGTGCATGGCCTATGAGCACCACCGTCGCCGCGGCCAACACATGCCAGATGGCGTGAGGCTGGATGAGGCTGTCCGGGTCGCACAGCGGTGCACCGTTGCGGCCAAGAATGTAAATGCCGACTGCCACCGCACCGAGTATCCCGATCCCCGCAACCCACTTCGGGTCGGTAGTGCGGATCACCACGGTCGCCGCGATAACCCCGCCCAGCAGCACCGGCGCCGCCCCGGCCAACCCAGGAATCGCCAACACCGCAACAACCGCTGCGACGGCGGCCCAAACCTGTGGCGAACGCTCGCCGTCGAGGCGGTGCTCGACCACCGCCCACAGCACCAACAGAACTCCAAGCCCGTCGAGCCAACCGAACACCGAGTTTTGGTCGCTATGAAAGCTAAAACTGCCAGCGGTCAGCACCGCGAGGGCAAAGCTCAGAAACTTCGATCGCCGGTACACGGCGCCCGCGGCGACGAGGAAGGCGAACGCCGTAACGGCGTTGACCGGCTGCCCAATCAACCCATCATGAAGCGCTTCGCAATCGATCGGCACCGGACCAGTATCGCCTATAGGAAGACCAGAAATTGCAGACGAAGAGAAGTTGGAGCTGGGTTAGCCTCGCCGGATGGACACCTATACCCACGGCCATTCAGAGTCGGTTCTGAAGTCGCATACCTGGCGCACCGTCGAAAACTCGGCGGCGTACCTGATTCCGGAGCTTGTTCCAGGCAAGCGGGTGCTCGATGTTGGATGTGGGCCGGGCACGATCACCGTCGACATGGCCGTGCGGGTGTCGCCCGGCGAGGTGATCGGCATCGATGCGGTGGCCGATGTACTCGAGAAGGCGCAGGCCAACATTCCGGCTGGCGTGAGTAACGTGTCGTTCGCCAAGGGCTCGGTGTACGACCTCGACTTCCCCGACGACTCGTTCGACATCGTGCATGCGCATCAGGTGTTGCAGCACTTGTCAGATCCGGTCGAGGCGCTGGTGGAGATGCGTCGGGTGTGTAAGCCCACCGGGTTAGTAGCGGTGCGCGACGCCGACTACCGGGCGATGGCCTGGGCCCCGGCCGACGACCGGCTCAACCGGTGGATGGACATGTACCAAGTGGTCGCTCGCAGCAACGACGCCGAACCCGATGCCGGCCGCTACCTGAAGGGGTGGGCGGAGCAGGCCGGGTTTACCGAGATCGAGTGTTCGGCCGCCATCTGGTGTTTCGCCGACGACGAAGACCGCGCCTGGTGGGGTGGACTTTGGGCCGGCCGGTTGCTCGACTCGTCGCTTGCGTCCCAAGCAACGCAACGCAAGATCGCCACCCCGCTCGAACTTCGAGAATTCTCCGAAGCGTTCACCGACTGGATCGACCGACCGGGCGCCTGGTTTTCGGTTCCTCACGGCCAACTCCTCGCCCGGCCATAACCCAAACCACGTTCTGATCGCGCTGGAGGGGTGCTTAGGCCCTTCAGCGCGAAAATTTCGGGGTGGGGGTTAGCAGTTTTGGGTGCTGGCGAATTGGGTGGTGGCGTCTTCGGCGGTGTGGCCTACCCATTGGTTGATGGTGGCTTGGCCACAGACGCGGGGTGTGCCGTCGGCGGTGAATGGGCCGTCGTCGGTGCCCCAGAAGGTCTGGTCGATATCGATATCGCAGGTGCGGCCAAAGTTGCAGGCTCGCACGGCGTACGGGCTCGAGTCGACGGGCTTGATGACGCCGCGGAACTGAACCGAACCGTCGAACCCGCCGATAGCGGTCTGGCTGCCCCGGATCGTGGTGCCGGTGACCGAGACGGTGGTGAACGGTTGTCGGGTTACGATGGCGTAGTAGAGGTTGTCGCGAATCACCGAGTTGTTGATGGTGAGCGTCGCTGGGGCCGAGCTATCAGAAGACTGGTCGCTCAGCGCCGAGCGGGCGTAGCGGATCTTCACATGGTCGAGCGTGGTCTGGCTGCCGGCCTCGATACGGATCGCCGAGCGGTAGTTGCCCGGGCGAGGCTTGGTTGCGTTGCCGTCGGCATTGGTATCGCCACCGACTGCGTCGTCGATCACCGAGGTCATCCAGATCGGTTCGTCGGAGGTTCCGGTGGCCCGGAACACGCCGCCGTCGAGCACGGTGATACCGGCGAAGCGAGAGTTGGAGCTGGTCTTGATCGCCGCCCCGGGCTTGATGGTTACCCGGCCCGCAACGTCGAGCGACTTGGCGTACTCGAGCGACAAGATGGCGCCGGTGGCTGGGTCGAAGGTCCAGCGTTGGTCGGCGGGAACCACGCTGCCGGCCAACCAGAGCTGCTGGGCGGCGGCGGGACCGTCGAAGGCGTTGGCCCGACTTCCGTTCATCGAGAACCCGACCGGCGAAGCGCCCCCGGAGATGTGGGCACCACCGAGTCGGTTGTCGGTAAAGGTCGATGACTCGACCGTGGCCTCGGTGAGCGCCGCGTTGATGTCGATGCCGAAGTAGTTGTTGTCGTGGAAGGTGCTGTTGGTGACGGTCAGGGTCGACGCTCGTTCGGCATCGGCCTCATCGGTGATGGCGTCGTTGGCGTAGCCGATCGACGTGCGGTCAAGGGTCACGGTGCTGCCCGGTTGCATGGTGATCGCCGTGTTGTAGCTGCCGGGTGTCGCAGTGCTTTGGTTGCCGTCGACGTTGGTGTCGCCGGTGACTGAGTCGTCGAGGGCTGAGGTGATGATGACCGGTTCGGCCTTGGTGCCGCGGGCCACCAGGGTTCCGCCACGGGCCACATGGAAGCCAGCGGTCGGATCGTTCGGGCTTATCTTTACCTGCGTGCCAGGCAGCAGGGTGACCTTGCCCGAGATGTCGAGCGACTCGTCGTTTTCGAGACCAAGGGTTGCGCCGGTTGCCGGGTTAAAGGTCCAGGTGCCAGTCCGGGGTACGAACTGGTTGGCCAGCCACAACATACGAGCGGCCGCTGGCCCCTCAAACTGGTTAGCGCTCGCCCCGGTCATAGCAAAGCCCAAGAACTGGCGACCGTCGGCGAATCGAGCCCCGCCCAGACCGTTGTTGGCAAAGGTTGAGTTGGTGATATCGACGGTCATCCGGGGTTCATCGACATGGAGGCCCAAGTACAGGCTGTTCTCGACCAGGGCGCGGTCGACGTTGAGTTGGCCCCGGGCGGTTGCGCCGTTGGCAAAGTCGTCGATGCCGATCGCGGCGTAGCGAACCACCAGGTTCTCGGCCTTCACGGTGGCGCCCGGCCCAATGCTCAGACCCGACCCGTAGTCGCCGGGTGCGGGTGTGGTTGCGTCGGCGTCGCCGTTCGAGTCGCCGAGCACGGTGTCGTCGAGCATTGAGGTGATCACGATTGGGTTTCGGGCGGTACCTTTGGCGACAACGGTCGAGCCGGCGTCGGCCAGCACCCCGGCGCCCGGGCTGCGGTCGACTTTGATGACCGTTCCCGCTTCGATGGTGAGCCGGGCGCCAGCCTGAACGGTGACGGGGCACGAGACCACATGAATCTTCGCCGCCCGCCACTTCTGCGACGAGGTGATGTCGCCACAGTGGTCGACCAGATCCTTCGGAGAATCCTCGGGGGTCGGACGGTCGATGGTGCCCGAACCGATCATGATCGGGTAGATGAAATCGCCGGTGCAGACCAGGCGCTCGGTTTGCATGTTGCCCTTCTTGCAGCCTTCGCCCGGGGTGAAACTACCGGTCGACAAGGTGTCGGGACTTTCGGACTCGAACCGCTGGCCGTCAACAGTGATGTAGTCGACGATTAGGTTGCGGTCATACGGAGGCTCATAGGCGTCGTTCGGGAAACGCACGGCCACGGTCGACTCGGCCGTCGGGACCTTCAGCGTTGCCTCGTAGGTCTGCCACTCGATAGTGGCTTCCCAGGTGTCGACCAACGTGTCGCCAACGAAAAGCTCGACCAACTCGTCGGCGGTTTCGCCTCGGGCCCGAATCGTGATGGTGGTCGAATCGGACTGCGCGGCGGCGACCGAGGTGTCATAGGCCAGTACCCACAGCCCAAAGCCCAGGCCGACCAGTCCGGCTAGCACCAGTTTGCGGGTGGCCTTGGTGGGTGTCGAGGTTGCGGGTACAGAAGCGACGGAGGGACGGTCCATAGGATGCAGTTCGGCGGACCTACCCGGTTTATGAGTCGATCGGCCTAGTTTTCTGTCCGGTCGTGCGGGTTATTGCCGGGCGCGGCGCCGCGTTGGGCTCGCATCCACTAGCCTCGATTTATGGTAAGCAAACTCGAAATCACCAAGGACTGGTTGCCCCGCTACACGGGCATGGAAGTCGATGAGTTCGGCGACTACGTGCTGCTCACAAACTTCAAGAATTACCTTGAGTCCTTCGCCGAGAAGTTCGACGTCGAGATCAAGGGCCAGGACCGCACGTTCCAGGCCGCCACCAACGCCGACGGCCTCTCGATGGTCAACTTCGGTATGGGTTCGGCCAACGCGGCGACCATCATGGATTTGTTGAGCGCCCGCATGCCCGAAGGCGTGCTGTTCCTCGGCAAATGCGGCGGCCTGAAGGACTCGAGCGAGATCGGCCACTTTGTGCTGCCGATCGGTGCGATCCGAGGCGACGGCACCAGCGACCACTACCTGCCTCGACTCGTCCCGGCGTTGCCGTCGTTCAAGCTCCACAAGTTCGTGTCGGAGTGCTTGGTCGAGGCCAACTTCGAATACCGCACCGGCACCGTGTACACCAGCAACCGGCGGGTCTGGGAGCACGACGAGGACTTCAAAGAGACGCTGCGCGACATGTCGGCTCTGGCGATCGATATGGAGACCGCCACCATCTTCGCGGTCGGTCACGCCAACCAGATCGCTCGCGGCGCCTTGCTCTTGGTATCGGACCTGCCCATGATCCCCGAAGGGGTCAAGACCCAAGAGAGCGACGCCATGGTCACCAAGAACTTCGCCCAGGCTCATCTTGAGCTCGGCATCGAATCGCTGACCCACATCGGCGCCCACGGCGAGCGCATTCGCCACTTCCGGTACTGACCCGCTGTACCGTTAGCCGGTCGCTACATTTACCTACTGTGCTGACCCGCCCTCTTCGTCGTTTCGTTGCGGTACTCGTGTTGTGTGCCATGTCGGCGTTAACGATGGCCACCTCGGTGAGCGCCCACAGCGACCTCATCCGGGCGACTCCACCGCCGGGATTGCTCACTGGCCCCTTCGGTCAAGTGCAGCTTGAGTTCGAGGACCCGATCCTGCCGAGCGCCAAGATCAACATCGATCTTCGTGACTTTGACGGTGTGTTGCTCGAGGGGTACCTCGAAGAGACTCGTTTCGTAAACGAGACCACCATCGCCGCCAAGATGAAGAAGCAGCTGCCCGAAGAAGGGCAGTACCTCGTCTTCTACATGATCGAGACCGACGACTCCGACGGCATCCAAGAGTCGGGTTTTGAGTTCTTGTTCGACCCCGAATCCGAGGTGCGGTACGGCTTCGACGAAGGGGCCTCAACCGGCGAACTGCTCGGCTTCATGCTGCTGGCGACCGGGGTCATCGGACTCTTGTTCTGGCTATCACCCTGGCGGCCGGGCCGAAACAAGACCGTCGACGAACCGCTGCAGTAGGTTGACGGGCATTCGCCCGACGACAAGAAGCGAGCGCACCAGTGGCCGACGCCTGGTTTGAAAAGTACCCGGGACTCACCTTTACCCGTCACGACAACGGCGTGTTGTTGATGACCATCGACCGCCCCGAGGTAATGAACGCCACCGACGGGCCGATGCACCTCGGCTTGAGCCGGGTGTGGCTCGACATCGAAGACGACGCCGACACCCGGGTGGTGGTGGTTACCGGGGCGGGCGATGCGTTTTCCGCCGGTGGCGACCTTGAGTGGATCCAGGGATTCCAAGGCGACTACGAGGGCGTCAAGGAGATCCTGAAAGAGGCCGGCGACGTGGTCTACAAGATGCTCGCCTGTCCGAAGGTGATCATCTCGGCGATCAACGGCGTGGCGGTCGGCGCTGGTTTGGCCGTGGCGTTGATGGCCGACATTTCAATCATGGCGACCGAAGCCCGGATCACCGATGGTCATGTGAATATCGGTGTCGGTGCGGGCGATCATGCGGCGATTGTTTGGCCCTTGCTGTGCGGCATGGCGAAGGCCAAGTACTACCTGCTGACCGCTGAGTTCATCGACGGTGAAACGGCCGACCGCATCGGGTTGGTCAGCAAGGCCGTGCCGCGCGACGACCTGATGGACGAAGCGATGCGGGTGGCCAACAAGCTCGCCACCGGCCCTCAAGATGCCGCCCGGTGGACCAAACGCTCACTGAACCTGTGGATGCATCAGGCCGCGCCGGCGTTCGACGCCAGCCTGGCGCTCGAGATGCTGGCGTTCCTCGGCAGCGACGCGGCCGAAGGCGTCGCGGCGATGAGCGAAAAGCGCCGCCCGAACTTCAACTAAGTATTCGGCGGCGGGGCTTCGAGGCGCACATCGTCGAACCGGTCGACGTCGCGCAGTGCGGGGAACAGCTTCCACCAGATGCCCACGACCGCGATGGTGCCGATGCCTCCGGTAACCACCGCAGCGACCAAGCCGAGGAACTGGGCGGCGACTCCTGATTCGAGGGCGCCGAGTTCGTTCGAGCCGCCGATGAACACGTTCTCGAGCGCAATGATCCGCCCCCGCATGACCTCAGGGGTGGCGAGGGGAACCAGGCTCGACCGGATGTACACGCTGATCGCATCGGCACCGCTCAACGTAACGATGGCGAGGAAGGCCACCGTGTAGTTGCGGGTGAGACCCAAGGCAATGGTGGCGAACCCAAAGATCACGATGGTGCCTAACAGCACTTTGCCGATCCGACGGGTGATCGGTTTTGAGGCCAGCACGAGCGACACCGATGCCGCTCCTATCCCGTCGGCGGCTCGCAGCCAACCCAAGCCGACCTCGCCGACGCCCAACCGTTCCTCGGCGATCGCCGGCAGCAATGCGGTTGCCCCGCCCAGCAGCACCGCGAACAGGTCGAGGCTGATGGCGCCCCGCAGGATCTCGTTCTTGCGCATGTACCGCAACCCGTCGACCGCATCGGCAAATGCTTGGAACAGCCCAGGTGGAGTTTCGAGCTGTTCGATCGGTGGCTTCGGCACTTGGGTCAGCAGGATCACGACGAAGGTGAACAGCACTGCGGCGATGAGGTAGGGGAGTTCGTCGGCGATCACGGCGGCAAACCCGGCCACCACCGGGCCAAAGATCACGCCGGTCTGAAAGGCCAGTGCCTTCAGGGCGATAACCCGTTCGAGGATGTCGGGCGGGGCGAGGTCGATCGGCATCGCCCGCCCAGCCGGCGCTGCAAACGCTCGTGCGACCCCGAACATGCTCATGATGAAGAAGATCGGTACCGCCGAGGTTGGGTTGGTGCGCACGTAGCCAAATAGCGCCAGGCTGAGGACGATCTCGACCAGCACCGCCAGGGCGTACACCTTACGGCGATCGAATCGGTCGACCAGCGTGCCGGCGACCGGCGAGAAGATGAAGATCGGGACGAACACCGCCAGCCCCAACAACCCGAGGTCGATCTCGCGTCCGGTGATGCCGAAGATCTGGTCGCCGGCGAAGGTGATGACCCCGAGGTAGGCGAACGTGCTGAAGAAGTTGGCGAGCAGCAGGGCCCGGATTCCCAGCGGGACCGGCCGTCGCTCGGTGGCAGCCATGGGTGCTACGCGAGCGTTGCGATGAGGTGGGTCGCCGTTGCCGCAGGTGCAAAAGGGTGGGCGATCGTCACGGTGGCAAAGCCCGCCATCGGGTCGAGAAACTCGAGCTCCATCGGTCGGACAACTGCGGCGAACACGTCTCGCACTTCTTCGGCGATGCGGCCTCGTTCGGCAACGTCGCGTTCGACCCGTCGTTCGAGTCGCAGCTCCGCCGGCACATCGAGAAACACCAGTTGGTCGAGGCGGCTTCGCACCTCGGGGATGCCCATCAACAAGATGCCGTCGACCACCACGATGTGGCCCGACTCGCCGGGCGCCAATCTGGTTGTTCCCGGCGCCCGGTTGTGCGAGCTGAAGTCATAGGTGGGCACCTCGATCGGCTCGCCTTTGGACAACTGGTCGAGGTGCTGGCAGAACAGTTCGATGTCGAGGCTGTCGGGATGATCGAAGTTGACCCCGCACCGTTGCTCGAAGCTCAGGTGCCCGAGATCGTTGTAGTACGAGTCGAGGCTCAGGATCGATCCGCGGGAGCCGAGCTGGTCGATCAGCGCCGACGCCAACGTCGACTTTCCCGATCCGCTGCCGCCGCAAATTCCCCAAAGCTTCGTCGCTGCCACGGCAGCCGAGCTTAAGGCCAGGTGGGTTAGGTCGCCCTATTGACCGCCTGCATGGTGTTGCGCCGCACCATCACGATGATGCCGAGGCCCGCGAGCGACAGCACGAGGCCGGCTGCGGCATCGACGATGTAGTGGTTGGCGGTGACGATAACCGTGATCGCCATGATGACGGTCGGGGTCATGATCAGGCCCCGAATCCACCAACGCTTCACCATCGACGCAATCATCAGCGCCGACAACGCGTGCCAACCAACGTGGAAGCTCGGCAGTGCAGCGAAGGGATTGATGAGCGCTTTGGGGTGGGCGATCACGTGGCGAGAGTGGGCACTGACCGTGTCGACAAACCCGTCGAGGAACCGGGGCGGCGCCACGGGGTAGAGCGCAAAGATCAGCAGGCCAACCGCACCCGACACGATCAAGGCATCGCGGTACAGCAGGTAGCGCTTGCGGTCGCGCCACCACAACAAGATGAGCGAACCAGCAAGAACGGGCCAGTAGGTCCAGGCGTAGAACCAGTTGAAAAAGCTCATCCAGTTCGAACGGTTGAGCAGGTACTGCTGGGCTTGGCGCTCCCACGCAATGCCGAGTTCGGCCTCGAATTTCAAGATGTCGTAGGCATTGGCGAGGGCCAGATCTTCCGACGTTTGGGTGATGCCCCGCACGCCGAGGTAGAAACCAAACATCACCGCTAGCAGCGTCAATTGGCCGCCGGCACCCCGCAGCGGACTGTCGGATCGCTTGTGGGCGTGAAGGACATCGTGGACGCGGTCACCAAAGCCTCGGTCGAGGCTGGTTTGCCGTTCGGCGGGCAACACACCAGTCACGCCGCCAACTTCGCCGGAGTCAGCATGGCCCCAGATTGCCGTACTTTCGCCAGGTAGTAAAGACAATTCGTCACAGAATCGCAATATATCGGACCAGACTGCCGGTTCCCACGCACCCCACGAGCCCCCAAACCCGAACCGGGTGCGCAACCCGCGCCTCAGCGCGCGCTTTTCCCTCCTGGTTCAGGGGGCTTGGGGGTTTGGGGCGTTGCCTAGGCCTCGGAGTTTGCCGGTGGCGAGCACCACGCAGGTCACGGTTTGGCCGTCGGGGAGATCGAGATCAACCTTTTTGTGGTTCATGCCCCACATCACGTAATCCGAACCCAAGATCCGGCCATGCCAGGTCGCGTCGTAGCGGTCGTCGGTGTTGGTCGTGAGTTCGACCCGAACCGTGCCGACCACGGTGTCGTTATGGCGAAGCCGAGCGTCGCCGGTAAAGAGCGATTCGGGTTCGGTTTGGTCGACCTCGTCGGCCATGGGGCTCTAGGAGTTGGTGTCCTGGGTGCCGACCAGCAAGTCCTTGAACGGCTTGCCCTTGTCGACCGATGGTTCGCGGGGGAGACCAAGTACCCGGTCGCCGATGATGTTGCGCTGAATCTCGTTGGTGCCACCAGCGATGCCTGCTTGGAAACTCGAGAGCGCACCCTTTGACCAGCGATCGCCATCGGGGCTTTCGGCATCCCACGCCACCCCTTCGGCGCCGACAATCTCCAGCGAGAGGTCGCGCACCATGGTGGCGATCGTGGCGCCATGCAGTTTGCCGAGCGAGCCACCGGGGCCAGGAGCCTTGCCAGCTTTGAGCTCGGAGCGGGTCCGCATCGAGACGAGGCTCTTGGCGGTCTCTTGGGAGTACAGCTTCATCAGTTTCTGGCGCAGAACCGGGTCGTTGATGAGGCCACGCTTTTGGGCGGTAGCGATGAGGCGGTCGGCGGCTTCGTGGTTGACGCCACTTGATCCGCCCGTGCCGATGGCGACGCGTTCGTACATGAGCATCGCGGTGGCCAAGCGCCAGCCGTCGTGGATTGGCGGAACGAGCCAGTCCTTGGGAATGCGCAGGTCGGTGAAGAACACTTCGTTGAAGTGCATGCCGCCGTCGATCTGGTGGATCGGGCGGATCTCGACCGCCGGGTCGTTCATGTCGACGATGAACATCGAGATGCCGGCGTGCTTGGGCTGGTCGGGGTCGGTCCGGGCCACGAGGATGCCGTAGTCGCACAGGTGCGCCAGGGTCGTCCAAACCTTCTGGCCATTGATGACCCACTCTTCGCCGTCGAGAACCGCTTTGGTTTGCAGGCTGGCCACATCGGAGCCGGCGCCTGGTTCGGAGAACATCTGGCACCAAATGTTCTCGCCCGAAATATTGCCCGGCATGAACTGCTTCTTTTGTTCTTCGGTGCCGAACTGGTTGAGTACCGGCAGGCACATGCCGTGACTGATGGTGAGATCGAACATCATCGTGCCGTAGGCGGTCATCTCTTCACGCCAGATCCGGTCGTGGGCCTTGGTGAGGCCGGCGCCGCCATATTCGGTGCTGTAGGTGAGCCCGGCGAGTCCGGCTTCGGCGGCTTTGGCCTGAAACGCCTTGGTCTTCACCATGCTCTTTTCACTACGAGGATCAGAGTCTCGGTCGCGGCCAAAGGCGTTCTCGGCGAGGAAGGTTCGGCATTTCTCGCGGAATGCGTCGGCTTCTTCTTTCGACAGTTCGGCTGCTTCGTCGGACATAGTTCTGGGGTTCTCCTAGTGACCTTTGGTGACCTTGGCCAGGTCACGACGTCGTCGTGATGGCTCTGCACCTCATAGTGTCCCAGCGAAGCGGCGGGACGGTAACCGAGTGCCGTCAAATGTCACATAGGGGACGCCTTGCGGCGCATGTAAGGCATGCTTTACAGTCCACCGCATGGCAACTCACTCTGAACCTTCGAACCGATCGTCGCTCGGTATTCGAGCCTCGGTCCTTGCGTTGGTGTTGGCGATGGTACTGACAGCTTGTGGCTCATCCACCGACGCCGATCTCATCGAGTCCGGGCCGCTCGAGGGCACGACCATCACCGTCTACTCCGGACGCGGCGAAGACCTGATTCAACCGGTGCTCGACCTGTTCGAAGCCCAGACCGGCGCAACGGTCGATGTGCGCTACGGCGGGTCGGCCGAAATGGCGCTGACCATCGATACCGAAGGCGATAACTCGCCCGCCGATGTGTACATCGGCCAAAGCCCTGGAGCGGTTGGCTTTCTTGACCAGAACGGCCACCTCGCTGCGCTGAGTAGCGACACCAAAGGTTTGATCTCGGGCGACTACCAAGCTTCCACCGGCAACTGGATCGGCGTCACCGGCCGAGTTCGCGTCTTGGTCTACAACACCGAACTGGTCGACCCAGCCGAACTTCCCGCGACGGTGCTCGACCTCACCAAACCCGAGTTCGCTGGCTTGGTCGGTGTTGCGCCCAGCAACGGTTCGTTCCAAGACTTCGTGACCGGTATGCGCGGCATGCTCGGCGACGACGCAACCGCCGACTGGCTCGCTGGCATGGCGGCTAACAATGCCCCCAACTACGCCAAGAACGGCCCGATCGTCGACGCCGTGACCCGAGGTGAAGTGCCCATGGGGCTGGTGAACCACTACTACCTACTCGAGTTCCTCGAAGAGAACCCCGACCTGCCCGCCGCCAACCACGTGTTCGAACCCGGCGATATCGGCTCGATGCTGATCACCTCGGCCGCTGGTGTGGTGACGTACTCCGACGACACCGAAGCCGCCGAAGCACTCATCGCCTTCCTGCTTTCGCCCGAGGCGCAAGAACTGTCGGCCAACGGCGAGAAGGAATACCCGTTGCTCGCCAGTGTGGCCGCCCCCGATGGTCTGGCGCCGCTCACCGACCTTGCCAGCATCACCGTCGATCTCAACGACCTTGCTGGTGGCCTCGAAGGCACCCAGGAACTGATCGACAACAGCGGCATCCAGAAGTAGCGACCCGATCCAGGAAGGGCCAAGATCTCGTTCGTGTTCGCCCCGAACCGACTCCTGCGTTTGGCAGCCATCGTGGTCGCCGCGGTGTTTACTGCACCGCTGGTGTTCATCGTCTACCGCAACGTGTTGTTGGGGGCGGACTTCGGCGAAATCTTCACCACCTCTCGAACCTGGCACCCGTTCCTGCGGTCGATCGGGCTTGGGGTATCGGTGGCCGCCGCCTCTGCGGTCGTCGGCACCACCTTGGCGTGGCTCACCATCCGCACCGATGTACCAGGAGCAGCGTTCTGGCGGGTGCTGTCTCCGCTGCCGCTGGTATTTCCGTCGTTCGTCGGAGCCACCGCCCTCATCAGCGCCTTCGCCAAAGGCGGAATCCTCGATCGCCTCGTCGAACCCTTTGGCTTCGAGCTTCCTGAGCTGGCCGGCTTCTGGGCCGCTCTGGCGGTGCTCACCCTGTTCACCTATCCGTACGTGTTCTTGCCGGTGGCGGCGCGACTCCGCCGGATGCCGGCGTCGTTGGAGGAGTCGGCTCGGCTCCTCGGACGTTCGCCCGGCCAGGTGTTCCGCACCATCGTGGTGCCCCAAATCTGGACCTCGATCCTCGCGGGTTCGTTGCTCGTGTTTCTGTATACGATCTCGGATTTCGGGGCGGTGCAGCTGCTTCGCTACGACACGATGACTCGCGTGATTTGGTCGAACGGGCTGAGCAACCAACCGTTGTTTATGGCGCTCAGCCTGTTGTTGGCGATCACGGCAATCACCGCCGTGACCCTCGAGAGCCGGTCGCTGCGCAGCGCCACCGTGTTCCCCGATTCGGCCAAGCGCTCGGGATTGTTGATCAAGCTGCAACGCAGTCGCTGGTTGGCGGCCGGCGGTCTCGGCCTGTTCTTTCTTCTCGCCTTAGTCGGGCCTGTTGTGTCGCTCGCCGACTGGGTGCTGCAAGGCATCCGCTCGGGCCGGACCCGAGGTGCGCTCGCCATCAGTACCGACGGGCTGTGGGGTGCCATTGGCTCAACGGTCATGGTGAGCCTCGCCGCAGCTGCGCTCACCGTGATCGTGGTCCTGCCCATCTCCTATTTGTCGGCCCGCCACCGGGGCAAGCTCAGCAGCATTACTTCGGCCGCGGTGGTGGTGGGGTTTGCGCTGCCGGGCATCGTGCTTGGCCTCGCGATGGTCTGGTGGTTCTCCCGCAACGACCTGCTCAACCCCTTCTATCAGACGTTGCCTCTGCTGCTGCTCGGGTACATGGTGCGCTTTGGCGCCCAGGCGTCGCTCACGTCGGAGGCGGCGGTTGCTGCGGTACCCGGACGGGTGGAAGACGCCGCCCGAATGCTCGGCGCCGGCCGGATTCGCCGATTCTTCACCGTCGAGTTACCCATCATCGTTCCCGGCCTCTTGGCCTCGGCGGGGCTTGTGTTGTTGTCGACCATGAAGGAACTGCCGGTCACCCTCACCTTGCGGCCCAACAACTTCGACACCCTCGCCACCCGCATCTGGGCATCGATGGACAACGTGTCGTTCGCCAAGGCCGGACTCGAGTCGTTGGTACTTCTTGCCGTGTCGGCGGTGCTTACGTGGTTCTTGGTCCTGCGCCGCTCCGACGCAACCAGCTAAATTCGACGAACTCCGCGCCGCCACGAAGCACCGCACGCCGCGAATTCGTGGCAAACTCTCTAGGTGACCTCACTGGACCCAGCAGTCGACGCCGACGTACGCGGCGCCGACGACACCGAGATCGAAGGCGGCTTTTCGAAGAGCATCTTCGTGAGCGCGGTGCGGTGTCTGCTGACCTACATTGTCTTCCCGTTCGTCACCCCGCTCGTGTCGGTCATGGCCGATATCGGCCCGTGGATCGGGGTTTTCCTCGGCACGTTTGCCATCTTCGCCAACGTGTTCAGCATCCGCCGTTTCTGGGTGGCCGATCACAAGTGGAAGAAGCCGGTCACGGTGATCCATGTCGGCATCATCATCTTGTTGACGGTGCTGGTAATCAACGACTTCCGCGAGATCTTCTTCTAAAAGTAAGAACGCGGGGTCAGACCCCGCGTTCTTACTTTGGGATCTTCTAGCTGGTGCCGTAGATGGCGCCGCCGTCGAGTTTGATCACTGCGCCGGTGGTGAACGACGACGCGCCGCTGGCCAAGTAGAGGGCGGCGCCCGCGATCTCGCTCGCTTGACCGGCCCGACCCAACGGAAGCGACCGTTCGAGGGCCTCGATCATCTCTGGTGGCCAGGCGTTGGAGATGTCGGTCAGGAACGGTCCGGGCATGATCGTGTTAACGCGAACCGACGGTGCGTACTCGCGGGCGAACGACTTGGTAAACGCGTGCACCCCGGCCTTGGCGGCACCGTAGGGAGCTTCGATCGGCGTAGGTTGCTCGGCGGCGATCGAGCTCACATTGATGATCGAGCCGCCGTCGCTTTCGGCCATACGTTTCCCGAAGGTCGCCGACAACCGAAACGGCCCCCGCAGGTTGACCGCCATCACCTTGTCGTACAGGGCTTCGGTGACCTGTTCGAGCGATTCGTAGAGCGGCGACATGCCGGCGTTGTTGACCAAGATGTCGCACCGGCCGAATGCTTCATAGACGGTCTCGGTGAGCTGGTCGCATTGGTCCCAGTCGCCAACGTGGCAGGCGACCGGCAGGGCTTTTCGCCCGGTGGTTTCGGTGATCTCGGCCGCCAAGGACTCGCAGTTCTCGCGCTTGCGGCTGGCGATCACCACGTCGGCGCCGTTGGCGGCGAACGCCAACGCCATCTCTCGCCCGAGGCCCCGGCTGCCACCGGTGATGGTGGCAACCTTGCCCGTGAGATCGAATAACTCGTTGGCCGCGTACGACATGGCTTAGTACCCGGCGGCCGGGTCGACGAGACCGATTAATGGCTGGCCGGCGATGAAGTTGCGGGTGTTGGTTTCGACCCGTTCGGCGATTAGCGGAAGTCCCATCTCTGGAGTGTTACCCACATGGGGGGTGATGATTGCGTTGGGGATCTCCCAAAGCGGATGGCCGGATGGCAGCGGCTCGGGGTCGGTCACGTCGAGCCCTGCTCCGCCGATCGTTCCGGCTTTGAGGGCGGCGACCAAGTCATCGGTGACCACGTGGGCGCCGCGCCCAACATTGATGAGCCAGGCGTCGTCCTTCATGGTGCCGAACGCGGCAGCGTCGAGCAGGCCGGTTGTCTCGGGCGTGAGAGCCCATGCGCACACCACAACGTCGGCGGTAGCCAAGGCGTTGTGGAGTTCGCTGGTCGGAACCGTCGTGTGCGCTCCGGGGAACGGTTCGTCGCTGCGGCGTACCACCGTGATTTCGCAACGCCAATTTTCGAGTAGCCGAACCAGGTGTTCGGCGATTCCTCCGCCGCCCAGGATCGTGACGTTTGCGCCCAGCAGGTTGCGACCGGTGCGGTCGTTCCAGGCGGTCGCCGGGACATACTTCCAGATGTCGCGGAGCCCGGCGAGGGCAAGGGTAACGACATGTTCGGCCACCGGTTCGGCGTAGGTGCCTTTGCCGCAGGTGTAGGTGAGTTCCGGGTTGAGGTGTTGGGTGAAGGTTTCGATTCCGGCGTACGGGAGTTGGACCCACGTGAGGTTTGGCATCTGGGCCGCGAGCGTCGGGTACTCGGCCGCCGCGCCCGGGTCGGCGAAGATCAATCCCTCAGCGTCGGCCAGCGGGGCGATGGTGCCGCCGGCCCGAAGCACCGCTGCGGTGAGTACGTCGTGCATTTCGGGTCGGGTTGCGGGGGCGACAGCGATCGGTCGAGTCATGCTCGCGAAGTTAGTGGTCGGCGATGCCCCGAGGAGGCACCGATGGGCCGCCGGCCCACCTGGTCGGTGGGGGCGATGTGTATGACAAGTACGACACCAACTGCCATATTCGGAAGAAATGTCGTTGATTTCATACATTGATGGCCGATATTATGTATGAATATTCATGCAAAACTGTGGTGAACGGACAGAAGCGCATGAGAAGTCATACATATATGGAGTAACGGGAGCCTGTGGGCATCGATCATCGATCTAACGAACAAATACGATCACTGCTCGGCGAGCGGTTGCGGGCGTTTCGCAAGTCACGTGGAATGACCCAAGCCGAACTCGCCAGCCGCGCCGGAATCTCGCGTTCGACCGCATCGATCCTTGAGCGGGGCAACGACGTCAGTCTCGACACGTTCTTGTCGGTGCTGCGCGCCCTCGACTTGCTCGATGCGCTCGAATCGACGGTGCCCGAACCAGCGGTCAGCCCAATAAGCGAACTCGATCAACCAACCCGCGACGATCGAACCGCCGACTCGCCGAACTGGACCTGGGGCGACCAAGCGTGAGCGCAACGGTCGCCGAGGTCAGGCTTTGGGGAACCCGGGTTGGTGCCGTGCGCTGGGACCCGGACCGGGCGCTCGGCGACTACGAATACGATCCAGCGTTCCTGCGAAGCGGTATCGAACTCGCTCCATTACGGATGCCTCTTGGTCGGGGAGTGTGGAACTTTCCGTCGCTGTCGCGCGAAACCTACAAGGGGTTGCCGGCCATGTTGGCCGACTCGCTCCCCGACAAGTTCGGAACGGCGCTCATCAACGCATGGCTTGTTCGCCAAGGCCGATCGGTCGACGAGTTCAACCCGGTCGAGCGACTTTGTTATGTCGGTACTCGAGGCATGGGTGCGCTCGAGTTCGCACCGGCGGTCGACACAGGCGACACCTCGAACTCGCCGCTCGACATCGCCGAACTGGTTTCGTTGGCCCAAAAGGCAATCGCCCCCAAAGCGCAGCTCGCGCTATCGGCCACTAACCCCAACCATGACGATCTCACCGAGATCATTCGGGTCGGCACCTCGGCGGGCGGTGCCCGGGCGAAGGCGGTGATCGCGTGGAACGAATCGACCGGCGAGATTCGCTCGGGGCAACTGAACCAACCGCGATCGTTCACTCATTGGCTGCTCAAGTTCGATGGCGTCGATGGCAACCGCGACAAAGAGCTCGCCGACCCGCTCGGGTTTGGACGGGTTGAGTTCGCGTACTCCAACATGGCTCGCGCCGCCGGCATCGCGCTTTCGCGAACCCGTCTGTTGACCGAAGGCGACCGGGCTCACTTCATGACCGAACGCTTCGACCGAGTCGATGGCGACAAGTTGCACCTCCAATCGCTCGCCGCCCTCGACCATCTCGACTTCAACATGGCGGGGGCACACAGTTACGAACAAGCGCTGCAGGTGATGCGCAAGCTTCGGTTGCCGCACCCAGACCTGGTCGAACAGTTCCGCCGGGCGGTGTTTAATGTCGTCGCCCGTAACCAGGACGATCACACGAAGAACATCAGCTTCTTGATGGATCGCCGGGGCGAATGGACCTTGTCGCCGGCGTACGACGTGACCTACTCGTACAACCCGAACGGCAACTGGACCAGCAAGCATCAGATGAGTATCAACGGCCGGACCGATGAGTTCACCCGATCCGACATCGCCTCGTTGGCGGTGGCCGCCGACCTTACGGTCAACGAAGGCAACCGCATCCTCGACGAGGTCCTCGACGTCGTTGCTCAGTGGTCAGAGTTCGCAGAACCAGCCGGCGTGCCCGGCGCGCTACGAGCCGAGGTTCAAACCAACCTTCGGCTGCACCTGAGTAACGAGTAGGCGGCTAGTCGACCGCCACAGCGTCGGCGACGAAGTGTTCGATTTTTTGGGCGAGGAGCTCGGGGTGTTCCTCATGAACCAGCAGCTTTGCGTCGGGAACCGCCACAAAGGTTGTTGGGCCACCAAACTGCTTCGCCATCGCTCGTGCGTGATCGATCGGGAAGAACCGGTCGTCTTCTCCGAACACGAGCAGCACGGGCATCGTGAGCTTGGGGTGCACGTCGGCAAGTGCATCGATATCGGCGAAGGAGAACTTTCGAATCATCTCGGTTACGGCATCCATCGTGTCGTCGTCGGCGAGGATGGGGTGGAGCAGGTTGTCGCGGAATTCGCCGTCGAGCAGCGACCGGTCATGCACCGTTCCGCCAAGGATCAAGGGCGACCGAGCGATGAGGCGATTGCCCATACTGAACCGGAACATGGCCTTCGCTCCGGGAAGTTTGCCCAGAAACTTGAACAACCGGACCAGCATCGAGTGCTGGCCGGGAATCTCGGTGCCGACCAGGACGAGCCCTCGCACTGCGCCAGGTCGTTTCTCGGCTGCGAAACGAGCGATCATGCCACCGCTGTCTTGGGCGACGACTACGACATCTTTGAGGGCCAGCGCATCGATGAACTGCACGACCGAATCGACATGGTTGCGAATGGTCAGCGCATGCTCACGAGGCCCGTTCGACCCTCCAGCCCCGGGAAGGTCGATGACGTAGCTCGTACAACCGGGCAGGTGCGGCACGACGTTGCGCCAGGTGTTGCCGTTGAGCGGCCAACCGTGCACGAACACAAGGTTCGGGCCGGTACCGATCTGTTGATAGCTCACCGAGTGGCCGTCGAGTTCGACAGTTTGGCGGCTAGCTCCGGCAAGAGTGATGGCGCTCATGGACGTATCTCCTACTTCTTCTGCGCCGGTGGACCGGCGACCTGGTGCCTTACCAGCAACGTACGGGTGGGCGGCCAGACTGTCGATTACCTGATCACGTAAGTGTTGGCCCCCGAGGGGTTCTCTACGATGAGGTCATGACGACCGTTCGAGATCCGTCGAGAGAACGTGTGTTTCCTGCCTTGCTGCGGTATTGGCGCAGCCACCGCGGGATGAGCCAGCTCGACTTGTCGCTCGTCGCTGAGGTCTCGGCCCGCCATATTTCCTTCTTGGAGACCGGCCGCTCGAATCCGAGCCCGGAGATGGTGCTGGTTCTGGCGGAGGCACTCGAAGTTCCGATGCGCGACACCAACGAGTTGCTTCGCGCCGCCGGGTTCGATGCCCGTTTCTCGGAGCCTTCGGTCGACGAGTTGTTGTCGGGTCCGCTCGGCGAGGCAGTCACCACGATGCTCGAGCACCACGAACCGTTTCCGATGATGGTGGTCGACCGGTTGTACAACGTGCTCCGGACCAACCGTGCCGGCGCTCGGCTGTTTCTGCTCGCCGATATCGATCTTGCCGCTACCGATCCGGGTGAGTTCAACGTTCTGCGGTTGCTGTTCGACCCGGCGAGCCGCGACATGGTCGGTGACTGGGAGGTCACTGCGGCCACGATTCTGCGCCGGTTTCAGCGCGAGACGTTCCATCGCCCCTACGACAACGCGATGGCTGAACTGCTCGACGAGTTGATCAACACTCCTGGTGTACCGAGCGATTGGCGCCAGCCTGATCTTGGCGGACCCGAGGAGCCGATGCTGGGGGTCGACTTTCGGGCCGGCGACATTGCGATGCGCTTCCTCACCACGATGACCGAGTTCAACGCCCCGCAGAACGTCACCCTCGAGGAACTCCGAATCGAGAGCTATTTTCCCCTCGACGACCAGACCCGAAACCTCTGCCAAACCCTCCTGGCGGACCAAGGCCCATAGTCAGGGCGCTTGCAGAAAGCGGACGAAGAGCCCGGAGCTCGCGGAGGGCGAGGGGCGCCGGTGGTCGAAAATAGCGAAGCGCAGAGCAGCGGCGGAGCCGCTGCGACCAAAGTTGAAGCCGCTGCGACCAAAGTTGGAGCCGCGGCGACCAGAGTCAGTGAGCGGCGACTTTGCCGGTCATTTTTTCGTGGAGGCTGGCGGCGTGGGGGTTGAGCCCGACCAGTTCGGCTTCGATGCCTCGATCGGCAAACTTGGCTACCACCGCATCGAGGGCAGCCACTGCAGTGGTGTCCCAGATACGGGCGGCGCTTAGGTCGATCTCGACCCGTTCGACCTTTACCGAGTCATAGTCGAACAGCTTCACGAGGTCGTTGGTCGAGGCGAAGAACAGTTCGCCGCTTACGGCGTAGAGGCGCTCGACGTTGTCGGGGTCGACCACGCTGGTGACCTTGACGATGTCGGATACGTGGCGGGCGAACATGATCGCCGAAAGCACGACGCCGGCGCCGACGCCGTAGGCGAGGTTGTGGGTGAGAACCACGATGGCCACGGTGGCGATCATGATGAGCGTCTCGGGCCGCGGTGCGGTCTTGAGCGTGTGGGGGCTGATGCTGCGCCAGTTGAACGTGCCGATCGAAACCATGATCATCACGGCGACCAGAGCGGCCATCGGGATCTGGGCGACCAGGTCGCCAAGCAGCAAGATAAGGATGAGCAGGAACACACCCGACGCAAGGGTCGACAGGCGGGTGCGTCCGCCGGAGCGGTAGTTGATCATCGACTGGCCGATCATGGCGCAGCCGGCCATGCCGCCGAGGAAACCGGTGGCGATATTGGCGATGCCTTGACCCCGCGACTCGAGGTTCTTGTCCGATGGCGTATCGGTGAGGTCGTCGAGCAGTTGAGCGGTGAGCAGCGATTCGAGGAGGCCGACCAAGGCGAGCGTGATGGCGAAGGGGAACAAGATGCCGAGGCTCTCCATGGTGAATGGAATGTCGGGGAGGCTCAGGAACGGCAATGCGCTTGGCAGTTCGCCTTGGTCGCCCACGGTGGGCAGGTCGTAGTCGAAGTACATGGCGGCGCCAGCGAGTAAGACGATGGCGACGAGCGGCGAAGGCACCGCCTTGGTGATGCGGGGAAGGCCGTAGATAATGCCGAGGCCGATGGCGATGAAGGCCAGGTTGAGCGGCAGGTTGCCGGTGATCTCGGGGCTGCCGTGGCCGGCCCGGAACAAGATGAACGGAACCTGGGCCAAGAAGATGAGGATGGCGAGCGCGTTGACGAAGCCGACCATGACGGTCCGCGGTACAAACCGCATCAGTTCGCCCACGCCCAGATAGCCGAGACCGACCTGGAGGAATCCGGCCATGATGGTGGCGGCAAACATGTAGGCAACGCCGTGGTCACGAACGAGCGGAACCATGACCAGGGCCATAGCGCCGGTGGCGGCGGAGATCATGCCCGAGCGTCCGCCAGCGAGCGAGATGATGATGGCGATCGAGAATGAGGCGTAGAGGCCAACCTTGGGGTCGACACCAGCGATGATCGAGAACGAGATCGCCTCGGGGATCAGGGCCAGCGCAACAACCAGGCCCGAAAGCAGATCGGCTTTGGGGTTGGAGAGCCAGGCGTCTTTGATGCGATCGGCGGCGGAGGGGGCAGCGACGGCGGCTGGCGCGTCGACGGGGGGTGAGATTTCTGACATCTGTTCCTGAGTGTTGAGATGCGACTCAACACCCGAAGTGATGCGAACCGCTGGCAAATAACGCAAAGGTGGCGTTATTGGGCCGACTCTCAACGCTACGGCACACCGAGGGGCAGACCTTAGAAGAAGCGGTGATAGATGTGTCACACCCCGCCATCGGGCGTGGGGCGCGCCGGGCAGGACGGCTCGGCTAGATGGCGATAGTGATGGTGTGGGCTGAGCCCGCCGCTGACCGGAACCATTGGCCAGACGGAGGCGGACCGATCGGCACGGGCACGCTCACGACGGCAGGGGTTGTGCCACCGATTCCAAGTTGGCCTTCGGCGTTGGCCCCCCAGCACAACAGTTTGTTGGGCGCCGGGTCCGATATCGGCGTGGGTCGGACCGCACAGTTGTGTTGGCTCCCGGTGGACAGGTGGTTAAACCCGGGGTCAGAAACGACATCGACGGGTATGTTGGAGTCGGTGGTGCTTGCGTTACCCAGCTGCCCATTTTGATTGCTACCCCAGCACCGGATCGCGCCAAGGTCGGCGATTCCGCAGGTGTGTTCATCGCCGCCGTCGATCAGTTCCCACGTACTTGCGCCCGCAACCGCCACGGGAACTGCCGAGTCGTTGTTGGTGCCGTTGCCGAGTTGCCCCTTGAAGTTGTCGCCCCAACACCACGCGGTGTTGTCGGTCTTGATTCCGCAGCTGTGAAACTGCCCGACGGTAACGGTGGTGAATTGGTGCCCACCGGCAACCGCCACGGGAACTGCCGAGTCGTTGTTGGTGCCGTTGCCCAAGCCACCGAACGTGTTGGCTCCCCAGCACCACGCGGTGCCGTTGGCTCGTATCGCACAGGTGTGTTCGCCGCCGACGGTGATATCGGTCCAGTCGGTAGCGGTGCCGACCTGGGTTGGAACCGGCGAGTTGTCGGTAGTTCCGTCACCCAGTTGGCCTGAGAAGTTGGATCCCCAGCACCAGGCGGTGCCGTTGGTTTGTATCGCACAGGTGTGGGCGAAGCCGACCGCTATATCGGTCCACCTTCCTTGCAGCGGTGTGGGGCCGAGGCGATTGATGGTGTCGCCGAGGCCGAGCTGGCCAGAGGTGTTGTTGCCCCAGCACCAGACGATGTTGCTCGTCGATCGTTTGCAGCTCGTCGCTCCGCCCGCGCTGACCTGAATCCAGTCGACTCCTGACTCCAATCGCAACGGGGTGGTGGACGATACGTCCGTGCCACTGCCGAGTGCGCCGAAGAAGTTGTCGCCCCAGCACCAGGTGGTGGCGTTGGTTTGGATGCCACACGTGTGCTTCTGTCCGGTAGTGATAGCGGTCCAGTTGGTGGCGGTGCCGACTTGGGTTGGTGCCGATGAGTTGTTGGTGGTGCCGTCACCTAGTTGGCCTGAGTTGTTGGCTCCCCAGCACCAGGTGGTGGCGTTGGTTTGGATGCCGCAGGTGTGACTGCCGCCTGCGGTGATGGTGGTCCAGTTGGTGGCGGTGCCGACTTGGGTTGGTGCCGATGAGTTGTTGGTGGTGTCGTTGCCTAGTTGGCCTGAGTTGTTGGCTCCCCAGCACCAGGTGGTGCCGTTGGTTTGGATGCCGCAGGTGTGACTGCCGCCTGCGGTGATGGTGGTCCAGTTGGTGGCGGTGCCGACTTGGGTTGGTACCGATGAGGCGTTGGTGGCGCCGTCACCTAGTTGACCGAAGAAGTTGTCGCCCCAGCACCAGGCAGTGCCGTTGGTTTGGATGCCACACGTGTAGTTCTGTCCGGAAGTGATCGCGGTCCAGTTGGAAGCGGCGCCAACCTGGGTTGGAACCACGGAGTCGTTGGTGGTGCCGTCACCTAGTTGACCGAAGAAGTTGTAGCCCCAGCACCAGGCGGTGCCATTGGCGCGGATGCCACACGAGTGGCCGAAGCCGCCCTCGACGCTCAACCAGGTGGAACCTTCGCTGGGTGTGGGCGAAGACGATGGGCTGGTCGACCCGGTGCCGAGTTGACCGAAGCTGTTCCCGCCGAAGGTGAGAACAGTGCAACCCGACCCCAGCATCACCAACGCCAAAAGACTGACAAAGAAACGACCCCGCATCCGCTGTACTCCCGCTTAGTGCTTACGCAACCACACTACAGAGCGCGAGAAAGTCCTGGTAATCGATGGCCAGCTGTAAGACTGGGTCGATGACGCCTGATCTTCACCCCGATATTGCGCATCTTGGCTTTTTATTGGGCAGGTGGCGAGGCACCGGAGCCGGGGAGTATCCGACGATCGAGTCGTTTACTTACGTAGAGGAGGTCACGTTCGGTCACGTCGGAAAACCGTTCCTGACTTACTCGCAGAAGACCCGGAACGCCGAGACCGATCTTCCGCTGCATGCCGAAGCCGGATACCTCCGCCCGGTGGGCCTAGACCGAGTCGAACTCGTGGTGGCCCAGCCGTCGGGCATCGTCGAGGTCGACGAAGGAAGCATTGTCGAGGTCGACGAAAGAAGCATTGTCGAGGTCGACGAAGCGGCGATTGGCGCTCACCGGATCGAACTCGAGTCCGCAACGGTGGCCGCGACCGGTTCGGCCAAGGCAGTCTCGGCGGTCCGTCGCGTCATCAGTGTGGTCGGCGATGAGCTGAGCTACGAGGTCGATATGGCAGCGGTGGGTCTGGAAATGCAGCACCATCTGCGGGCAACGCTCGTGCGAAGCAGCTGATCCTTTCCTTAGGTTCACATGGCGATCGTGCCGATAAACCCACCATGGCGTCGATCCAATCAGCTCGCGTACGGGTTCTGGTTGTCGAGGACGCGCCTGAGTTCCAAATCTTGATCTCGTCGCTACTCGACAAAAAGGGTTACGACGTGCTGGTAGTCGCTGACGGATTGACGGCGATGGCCGAACTAGCAGCCTTTGACCCAGCGGTCATCGTGCTCGACCTTGGTCTTCCCGACATCGACGGGCTGGAGGTTTGCCATCGGGTGCGAGAACAAACCGACGCGTATGTGCTGATGCTCACGGGGCGAACCGGAACCGAGCATCGGGTCGAGGGTCTTACTGCGGGCGCCGATGACTATCTTGCGAAGCCGTTCGAGCCCAGCGAGTTGCTCATCCGTATCGAGGTGCTTCTGCGGCGCCCCCGCACTGGCGTTCGCTCACCAAGCCAGCTCGGTGACGTCACAATCGACCGAAAGTCCCACCAGGTAAGCATCGCCGGTCGGCCGGTCGCGTTGACCAAGATCGAGTTGGCCATGCTCGAAGCGCTGGTCGATGAACCGGGTACGGCCCGAACCCGAAACGAGCTCGCCGTGGCAGTATGGGGGCCTCATTGGGTCGGTGATGACCATGTCATCAACGTGCATGTGGCGAACCTTCGCAAAAAGATCGACGCCGACGCCGCCGGTCGCATTGCGACCGTTCGGGGCGTTGGCTATCGATTCGACACACAGCAGGCTGCGTAGGGTTAGGTCCGCGAGCCGAGGACCACTTTCGCTGCTTCATCGAGTCCTTGTGACTCCAGCGCACCAACCGACTGACGAACCGCTCCGTCGGCTCCGACCAGCAAGCTGGTCGGGTAGGACGTAACGCTAAAGCGGCGCAGAAGAACTCCGTCGCCATCGTCGAGATGAATCACGTTCTCCTGGAACAAGCCGTTGTCGTCGGCGTAGCTCTCATACCCCTTGGTGGTGTCGCCGCTGTGAACAATCACGTAGGTAATGTCGCCGTAGGTTTCGGCGGCTGCCGCAACTTGGGGGCCTTCACTGCGACAGATCGCACACGTAGGAGTCACAAAGGTGACGATCATCGGGGCGTTGTTGTAGAGATCCGCACCCGACACCGTTGACCGACGGAACAACTCGGTGCCGCTGAAGTTGAAGGCCTCGGAGAGGTCGTCCGATTCGTTTTCGACCTCGTCGGTCGAAAAGGGCGAGGCGTCCAACGCTGCGTCGGCGGTGCCGACGCCCGTCTCCACTAGTTCGCCGCGAACCGCCGAACAGCCAGTGGTTGCGAGAAGCCCGATGGCCAGTACCAACCAGGTGAGGAGTGTGATTCGTCGATCGTTTCGCATCGTTACGCCTCGGTGCCAGAGCCGGTGTTCGACGGTGCCGGTAGTGCGGTAAGAGCAGCCGAGTCGAAACCGACCGCAGCCAGGCTCGATACCAGACCAACCATGCCGCCGGCATGCGGGGCTTCGGTTGAAGCGACCGGCGCGCCATTGAGGAAGATTGCTACCTTCGTGCCATGAACCTCGACCGCGAGGTCGATGTTCTGGCCTTGGACGGGAGCAGTGATAGTGGCAGATCCGATGTTTTGGTAGTAGCCCCGGGCGTCGTAGCTACCCCATCGCAAGACCGACCCGTTCTCGGCGAGGTCGACCACCATCGCACCGCTTCGTGAAGCCAGCGAGCTCTGGTTGAACACGAGACCGCCTTGGTTTGACCCACTGAGCCCATGGAAGCTTGCTTCCCAGCGGAAGTTCTCGACCATAAAGAGATCGAGCAGCACAGTGTAGTCGCTGCCGCAATCGTGCAGTTGGTCAAGGGCGCCCGACTGCTCTGCCCAGCGACCCGACGCAATAGTGAAGTCGTCGAAGCCGGTTCCGTCGAAACCGGTTTGATACAGCGTTGTTGGCGACGACACCACGTTCATCGCGAGCAACTGCTCACGTGGGAGCCGGTCCTCATCGCCGCCCGGGGCGCAAGTCGCCCCTTCGCCAAGCCCGGCGTCGGACGCCGTGTAGGTAGAGTCGTCGGTCTGGGCAGGTTCTACTGGTTCGGGCGTTGGTTCTGGCTCGGCGTCCTGGGTGGCGGGCGTGAAACCTTGAGAAATCTCGGCGTAGTTGTTCTCGTAGTACTCTGCCGCGGCAGCAGCCTCGGCTGTCGATGGCTCACTTTCTGATTTCGGGCCGTCGACGTCGTCGAGCCCGGCTGGCGGAGGCGCATAGGCACACGAAGCGCCATCGTTGGAGTTGGTGGCGGGGGCCGAGCCAACCCGAGTGGCGGTCGGTGAGCTCGTGGTATAGCCGGTGATCTGGTAGATCTCCCCGGAGTTTCGGCCGACGTACAGGTTTCCGCCCGCGGTGGCCCACGCCGCCCCGTAGCTCTTGAGGCTTTCGGGAAGTCCGGTGATCTGCCCCACCTCGACGGTGGTGCCCGCCTGTGGATCGATGCGGATAAGAGCGCCGTCACTGCTCACGCCGTAGAACGTTCCGTGGACATTCGCGACGTCGGCGATTGCGGTGTAAACGCTCAACTCAGGGATCGCTACGACGTCTTTGGTGTCGACATCGATCGTGTGCCACGACCGGCCGCCCCGCGATACGTGCAACAGGCCATCGTCGCCGAAGTCGCCGGTGTACGCGCCGCTTGGAATGTCGAGTGCACCCAAGTCGGTGCGGATTCCGTTGGCGTCGATACGTTGAAGATGGGTTCCGGCTACCGCGTACATGAGTCCGTCGGCCGACCGGTAACCCATAGCGTTGTAGTTGCTGGTACCGGGGCCGAGCGTGGTGTAGTCGCCAGCGTGGGGGTCAAGCTGGGCGAACTGGCCGGTGATTACCTGGTAGAAGCCGGGGTCGCAGGTGAACGTCGCTGCATCGGCGATAGCCGCTGGGGCAACCAGGGTTCCGGCAAGGCTGGTCACCGACACAGCGGTGCAGATTTTGGTCGCGATACTTCGCTTGGCGGGGATTTTTCGCACAGGTGATTCGGGTATTCGGGAAGGGATGAACTTCATGATTCGCTCCGTCATTCGGGGGACGTGACCGGGTTCCCGGTCGAGTGGGGTACCCCAGTGATCGGTGAGCGTTGACGAAAAGTTCAATCAAGGATTTGTCAAGATTGTGGGTTGTGCTGTTCGGGCGGCGACAAACGCCGCGGTCCAGCACTCGTAGCCAATGTCGTTCGGGTGGAACCGATCCTTAGCCTGTCGCCCGGACCAACTCGGCAGGTGCCGCGAGAGGTCGGCCACCCTATGGCCGGTCGATGCGGCACGGGTTCGGAGCTGTCTATTGAAACGTTTTGCCGTCAAGCTGGCGATATCGGGGATCGTGGCGATGGTCGCGCTAGGAGGCAAGGCCTCAAGGAGCGGGCCGATGAGCCGGCCCGGTCTTGCGGGCAGTCCAAGCAGGTCGTTGCTTCCCACGGTGCAGATGACGATGGGATCGACAAGTTCGGTTGCGCCCAGCGCCGGAAGCTGCACGTCACAAACGTCGGCGATTTTGGCGCCCGACCGCGAGAGGTTGACGATCTGGTTGGCCCCGATCGCGGTGGCGACCTGGTGGGGATATCCCAGCTGTGGATCACTGGCCCCGATTCCCTGAGCAAGCGAGTCACCAAGAACCACCAACGCCCCGGGACGCGGGTCGGCGAGCGCCGTGAGCGCGTGGTCGCTCCAGTACGTGTGGAACTCGGCGATCTGGTCGCGGGTGTGGGCGACGCCAGACAACAGCGGGCTGAGAATCCGGACCGCCCGTCCTGGTTCTGGTGGCGTAAGAGCCGCAACGACCGCGTCGGGATGCCCGTCCATGGTGTTCCATCGGCCATTGGCAGGTTGAGTCAACTTCTCTGCCAGGTCTGTTGTCGGGATGGTGAGATTTGAACTCACGATCTCCTGCTCCCAAAGCAGGCGCCTTACCGAGCTAGGCCACATCCCGTAGGGCCGTCAGTGTAGGCGACTTTCGGAGCTTTGCTGTGTCGAATTCGTCGGCGACGCAGGGGCCTAACAGGTCGGGCTGACTTGGCCGCTCTTTGGCATCCCGGAGTTGTAGAGGTACTCGAAGTCGACGACGTGGTTGCCAGAGTCTCCACAGCCCCCGAACGCTCGTACCCAAGCTCGGGTGAAGTGTGCTCCCGCCGGACGAGGCGGCAAACCGGTGGCCGTTATCGTTGTGTCGAACCGGACCTCATCAATAATCGTTCCACCGGCGTTCTCGACCCGAATGATCACCGTGTCGTAGATGGAATCGTTGATCTCGCCGAGGATGCCTCCGCCAGGAAGCAGGCCGTCATAGGCGCCCGGGTTTCCGGGGTTCACTGAGGGGTGCTCGATGAGGTAGTGGTCTCCCGCCCCGATCGTGGTCCCGTTCGGGAAGGTGTAGAGCGTACTGATGATTGGTCCGTTGATCGAGATGATCTTCCAGCCGCCAACCGAAGCGTCTGCGGCTCGCGGGTTAAAGAGTGTCACCGCGTCGTTGGTGGTTGGATTGGCGGTCCCTTTACTACTTGGACGGATGTGCGAAATGACGACATTCGATGCGGTAGTACCTTCGGTGGTGAAGTCGATTCCGCAGTACTCGGCGGTCGATCCGTTCACCTGAGGATTCGGTGAACCAGGCGCGAAGTTTCGGAAGAAGTCGTCCTGGTTCTGGTGCGTGTCGGTGCAACTTCCGATACCGAGTCCCATTCGTTCGTTACTGATGTCTTGACCCGGTTCGGGTTTGGTGCGGTGCACGCCCTCGCCTTCGCGGTAGACCGAGCCGGTGACGACCGTATTGCCGTTGTTATCGACAAGATCGCCGATACCGACCTGGTCGATGATGTGGTCGCCTCCGTGCCAAGGTCCAGCTCCGGCGTGTCCAATGTGCATCAGCCTGATACCGAAGTATTGATCAAACGAGTCCACGGCGGTGAACTTGTAGTCGTTGGGTTGGAGACTCGAGTTGGGAACGACCACGTAGGTCTCTCCCGGGTTGAGGACGAACGGAGCGAGGTCAAGGGTCTGGAAGTTGCCTTGTCCGTTCTCGATCAAGATGTCGTAGTGCGAAAGCTCGGCGCCCCAGTTTGACGGGTTGTAGATTTCGATGAAGTCACCGTTGGTTGCTGCGCCACCGCTCGAGTACTCACTGACTACCAGGTGTCCGAGGTACTGGACCTGATGGTTGTTGATTCCGGCCGAGGACTGGCGGTGGGCACCGTTGTCCGAAGCAAAGGTCGGTGAATCAATCTGTGAGCAAACTCCGGCCAACGGCTTGGCCGTCGGCGCCCAGCAGCCACTCTCTCGTGATGCCTGGACATTCGAGTCGACGACGTTGGCGAGGGAGTCACCTCGGGCGATCAGCGGGCCGGTTCCGAGGTTGGACTCGTAGGTGCTGTCCCACAGGCCGAACTCTGCTGGCGGCCGATCGAAGATCTGATCGTCGTCCTGGCCGGTGCCGCTGGTTCCGTCGTTGCCCCACGCCATGTAGGCCACGAGTCGCTGTTCGGCGTCGAACACCCAGATGTCGTCGGTTTTTGCCAGTGCCCAGGTTGGCGAGTTCTGATAGATGTTGTGGCCACCACTGGCCCCCAGTGTGAACGCCCCCTGGGTTCGTTCGCCAACCCATACCACCGCTCGCTGATACGGCTGCACGACGGTGCTTGCCAGTGGAGCGGTACCGAACGAGTTCGCTTCGGTCTGGCCATGGTGGATGTCTACGTCAGAGACGAACCATCCGGCCATGTCGATCGCCGAGGCTCCGACATTGTTGAGCTCGACGAATTGGTCGTTTACCGGATAGGTAGCGTTCGAGCCCGAATTATCGGCCCAAAGTACCTCGCCGATGATGATTTGTCCGGCGAAGGGTGAGAGCCCGAGTTCGGTGTTGATCGTTACCGGGAAGACGGTGGATAGTGATTCGTCGTCCGAGATGGTGAACTCGAGCGTGACCGTGGTGCCGCCGACTCCGATGTCATCGGGATCGTTCACCGCGATTTCTGCCGTACCGGTTGCGCCGAGATTATTGGTGGTGAAGGAGTACGCCAGGGTCCCGTCGCCATCGAGGTCGGGGTTCGTAGCCGGGTCGAGGGTCAAGAGGGTTGTGGTCGAGTCGACGTCGGTCCACGCAATCGTGCCGACGACGTCACCAGCCGCCGCCGTCTCGATTACCGAGAACTCGTAGGGGCTCGCGTCGGGCTCAGGTGTCTCGTTCACGTTCGAAAGCGAGATGGTCACCGTTGCCGTGGTCGACAGCGAGGTACCGGTGGCCGGAATGTCGGTGACCGTTACTGGACCAGTCATCGGTGCGACGGTCTCGGCATCGAGTTGAGCCGGGTCAAGCACAATGATTTCGCCGGTGTTTGGATCTAGTTCGATCATGTCGCCGGGTTCTGACGGATGCGAGAAGGTGAAGGCGTCACCGTCGGGGTCACTGGCCGCGACGAATACGCCTGTCGGACCAGCCGGCGAGTTCTCTGGGATCGACAGTGACTGGTTCGCGATGAGCGGAGCATCGTTGACCGGGGTAACGGTCAGTGCGATTGTACCGGTGCCGACCAGACCGAAGGCGTCGGTGACGGTGTAGGTGACGGTGTCGGAGATGGTTTCGGAGCTGTCATGGGTGTACACGATCTCGTTGGCGGCACTTATCGTGGTCGAGGCGCTGTTGGCGCCTCCATTTACGACGCTGACCGTGTGGGTGTCGCCGACGTCAGGGTCGTTATGGGCCGGAATCACGGAGATCGTGACCGTGTCGCCCTCGGCGACCACGTCGTTGATGACCACGCCCGTCTCTGGTGCTTCGTTGACATCGCCGACAGTGACCGTCCAGGTCTCCTCGATAAACAAGCCATCAACGTCGGTGGCGCGAACCACCAGCGTGTAGGTCGAGGTTGCCTCGTGGTTAAGAGCATCCTTGGTCAGTAAGGCACCCGCCGTCGTGAGCGTGAAGTCTCCCTGCGCTCCGCTGATGAGCGAGTACGTATGCGTGTCGCCTACGTCCGGGTCGGTGGTGCTGAACTGGGTGACCGTTTGCCCGATCGGGAGGTTCTCGTCGACGATGAGCGGATTTGGGCTGGCCGCCATGGCCGTCGGTTGCTCGTTGACGTTGGTGATGGTGATGGTTACTGCGGTGGTGGTGGTGAGGCCGTCGGGGTCGGTTGCGGTGATGTCGAAGGTATGGGTGGTTACATCGACTTCGAAGTTGTAGAGCTTGTTGTTGGTGACTTTGCCGGTGGTGGGGTTGATGGCGAAGTCGGTGGAGGTGGTGGACCAGGTGAGGGTGTCGCCGTCTTGGTCGGTGGCGGTGCCGGTATGGATATGGCTGCCGGCGGAGGAGTTCTCGGCGAGGGTGTGGGCGGTAGTTGCGGGGCTGGTGGGTGCTTCGTTGAGGTCGTTGATGGTGATGGTGACGGCGGTGGTGGTGGTGAGGCCGTCGGGGTCGGTTGCGGTGACGTCGAAGGTGTGGGTGGTGGGGTCGGTTTCGTAGTCGAAGGGCACCGTGTTGGTGATTTCGCCGGTGGTGGGGTCGATGGCAAAGCCCAAGGCGTTGGTCGAGTAGGTGAGGGTGTCGCCGTCGGGGTCGGTGGCGGTTGCGGTGAGGATCGACGTTCCTGCTGCTGCGTTTTCGTTGAGGGTGCCGGTGGCGGTTGCGGGGCTGGTGGGTGTTTCGTTGATGTCGCCGATGGTGACCGTGATCGTGGTGCTGGTAGTGAGGCCACCGGCGTCGGTTCCCACCACATTGAAGGTGTAGGAGGTCGGTCCGGTGTCGGCGTCGAAGACTGTGGTGTTGGTGATTTCGCCGGTGGTGGGGTCGATGGCGAAGTTGGTTGAGGTGGTGGACCAGGTGAGGGTGTCGCCGTCGGGGTCGGTGGCGGTTGCGGTGAGGATCGACGTTCCTGCTGCTGCGTTTTCGTTGAGGGTGCCGGTGGCGGTTGCGGGGCTGGTGGGTGTTTCGTTGATGTCGCCGATGGTGA